>NZ_JBFACU010000068.1:12666-20810 GCF_040641015.1 Streptomyces sp. NPDC021356 | reverse complement strand
ACCGGCTCACCCCGGCCCGGGTCCGCCGGGGGTTCCGGAACATCCGCGCTTACCTCGCCTGTCCGACTCGTGTTCCCAAACCCCGAGGCGCCGGTCCCGGACGGCCACCCGGCGCCAAGAACAAACAGCGGGCACCCCGCTACGACGTCGGCAAAACCGTCAGACGCCCCGAGACCCTCAAGGCCATCGGCAAGCCTGGCAGGTCCTGGTAGATAAAGAACAAGCTGAGTGCCTGTTCCTGATGCGCCATGCCATGACGGTGTCGGTGGATCCTGGGTTCGTTGCGCGGGCCCCGTGAGTCGTGCTTGGCTCGGCCGATGAACTTTCTGTTGACGGCGAGTGGTCTGCGTAACGAGACGCAGCGGGATGCGCTGCGGGACATGCTGGGTAGGCCGTTCGGATCGGCGAACGTCGTATACGTTCCCACGGCATCGGTCGCCGAGCCCGGGGACCATGGGTGGTTCGTCGCGGACATGAACCGGCTGCACGGCCTCGGCTGGCGGGAGTTCGACGTCCTGGAGCTGAATGGCCTGCCCCGGCAGATGGTGCTCGACCGGCTGCTCCACGCCGACGTCATCTATGTCGGGGGCGGCAGTCATTACCACCTCGCGCGCAGCATCACCGCCAGCGGCCTGGCCGACGGCTTCCTGGAGGCGCTGAAGAGCCGGATCTATGTGGGGTTCAGCGCCGGATCAATGATCTTCAGCCGTAATCTCACCGGACACTCTGCCGACGTCATCGGGGACACCACGGACCTCCACGTGCTCGGCGCGACGACCGTGGAGCCGCCGTTCGGCCTCTTCGACTGGTATCTCAAGCCTCATCTGTACTCACCGGATTTCCCCGAGCGGGACGACGCCTGGGCTGATCGCATCGCTGCGCGGGCGGACTTCCCGATCTACTTCATCGACGACGAGACGGCCGTTCGCGTCAGGGACGGCAGGGTGGATGTCATTTCTGAAGGCCGGTGGCGGTTCCATCCGTGACACCTGGCGCGGCCAGGACTTCGAGCGAGAGCAAGCCGCCGGCCACGGTGGTCAGTTGCGCAGCGTCCTGACGCTCTGCGCCCTTCACTCGCTGCGCGACCCGCATGCACCGGAGTTGGACGCGGATGATCCGTCGCTCAGCGTCACATCCTCGACGCCGCTGTCCAGGTCCGCTTTGGGCCGCCGCCCTTTCCCCTTGGCCCTGGCCGCAACCCTGCTCCGGGCGTCCTCCTCCGCCAGCGGCCCACCGCCTGGTGCAGCGAGTCGCCGTCGATGCGGCCCAGCAGCCGCCGCACCGTTGTTTCCGCGGGCAGAGACCGTTTCGGGAACAGGGGGCCGGGTCGTGCGCGGAGACGCTCCAGGACCGAGGAGGGGCGTCGGCGATCCACTCGCCGACCACGAGCAGCAAGGTCGCTCCGGCCAGTGCCGCGCGCACAGTCAGCGTAAGCACGACGACCGGAGCGTGCCGCATGCCTCGCGGATTTCACGGTTCGGGCACCTCGGCCGACTCCATGATCTTGGAATGCGCGCCTGACACGTTCGTCGAGCCGGCTCAGCAGCCGGCGCAGTACGAACCGGACGCCGTCCGACTACGTCGACGCCCTGTCTCCTGGGATGAGCACCTGCCTTCGGAGATCGCGTGAGCTGCCGCATCGGCTGTCGCCGGGCGCAGGCCGGCAGACGCGCCCGGCAGCCCGCCGACGAATGCGTAACATTCGTGCCCTTCCCGCTGCCGCGGATGACCAGCAGCACCGTTTCGCCCTCTTCACAGGTGACCGAACTACTGGAGGAACGATGAACTGGTCCAGGGCCGTGGCCGTTACAGCGGCGTGTCTCGTGCTGTGCGGGGGCGCCACCGCGGCGAGCGCGGCCGGAGCGGCGCACAGCACGGACGCCTCCGCGCACAAGACCGCTTCCACCACCCCCAAAAGTCCCGGGACCACGAGCGGCAAGCCCGACCTGATCCTCAACGGCCAGACCGACGCCCGCCCCGGGCAACTGGTCCACATGATGCTCTACGGCGTCAGCCACGCACAGGGCGGCGACGCGGTGACCGCCCAGTCGCCCGCGTTGGGCGGGTCGGCACGGCTGGGATGGGAGGGCGACCACTACTGGGCCCTGGCGACCCTCAAGATGACGGACAAGCCCGGCTGGTATCCGCTGACGGTGACAGTCCATGGCCGTAGCGTGGCCCACGACAGGATCCAGGTCGTACGATCCCAGCGGCCCTCCTTCACCCTGTCGGCGTCGCGGTACGTGACCCGCCCCGGGGAGCCGGTGTGGGCGGGTTTCGACGATCTGTACCCCGGTGAGCGGGGCACCGACTTCACCGTGCGGTCCGCGGCCCTGCCCGGGCCCGTCCGTCTCGTCCACGACGCGACCCTGGATTTCTACAACCCGCGGGCCTTCTCAGCGCAGATGCAGCTCAAGCCCGTCCTGGCGGACGGCACGTACACCTTCACACTGTACGGCCCGTACGGCCGCCGCATCGCCGAGAAGCACGTGAAGGTCCGCGCGTCCCGGCCCGGCGACCGCGACTACCTGGGCAAGGCGTACGGGCCCGAGTTCTACGACCCGGGCCAGGGCTACTCGGGCGGCACGCACCGGTTCCGGGTCGGCGTCGGGCGTCAGGTCGCGGTCATGTGGCACGACGAGTACCCGGACCCGGGCGAGCAGACGAGGTTGACCGCCACCTCCCCGGCGTTCACCGGGGCGCTCCGCCTTCGCTACGACGACAGCAAGGCCGCCGACGGCGACGCCCCGCGCTTCTTCGGCACGGCCACCGTCCGCCACGACCTCAAGCCCGGCCGCTACCCTGTGACGATCGTCGCCCACCACGGCCGGGTGAAGAAGACCGAGTACCTGACGGTGACAGGGCGGTAGACCCAGCCCGATACCGGCTTCCTTCGAGCCCTCGCTCGTGCCGGAGCGGAACGGGCACGCCCCGAGCCTCGTTTCTCTGTGCATCTCCTGTTCGTACTGCGCCCTCCGGAGGTGCGATGCAACAACCCGGCATTCACGAGGCAGAGGTCGATGTAGTCGAACCTCGTCGTCCACTTCCTACGCTTCAAGCGGTGGCGGCTCATCGTCGTGGTGGCGGACTACGAGTTCCCCACCGGCAGTCGGAACGCAACAGGAGTCACTTGAACCGGACGGGACCCGTCTGCACTCCGTCAGCACCTGCTCCCTCGGCGGCCGGCCGGTGCCACGCACGGGGACTACCGGATCGTCGTCGACCACGACGAGTCGGTGCTGGAGCGTGCGGACACCGTCGTGCTCGCCACGCAGGAGCCCAGCGAGTACCTGCTCGCGACCGGCACGCTCCCCGCGGATCTCGCTGCGGCGCTGGACCGCATCGGGCCGCGGACGCGCATCGTCAGCCTGTGCGCCTCGGCCTTCCTGCTCGCGGCGGCCGGTCTGCTGGACGGTAAGCGGGCCCCCACGCACTGGGCGCTGTGCGAGGCGCCGGCGCGGCTGTTCCCCGACGTCGAGGCGGATCCGGACGTCCAATTCGTCATCCTGCCCAAGGCTCTTACCGGGGTGAAGCCGCAGGCAGTGGCAGACGAGTCGGGCTGTACACCGGACCGGCCGCCCGGCCAGAGGAGCGACTCGCCGTCGCGATGCACAGCAGGACCAGCACGACCAGCGGCCGGCACGTCGATCCCGGCGCCTGGTTCGGCTACGCCGACGTACATTCAAGGCCCGAACCCGAACCGGAAGCTCAATGGCTTGATGGACGAACAGGACGGCTGTGAGGCCGTTCACCGTTGTGTCACGTGCCCGTCCGGCAATCAGCGCGCGACTCTGCGCATGAGTCCCTCAAGGTCGCGTTCGCCGAGCGGCGTCTGTGCCCCCTGCTGCAGGCCCTTGCTGATCAGACGCTGAGCGGTCGGCAGGCTGAACGTAGAAGCCCAGGCATGGTTTTCACGCAGCAGTCCTTCCTTGAAGTCATCGGCGGGCAGCGAGTGCTTGACTGCTTCGATGACACCGTCGGGCAGCGCGGCGATGTTACGGGCGACACGGTCGACGTACTGGTCGAGCTCGTCGGCCGGCAGGGCCCGGTTGATCCAGCCGTAGGACGCTGCGGTCTCGGCATCGAACAAGTCGGCGGTGAGGATCACCTCCAGGGCGCGGTTGCGACCCATGCGGTCCCGAAGGTACTGCGTGCCGCCTCCGCCGGGGATGATGCCCATCAGGGCTTCAATCTGACCGAGTCCAGCGGTCTCGACGGCGGCGAACGTCATGTCCGCTGCAGCCACGAATTCCGCCCCGCCTCCGCGGGCCTTCCCGGCGAGCTTCACGATGGTCACCTGGGGCTGGTGGCGGATCAGCTCACCGATCGCCTGGAACACGTTCACGTCCGCCGGGGCGGATGCGGCGAGTTCCTGGAGGACGTCCATCTCCTCGCCGACGTGCATGTCCACATGAGCGATGAAGAATTCCGGGTCGGCGCTCGAGAAGACGATCACGCGGACGGAAGACTCGTCCTTGAGGCCCGTCAGCACCGTCCGCAGCTCACGCATCATCGTCGTTCCGAGCGCGTTCACCGGGGGATTGTCGAGGACGATCCGGGCGACGCCGTGCTCGCTGCTCACGCGCAGGGTCGCGTAGGCATCGTTCGTCATGAGGCTCTCCATTGGTTACCGCTTGGCATGTAGGTTTGCAATGCATACCTACCGTCGGCGACGACGCCCAGATGGTCAAGAAGGCACTTTTGGAGCACGTAGGATCATGAAGGACACCGATATGCACGGCGTTGACGCCGAAACACGGGCGGTCTTCCGGGCGGACTGCCCCAGCCGACCGATCCTCGACCAGATAGCGGACAAGTGGTCGATGATGGTGATGGCGCTGCTGGAACGGCCCACCCGGTTCAATGAACTGAAGCGAGGTCTGGAGGGCATCACGCAACGTGTCCTCACCCAGACACTGCGCCGTCTTGAGCGCAACGGCATGATTCAGCGCAGAGTGCTGCCGACCTCACCGGTCGGCGTCGAGTACTCGCTCACACCCCTGGGCGAGTCCCTGCGCGAGCCGTTCGGCCTGCTCTATGACTGGACCGTCGAACACAGCGGAGAGATCCAGAACTGCCAGCGGGCGTACGACGCCAGGGCTGACGCTTACTGACTTGAGGCGCTCGGGGTGGGCGAGCCGGACAGCGTTGTTGTGGTGCTGTGTGGTTGCGCCGGTGGGCGTGCGAGAAGCCGTCCGGCTTCGTCGCGACGCGCGTGATCAGGAGGGGTCTTGCTCGCGCCTCGTGGTCAGTGCACCTGGGGACTTCCGGGCGGTCGTTCGGCTGTTGCTCAAGGATGCCTTCGCGGGCGAAGGCCGTCGAGGAGGATGTCGAGAAGCCGATCGGCAGTGATCGCGTGGCCGGGCTGGTGCGCGACGGTGAAGATCCCGATCAGGCCGGCCGCGATCTCCTCGGCGGTGACGTCGGGCCGGAGATCCCCCGCAGCGCGACCTGCGTCGAGGATCGACGATATCGCGTCGAGGATCTCGTCCCTGGTCCTGGCGTGGCCGACGACGTCGGACTCGATCATCGTCAGCAGTGTGTCGAGCATGCCGTTCTTCGTCGCGATCCAGTCGCCGAACAGGTCCATCCAGCGTCGCAGCGCAACGGCCGGGGCCACCTCGGCGAGCAGGTCCCGGGCGCCGTTGGTGAGGCGGACGACTTGATCACGGTAGACAGCCTCCACCAGGGATTCGCGGGTCGGGAAGTGGCGGTAGAGCGTCCCGATGCCGACGCCGGCCTCGCGGGCGATGGCGCGCATCGACGTCTCCGCACCGGGCGAGGCGAGCACGCGCGTCGCGACCTCGAGCAGCTGTTCGCGGTTGCGGGCGGCATCGGCTCGGGTCGCCCGCGGCTTGGGACTAGTCAAACGGAACACGCTCCGGTTATGTTGGACTCCGTAAACGGAGCATAGTCCGTTTCAGGGTGGCTCCGCGAGCGCGAGGAGACGAGTACGACATGCAGCAGTACGACGACGGACTTCGGGACGGCGCGAGCAGGGCGGTCCGGCTCGAGTCGTGGGGCGGGCCGGAGGTACTGGCCCTCCAGGACGTGCCCGAACCTCAGGCGGGCGACGGGCAGATCCGTGTGCGGGTGAAAGCGGCCGGGTTGAACCCGATGGACTGGATCATGACCGCGGACGCCGAGACCGCGGCACGGTTCGGCCTGAGCCTGCCGGCCGGGTTCGGGACCGACTACGCCGGAGTCGTCGACCGGGTCGGTGCGGGCGCGAGGGGCTACGCGGTCGGCGACCGCGTGTTCGGGGCTGCCTTGTCCCGTGCGGTCGCCGACCACGTCGTCCTCGACGCGAACGGGGACATCGCGAACGGCATCGCTCATCACACCCCGGACGGCGTCGACGACCGCACCGCCGCGACCCTCTCGATCGCGGGCAGCACCGCGGCCGCCGCTCTCGATGTCCTTGACCTCGGTCCGGACGACACGGTGCTGATCGGCGGCGCGGGCGGCGGGGTCGGTGTGTTCGCGGTCCAGTTGGCTCGGATCGCGGGTGCGCTGGTCATAGGGACGGGCTCGCCGTGGTCAGCGGAGTATCTGCGAAGCCTCGGCGCCGAACCGGTCGCGTACGGCGAGGGCCTTGCCGGCAGGGTCCGCGACCTCGGTGCGGGCCCTGTCACCGCGGCACTGGACCTGCACGGGACGGACACGGTGCACGCCGCTCGCGCGCTGGGAGTGCCGGACGGTCGCATCTGCACCATCGCGGGCCAAGTCGACGGCGTCCCTGCCGCCAACGGCGCCAACGCCGCACCCGACGCTCTCGAGAACATCGCGCGCCTTGTGGCGGCCGGCCGTCTGCGGGTACCCATCGCGGCGGCCTTCCCCGTCGAGGACATCCGTGCGGCCGTCGAACTCCAGGCGGCCCGACACGTTCGCGGCAAGGTCGTGATCGACCTCCGGCCTCGGCCCTGAGCGCACGTGCCGCACGAGGAACGGCCGGTGCAGCACGCGGACACCGCCCGGATCCCCGTCTTTGATCCCCGCTTCGGTGAGCACCCGGCACCTCCGGGACCCGGAGGAGGCCAGACTGCAGCACGTCAGCGACCGTACGGCTGACTGTGTTGACCCGCAGGCCCCGGGCTGTCCTCTCAAGCGCTCACGGTGCCAACTGTGGTGCTCATTCACGACCGTAGATCATGTGCGGGACGGCACTCACCCAGACACAGCCGATCTCCTCGCCGGGTGACACGGCGCCACACGAGCCGCTACCACGCCAAGTACCTCCTCACCTGCGGCGAATACGAGGACCCTCTGTGCAATGCCGACGGCCACTGCGGTTTCTGCACGAAGCTGCCCCGGGCGGTGTGTCGATTTACTGACTTCGGCTCGTCAAGGTGACGCGAGTTCATCGACGGTCAGACCGGTGTCGGCTATGAAGCCGTCGAGGGTGTCGGGCCGCACGGGCCCTCCACCTTGAGCGTGGACACCTCGACACTGGATCTTGAGTCCAGGGAGAGGAGTCCCGGGTGGGGACCTACAAGTACTCGGGGGAGTTCCGGGCCGACGCGGTGGCGTTGGACCGTTCGTCGGGCCGGCCCGTCTCACGCATCGCCGCCGAGCTCGGCGTGCATCACGAGACGCTGCGGCAGTGGATCAAGACGGCGGAGAAGGCCGAGCGGCCCGAATCGGTCGCGGCGTAGGCGAAGGACGCGGAGATCGCGGCCTTGCGCAGGCAGGTGCGCGAGCGGGAGAGGGAAGCGTGACATCCTGCGCCGGGCGGCCAGGTATTCTGCGGGCGAGACGAACTGGTGAGCCGCTTCGAGTTGTTGCCGACCATCGCGACGCCTTCGGCGTGAAGCGGCGGTGTGCACCGTGCTGAGCCTGTCGAGGTCCGGGTTCTACCGGTGACTGAAGACCGCACCGGCCCGCGCCGCGAAGAAGGCTGCGACGCCGCACTCACCCGACGGATACGCAAGGTCCACACAGAGTCCGGAAAGGCCTATGGGGCCAAGCGGGTCACCGCCGAGCTCCGCGCCGACGGTGTGATGGTCAACCGCAAGCGCATCGAGCGCCTTATGCGCCGACACGGCATCCAGGGGCGGAGGCTGAGGCGGCGACACCGCACCACGATCCCGGACCCCGCCGCCCAGGCGGTGCCCGATCTGCTGCGGCGCGACTTCACCGCGTCC
>NZ_JBFACU010000068.1:0-12571 GCF_040641015.1 Streptomyces sp. NPDC021356 | reverse complement strand
CGTCCGCCCAGGCGGTGCCCGATCTGCTGCGGCGCGACTTCACCGCGTCCGCCGAGGCGGTGCCCGATCTGCTGCGGCGCGACTTCACCGCGTCCGCCGAGGCGGTGCCCGATCTGCTGCGGCGCGACTTCACCGCGTCCGCCCAGGCGGTGCCCGATCTGCTGCGGCGCGACTTCACCGCGTCCGCCCCCAACCGGCCTGGGCCGGTGACATCACCTATCTGCCCATCGCCGGCGGGAAATTCCTTTATCTGGCCACCGTCATCGACGTGTTCTCCCGTCGCCTGCCGGGCTGGTCGATGGCCGACCACATGCGGGCCGAGCTCGTCACCGACGCGCTCAACGGGGCCGTCCGCACTCGCGGCGCTCAGGTGGGCGGCGTCATTTTCCACAGCGATCACGGGGCTCAGGGCGGATCCAAGGCGTTCGTCGACGCCTGCCGACAGGCCGGGGTCCGGCGGTCCATGGGAGCGGTCGGCACCTCCGCAGACAACGCAGCCGCGGAGTCGTTCTTCGCCTCGCTCAAACGGGAGCTTCTTCCCGACCGGCGCGGCTGGCCGAACGAACGAGCCGCCCGGCTCCCAGCCTTCCACTGACTCGGCTTCTGCAACCACCGGCGCAGGCACTCCACGATCGGCTACCTCACGCCGGTCGCCGTCGAACAGAGATCAACTACGCTGGCCATCGCTGCATGACAACCGGTGTCCACGATCAAGGTGGAAGCCCCGAAGTCCACCGCCCCCGTGGACGAGAGCATCGTGGACCTCGCCTGGCGTGATGACCATGCTGTTACGGAGCGTCAGGTCGACGTGGGCGGACGGGGTGTGGCGGGGTGTACGGCACGTGCGTGAGGCAGGGGTGGTGTCGAGGCTCAGGCGATGCGTAGAGGAGCGGGATAGCAGGGGGAGGCGTGTCTCGTTCGGTGGGGTGAGGTTTTGTATGCGGGCGTCGAGGGGGCGGAGCAGACATGACAAGGCCCGGCGTGCGCGCGGGGCGATCACGGCTGGTGAAGTCCGATAGGTTCGTGGAGCTTGGAATATTCATTCCGTATATAAGACTGGTTACGCTCTCATGCGCCGGTCCGGCGGATTTGATTCTTGTGTGACGCCTTGCCACCGTTACGGCAGGGTGTGTTACTTGTTGTATCCGTCTCAGCGGACAGGTGCCTCCCACGGAAGCGTGTGGGCCCGCGGTAGCGCACTGCCTGAGTGCCCGTCGGCATTCCCTTATTCCTGAGACCTCGTGTGTGATCTTCGGCGGCGGCTCGCCCACCATCGCCGGCCGGGATCCATTGCAAGGCCTTCGAGATCCCACCTGGCCAGTGGCTGTGGAAGCTGACGCATGTGCCCGTGGACGGCGGAGTTGCATCACCTGATCGTGCTCGGTCGCGTCTTGTCGTGCCCCGAGCCAAGAGGAGTCCGTCATGCCCATCAGTCCGAACCAGGGATCCAGTGGTGGTGGCACGCTTGTCACCATCACGGGGACCAACTTGTCCGGCACGACCGCGGTGCACTTCGGCACCCGGTCGGCCACCTCGGTCACCAACGTCTCCCCGACGCAGGTCACCGCTGTCTCTCCGTCCGGTAACGGCGTGGTCGGCGTCACCGTCACCACGCCGGGCGGCACGAGCAACCCGATCTCGTTCTTCTACGTGGGAGCGCCCTTCAAGCAGTCGTTGAGCCCCACTTCGGGTTCGACCGCCGGCGGGGAGACCGTCACCATCACCGGCACGGGCCTGTCGACGGCCACCAGCGTGTCCTTCGGCGCCAACAGCGTCACGCCCACCGTGGTGTCCGACAGCCAGATCACCGCCGTCGCACCCGCCGGCGCCGCCGGCTCGGTAGGCGTCAGCGTCACGACGGCCGGCGGCACCAACAACGGCCTGTCCTACACCTACGTCGCGGTCCCGACCGTGACCACGGTCGCCCCGGGCGAGGGACCGACGTCGGGCGGCACGGCTGTGACCATCACCGGTACCGGCCTCGCCAGCACGACCGAGGTCACCTTCGACGGTAACCCGGCACCCTTCACCGTGATCTCCGACACCTCGGTGTCGGCCGTCACGCCGCCGGGAACAGCAGGCGCCGTGGACGTCGTGGTCAGCAACGACGCGGGCAGCGCAACCGCCGCGGACGGCTTCACCTACGTGGCCGGACCCGGCATCTGACCGGTGCTCTCGCCTGAGAGATGACATGCCGCGCTTGACGTGGCCTGTCGTCCGCGGAGCCCCTCGGCTCTGAACGTATGGGGCCGAGGGGCTTTCCGCCTTACCCGCCATCGACTGCCAAGGAAGACCCATGAACGACGCACGCTCCACGTCGACAACCGCGCGCTTGGCCGCTCCAGCGGCAGGACCCGTACTGACCTCGGTCGTTCCCTCCACCGGGCCCGCTGCCGGCAACAACACCGTGACACTCAACGGCAGCGGCTTCGCCGGCATCACCGCAGTCCTCTTCGGCGCCACGCCGGCCCTCACCTACACCGTGAATTCCACGACCAAAATCACCGCAGTGGTGCCGCCCGGCACGGGCAGCGTCGCCGTGACTGTCAAGAACCCCGGCGGCACCAGCAATCCCGTCACCTACACCTACGCCGCACCCCCGGCCCTGACATCAGTGTCACCCAGCCAGGGGCCGGCCTCCGGCGGCACGACGGTCATCCTCACCGGCACCGGCCTGTCCTCGGCCAGCGCAGTCATGTTCGGCGCCACGCCCGCCACCACGTTCACCGTCGACTCCTCCACCCAGATCACCGCCGTCACGCCCGCCGGCTCAGGCCCGGTTCCGATCACCGTCACAACCCCCGGCGGCACCACCGGGCCGGTCTACTTCTTCTACCTCACCGCCCCCACCCTCATCTCCGTCGCCCCCACCCAAGGTCCCGCTTCCGGCGGCACCAGCATCACCCTGAGGGGCGCCGACCTGACGGGAGCCACCACGGTCCTCTTCGGCGCCACCCAGGCCACCACCTTCACGGTCGACTCCCCGACACAGATCACGGCCGTCACCCCGGCAGGCAGCGGAACGGTGCCGGTGACGGTCACCACGCCCGGCGGCACCAGCAACCCTGTTGCCTACAGCTACGTGCCCACGCCACAACTGTCCGGCCTTTCTCCCAGCCAGGGACCCGTCGATCCGGGAGCCGTGATCACCCTCACCGGCAGCGGCCTGACCACCACCACCACGGTCCGCTTCGGAGCAGAACCCGCCGCGTTCACCGTGCTGTCGGACACCACGATCACCGCCTCGGCACCCGCTGGACCCGCCGGGACCGTCCTCGTCACCGTGACCACGCCGGGCGGGACCAGCAACTCCCTGCCCTACACACGCGTCTCCGCGCCCCACATCTGATCTGCCGCCTCTCGGCCTTCCGCAAGACGATGAAGGTCCGGTCCGTGCGAAGGGGTGATACCTCGTCCGACTCGGCAGACCACGAACAGCATTTCTCGCATATGCCAACAAATCAGGCATAAGGTGACGCTCCATCGGATAGTCGCGGGCGAAAAAGGGCTCACGACACACAAGGAGCACTCACATGGCACGTAGACACCCACGTCGGCAGGGAACTCTCATCGCGACGGCCGCGCTGGCGGCCGTGGTCGGCTTGGCTACGCCGGCGGCGGCGGCAGACTCCTCGACCACCGTGCAGGCGTCACCCTCGACTACGACCGTCGGAAGCCCGGTGACACTCACCGCCACCGTTACTTGTCCCGAGGATCCCACTGGCGGCCTGGGCGTGACCTTCTTCGACGGCGGCGACACGTTGGACACCGTCCCGGTCGATGCGAGCGGCCACGCCACCTTGGCCACGTCGTTCAGCGCGACCGGCACGCACACCATCACTGCCGCCTACAACGGAAACCAGGTCGGAGACGAAGGCTGCGGCGCCTCAAACGGCACCACCACCGTGACCGTGACCGAAAGCCCGAAGCCCCCCAACCCGAGCCCTTGCCTCCTCCTGTGCACGCCGACTCTGGGAACGTCATTGATCAACTTCAGCACCGGCAACATCAACAACAACATCGGCAACGAAATCATCAAGAGCCACATCCACTGAGAACCCGGGACGTGCAGTGGGTCGCTGCGGCCGAGACCAGTCACGGGCAGGCGGCGACCCGGGGGGCCCGGGGTGGGCGCCAGGTGGTCACCGTCCACTACCTGCTCGACGCGCACGGAGCTTCCCTTACGGCGGACGGACGGACGGACGGACGGGCGGTTCGGGGCGGGGATCCGTGACGCCGTCAGCCCACGGCGCGCCCGTGACCGTGGACGCCAGGTTCGGGACCGGAACCCGGAACGCCGTGTTCACCTTCCAGAAACCCCAGCGACTGACCCCGGACGGCGTCGTCGGCCCGAACACCTGGATGAACCTGGGGAGCTGACGGCGCCCGAGCCGTCCGGCCGCCGGTGATACCGCACGAACGACGAGTCGGCAGCCCCTACGACACCACGAGTTCAACGTCAGTAACCGCAACAACGCTGGGACGAGGGACAGCACAGCGCGAGAATCCTGCACGAGGAAGTCCGGACCAAGGGCTGTCTCGGCCACTACCTGCGCGTGAAAATGGCCGTCGCACCCCTACGACGGGTCCTGCCCATGGAGACGTCCCACGAGCGACCGCCCTCCCCACGCGAAGCCGCCCACTGGATCACCACCACCCGTCCGGCCCGCCGAAGCCCCCACATCAACGACCGCCTGCCCCGACTCCTCGATCACGCACACTCACGACCTCGTCCGCCGGTTCCTCGACAACCGCCGCCTATGACGTCGACCGGATCGCGGAGATGTCGAACTGGAGTCGGACCTTCTCGCTCACCATGGCGCCTCCTGTCTTGAGGCGCTGGTTGTAGACCAGGCCCCACTCGGTGCGGTCGATGGTGGTGGTGCCGTCGAAGCCGGCTCGCTCGTAGCCGAAAGGATCCAGGACCGAGCCGAGGTAGTCGAGTTGCAGGTCGATGGGCCGGGTGATGTCGCGGATGGTCAGGTCCCCGGTCATGCGGAAGGTCTCTCCGCCCTCGTGGAGCGTGGAGGTGCTACGGAAGGCCATTTCCGGGTAGTGACGCGCGTCGAAGAAGTCAGGGCCGATGATGTGCGCGTCCCTTTGTTCCACGCCCGTGTCGACGCTGGCGACCCGGATGACGAGGTCGGCCCGCGACTCGGAGGGCCGGGCTCCGTCGAAGTGCAACGTGCTGTCGTATTCCGTGAAGGCCCCCCGGACTGTCGTGACCATGGCGTGCCGCACGGAGAATCCGATGCGGCTGTGCGGGCGGTCGATGGTCCATCGCCCGGTCAAGGCTCGAAGTGCCGGGTCGAGCCCGGCAGCCCTGGGCGTGGCTTCCGCGACGGAGGCGCCGGTGCCGGCAGCCGGGGTCGGTTCGCTGAGGGCGGTCTGGCGTCGGCTGAAGATACCCATGATCCTGAGCGCTTTCCCATCTGATCGCTCTGTGCTGTCAAGGTGTCGCCGAGCACTGCCCAGCGAGATCGGTGGTCCCGTCCGGGGTGCGTGCGGACGACGGTGAAACTGCGACGCGATGTGGAGGTGCGCTGCCGGACGGCCTCGATCAGCACCCCAAGAATGACCGCGACACCCCTGTCGGACAGCACCCGCGTCAGACGCCCCCGTGTGAGGGTCTACTGCGGTGGCGTGGGCGTGTCGTGGGTGCGGTACATCGCCTGTACGTCCAACTCCAGTTGGACGGTCGGACCGACGACGGCGATGCCGCGGGCCAGCATGGAGCGCCAGTTGAGGGTGAAGTCCTCCCGATGGAGTTCGGTCTTCGCAAGAGCAGCGCAGCGCAGTTCCTGGTCGTAGCCTCCGTTGACCGTCCCGAGGTAGGTGGTGTCGAGGCCGACGGAACGGCTGGTGCCGTGCATGGTGAGTGTGCCGTGCAGGGTCCACTTGGAGCCGCCGCGGTGGGCGAACCGGGTACTTGTGAAGTCGATGTGCGGGTAACGTTCGACGTCCAGGAAGTCGGCGGAACGCAGGTGGTTGTCACGGGTGTTGTTGCCCGTGGTGACGCTGGAGGCGTCGATGCGCACCGACACGTGTGAGTCGGCCATGTTCGGTGCGACGTGGATACCGCCCTGGAAGCGGGTGAACCGCCCGTGGACATGGGCCATGCCCACGTGTTTGGCGATGAACCGGATCGCGGTGTGCGGAGGATCGAACAGCCAGGTTCCGGCTGTCGGAAGTTCCATCTGGCGGGCGGGCTGGAGCGCGATGCGCACCGGGGGCAGGGCCACCCCGGCTGTGATGTCGAGGTTCTCGCGGGCGGGTGACAGGCCCTCGGCCGCGATCATCGCGCTGTAGGAGCCCGGTGGCAGCGTCGCTATGAAGTAGCCGTGGGGATCCGTGGTGCCACGCGTCGCAACCCGGTGGCTGTCCAGGGCGGTCACGGTGACCTCGGCTCCGCCCATGGGCTGCCCCATGGGATCGAGGACCTCGAAGCCGAACGCCCCGGCGCCGGGCGGCAGGGGGACCGAGATGCTCGATCCGGCACCGGAAGCACCTCGGGAACGCCGACGACGGAGCAGCCCTAGAGCCATGGAGTTCACCCTTCTTCACCTGCGTCACCGTCACGCGACCCGCCCAGTCGGATACGTTCGCGGTCGCCAAGAATCGTCGACGACAGGAGGACGGACGCGGAGCCATTAGTTCGTCGACGATCATAAAGCCCACCACGTGCAGGCGACCCGACCCGATGCCGAAGCTGCTCAACCCTCCTGACGGCGGATGCGGGGCCACATATCAGCACATCGGCCGACCATATCGACGCACCTCGACTTCATTGCTTTGCAGCAATGCTGTGGTGAAGAACACGGAAAGGGACCGTGATATTCACAACCGGTCTGCGGTTTCATCACGGACCTGACACAGGCGGGCAGGCAGCGCCTTCCGACCAGGAGATCGGCCATCAGGCCGCACGCGGCCCGCAGCCCGCCATGCTGCCGTCCGCCGTACTGCACCGCTCGTCGTCTCCGAGGAGGCGAGGTAGTGCACGGCCGCTGCTACCTTTTCCGGGGTACCGACCCGGCCGAAGGGGCTCTGGCTGCGCAGTTCGTCCCCGCGGGGGCCGGCCAGCTGGGGCGTCTGGCGTTCGGTGGCGATGAAACCGGGCGCCACGGCGGTGACGCTGATGCGGTGCGGAGCCAGGGCGGCGGCCATCGACTGCCCGAACGCGTGCAGGGCGGCCTTGCTCGCTCCGTAGGCGGGATACTCCGGCTCGCCGCGAAACGCCCCGCGTGAGCCGACGTTGACGACGTGGCCCGGGGCTTCGCGGTCGATGAGGTGCCGGGCCATGGCCCAGGTGAGGTCTGCGGCGGCCAGGAGGCTGACGTCGATCATGCGGCGCCACACTGTGCGCCACGCGTCGAGGGGGACCCCCCGCGACGGGGTGGTGGGTGGGGGGCGACGTCGCTACGGCCGCGTTGCCGACCAGGACATCCACCTGTCCCACCTGCCACCGCCTCGCTCATCACCTGCTCGGCTGTTCCCGGCGCCCAGGTCGGCGCCGATGAGTACATGGCCGGCGCCGGGCAGCAGGCGCAGGGTTGCCTCGGCATCCTCGCGGCGGCTGGCGTATTGCACGGCCACGCGATCACCTGCCGCCGCGAAGGCCACCGCGAGGGCCCTCCCGATGCCCCCGTGAGGCCCCCGTCACCAGGATGCACCTCATCGGGCGAACACCGCCGACTCGTCCGTGAACGCCTTGAACTCCAGAGCATTCCCTGCGGGGTCGTGCAAGAACATCGTCCACTGCTCGGCCGGCTCGCCGGCGCAGCGCAGGCAGGGCTCGATGCCGAAGCCGACTCGGGCGGCGCGCAGCCTGTCGGCCAGGCCGTGGAATCGGGCGCCTGTCAGCAGCAGGCCGACGTGCGGAACGGGCACGGAGTGCTGTTCCACCGAACTGAAGCCGACCGGTACCGACGGCTGCGCGGCCAGGTGTGTCACCAACTGGTGGCCGTCGAAGTCCCAGTCGCCGGTCTCGTGCCGGTCGGTCAGGCGGCGGATCTGGGCTTCGGTCCAAGCCGGGTCGTCGTGCACGACCAGTTGCCCGTAGACGTGCGCAATCATGTAGTTCCAGGTGGGCACTACGCGGTGGTGCACTTGCTTGGTCGGGTACCACGAGGGCGTCACGTACGCCTGCGGGCCGTGGACGAGGACCATGGCCTCGCCCTGGACCGGCTGGCGCCACTGGTCGTTGCCCCGTGCCATGTGACCGATGAGGGCCCCGTGTTCCCCGGCGTCCGGGTCGTACTCGAACGGCAGCAGGGTGGCGACCAGGCCATGCTCGGTCATCGTGATCAGGGCGGAGTCGCCGCAGTGGGTCAGCAGGTCGTGGACCGAGTGATCTGCGGCGCCTTGGTGCCGGGCAAGTGGTCCGCGCCGCCATCGTCCTGGGGCGCGGGCAGATCGGCCGGCAGCGTCAGATAGTGCTCATTTTCCGTTCCCGCCCGCTCGGAGTTTTGGACGCTGCTGCCCCGGTGGGCGGCGGCGTCCAGACTGGTGATCAGTGTGGCGCGGCGAGCGGTCAGTGCCTCAATACGCCCGGTGAGCTTGTCGAGGGCCTTCCGGTAGCTCGCCAGCGACGCCGGGCGGTCGTCAGCGTGCAGACGTCCGGCCGCCAGGCACTCGAGGAAGGGGCGGGTACGCTCGACAGGGATACCCACGTGCTGCAGGGTCCTTATTTCGCGTACGAGGCGCACGTCGACCTCGTCGTAGTCCGGGTGGCCGTTGGCGAGGCGCTCAGGTGTGATCAACCCCAGCGATTCGTAGTACCGCACAGCCTTGGTTGTCACATCGGATCGCCGTGCCAGCTCACTGATCTTCATGCCGTTCACCTAGCTTCAACGCTAAACCTTGCCCTACGGGGCAAGGTCAAGCCCCGGTCCGGCCGACCCGTACGCGCCGGGCGTCACAGGGCGGGTTCACAGTGAGCAGAGCAGTGATCGCGCCGACCACTGCGAGGGCTCCGAGGACCTGGAAGGCCAGCGCATACCCGGACGCTGTGGAGTCCGCTGTGTCGACGATCCAGCCGGCCAGGTACGGTCCCACAATGCCTCCGGAGCTCATCAGTGCCAGGAACCCGCCGAGTGTCCCCGCCGGCTGTTCCTTGGGGCAGGTCTCGGACACGGCTGCGTTCAGCAGTGGAAAGACCACCGTGCCCAGCCTGTAGCCCACCGAGACGATGGCGACCACCAGAGCGGGGGTTCCGATCCAGGGAAGACAGACCATGGCGAGTCCGCATATCAGCAGGCCTGTTCCCGGAACGATGCCGCGGTGGATTCGAGAGCTGACGCCTTGCCCATCAGCCGGTCGGCGAGACAGGAGGTTGCGATCAGGGCGATCAGGGCGATCAGGGCGATCATACTCTGGCTTCCGAAGAGTGTTCCGGCCTCGAGGCGGGAGTAGCCCAGGCCGACTTCGGAGTAGGACGGCAGCCAGGTAAGGATCACGGATTCCGCAAGGCGGCGGGTGCGGCCACGCTGCTGCCGGCGGTCGAGAAAGGCCGACGACGGCGGCCTTGCCGTACGCGGGGGCCCCAGGGCGTCCAGGACCGCCGGGGCCAGCAGTGCGCCGAGGCCGGAGGCATGCCTGGACGGCGAGGTCGAGCACGGCTCGGGTCTGATCCACATCCTCAAGTTCGGCGGCGTCGCCGCATCCGTGCCCTTCTGGCAGTCCGACTTCTACACCGGACCGATAGCGGTGGCCCCCCGGACGCCGGCGACCTCAGCATGTCGCGGCCGCAGCAGGCGTGGTCCTGTACCTGTTGACGTAGCGGCACAAGCCGCTCTGGGTGAAGGACGCGGGTGGAACACACGTTGCTCCGGGAGAACCCGGCCGCTCCAGGGCCATGGCCCGGCAGAGTCACTGAACGGCAAGGCGGGCGTCATCAGCTGTCACACAGTCGCCGAATCACCGACGAAGGGGACCAGCCAGGCATAAGGCACCGCAACGTCGCACACTGACCCGGACGGGAGCCGGAAGCGGGTACCGATCGCCCGTTCTCGAGCACAAAGCGGCACGGGACGACTCCTGTTCGATACGGTCTTGGTGGCGCAAGGGCGACTGCAGCGACGGAGCTGAACGTGAGGTACACGGGTGCCGATGTCCTATGTCTGTTCCAGGCTCAGAGCACCAGGGATCTACGAGCGAGCAAGAGCCGGCCGGGGCGCCCCCACCTCCTGAGAGCCGCCCTTTAGCGCGATCGCCCTCGCGCCTGCCCTTCTCAGCGTTCTCTCCCGAGAGGTCTCACTGATGACGCCTACCATCACCGAACCCGCGTCGGCCGAGAGTCCCAGCGGTGAACTCCGCGTCACCCGGCGCAGAGCGCTCCAGACCGCCGCGGGTGCCCTTGGCGCGCTGGCCGTCGGCTCCGTCGCCGAGATCGCCGGCGCCACGGACGCGCGTGCCGCCGACCACGCCCTGCCGGAAGGCTTCAGCGGCGACATGTCCGACCTGAAGCACGTGGTGGTCCTGATGCAGGAAAACCGCTCCTTCGACCACTACCTCGGCCAACTGCCGGGCGTGCGCGGGCAGAACGACAAGCAGGTGCTGCGGTTCCAGGACGGCACGAACGTCTTCCAGCAGCGCGACGCCGACGGCACCATCGTGACGCCGGCCGTCTCGACCGCCACCTGGGGCGACAACCACAACTTCTACGGCGCCAACGGCGGCCGCTGGAACACCTGGGTGAAGGACAAGGGCGCCCACTGCATGTGGTACTACACACCCGACCACATGCCGTGGATGTACTCGCTCGCCTCCCAGTACACCGTCTGCGACATGAACTTCTGCTCGCTGCACGGGCCGACCATCCCGAACCGCTACTACCTGATGTCCGGCTCGGCCGGCGGCGAGACCTCCAACGCCGGGCAGAACAACTACACCCGGACCTGGCGGACGGTGCCCGAGCAGCTCGAGCAGGCCGGCATCAACTGGCGCGTGTACTCCGACAACAGCGGCCACGGCGTAGGCGGCAGCCTGCAGAGCGGTTTCGTCGGCGAGTACGGCTGCAACGTGACGAACAGCTTCCGGGCGTTCGACCCGCGGATCGCGAGCGAGGAGGACCTCGCCCCCGGCACCGGCAAGATCTGGAAGGCCAACTCCTTCGTCTACGCGGGCGCGACCACGCCCAACGACGACTCCGAGGAGAACCTCAACGCGGTGCTCAGGGACCTCATCGCGGCCTGCCGGCCGGGCGCCGAGTACCCGCTGCCGGAGGTCTCGTGGGTCGTCATGCCGGCAGCGTGGAGCGAGCACCCCGACTTCGACACCGTCCACGGCGAGCGCTACATGAACAAGGTGCTCCGGACGCTGCAGAGCAACCCGGACATCTGGAACCACACCCTCGTGATCATCACCTACGACGAGAACGACGGGAAGTTCGACCACGTCCTTCCGCCGCGCCCCGAGCCGGGCACGGTGGGCGAGTTCTCCGGCACCACCCCCTACGGCTTCGGCCCGCGCGTGCCGATGCTGCTGGTCTCACCCTGGACGCGCGGCGGCCATGTCGCATCGGAGGTGTTCGACCACACCTCGGTCGTCAGGTTCCTCGAGACCTGGGCCGCCTACCTCGGTAAGCCGTTCACCTGCCCGAACATCACCGGCTGGCGCCGTTCGATCGCCGGTGACCTCACGAGCGCGCTCGACTTCGCCCACCCCCGGCCGGGCCCCGTGGAGATCGCCGACCCGGTCAACGGGACACCGCCGTCCTTCCCGGAGGGCGGGATGAAGCCGCGCGGCCTCTCCTTCCACCCGCACGCCACACTCACCGAGGACCGCGCCGCCGGCACGGTGACCGCGTCGATGACGCTGGCCGGCGGTCCCGACGGCAAGGCTGTGAGCCTTCAGGTCTTCCCGGACAAGTACCGCGACTTCTCGAACACGCCGTTCACCGTCTCCGTCTCCCACCCGCGCCAGTACACCTGGGACACGAACGAGACTGGCGGGAAGTACGCCTTCTCCGTCTACGGGCCCGACGGTTTCCTGCGCTCCTTCGCCGGACAGGTCGTCCCCGCCGGCCGGACCAATATCGCGATCCCGGCCGTCGACGCGGAACTCGTCACCGGCCGGCACGCCAGGGTCCGGCTGACCCTGCGCAACCACGGCATGCGGGCGATCCACTACACCCTCACGGCGAACGACTACGCCGGCGGCACCCGGCGCTACCACGTGGGCGCCGGCAGGTCGGTGGTCGTCGACTGGCCGACCGAGCGCGGCTACTACGACGTGGTGATCACCGACGGCGCCGGAATCGGCTGGACACAGCGGTACGCCGGCCGCGTGAGGACGGTCTGAGGAACCCTCCGAACGCCCCGCCTCGCCTCGCCTCGCCCCGTCCGAGTTCGCGGCCGTCTCCGTCCAGTCGGCCGCGAACCGGCCCCGGCACGGGTGAGTCCGTAAGAGGGATGCGCCGAGGCCGTCCTGACCGCTCTGACAGCCACCATCCAGACCTTGCCCGCCCAGCTGATGCGGTCCCTGACCTGGGACCAGGGCAGCGAGATGGCCCGGCACGGCGAGTTCACCCTCGCCACCGACATCCCGGTCTGCTTCTGCGACCCCGCCAGCC
>NZ_JBFACU010000067.1:0-21147 GCF_040641015.1 Streptomyces sp. NPDC021356 | reverse complement strand
GGGGGGGGGGGGGGGGCCGGGGGGGGGGGGGGGTGCGCGCCCTACCGTACCCGCGCGGGCGGGGGGGGGGGGCCCGGCCCCCCCCCCCCCCCGCCGCGGCATGCCCGCACCCTTCTGCTCTGCTGCTTCGCTGCTTCCCGTCTTCTCCGGTCCGGACCTCTACCCGCTCCTCGGTGCCGGGCGCGGGTGCCGGGCGCGGCTCAGCCGGCCGCGTTGTCGACCCGTATCCGGACCTGCTCCTCCAGCCGCCGCAGACTGCTGTCGAGGGCGTCGCAGGCGGCTCGCTCGCCCGGATCGTGGCTGTCCTCGAAGAACGACAGGTGCACGGTCACCTCGCTGGCGCCGCTGCCGATGCCGGCGACCTGGAGCCAGCCGGCGTAGCCGCCCTGTTCCCGGGTGCCCCACTCGATCCGCATCTGGTCGCGCTCGGCGCGCAGCAGCGCGGAGGTGTCCTCGCCGGTGTCGTCCTCGTGCACGGTCACGGCAGGTGGTTCCTCGGCGTGCACGTGCAGGGCGTCGGGCAGCCAGGCGTCGAGCCGACCGACATCGGCGGCCTGATCGAAGACCTGCTCGGGCTGCGCGGGCATCGTGCGTGAACGTTCGTACTCGGACATCGCGGAACCGTCCCTCCACTCGGTGTCGTACCCGGACCGCGTGCCCGTTCTGGCGCGGCCGAAAAGCGTGCCCGCGGGCGCGTGGGCCGGGCGGCCCGGCCCGACGGCGGACCGACGCCCGGGCGGCCCGGCGCCGCGGCGGCCCGGACGCTACGACGGTCCGGGACGCTACGACGGTCCGGGACGCAGAGCCCGCAGGACGGCCCAGACGACCGAGACGAAGGGCACGGCCACGATCGCGCCGATCACCCCGGCGACGATGCTGCCCGCGATCACGGAGACGGCCACGACGAGCGGGTGCAGCCGGACCGCCCAGCTCATCACCAGCGGATGCAGTACGTGGCCTTCGAGTTCGCCGATGACGACGATGAGCAGGATCACGGCCAGCGCCGTGACCGGACCGCGTCCGGCGAGCGCGACGACCGTGGCCACCGCCAGGGCGACGGGCGAGCCGACCAGCGGGATGAAGGCGGCGAAGAACTCCAGCAGGGCCAGCGGCAGCGCGAGCGGCACCCGCAGCACGAACAGCGCGATACCGACCAGTACGGCGTTGGTCGCGGCCACGATGATGATGCCGCGCGTGTATCCGGCGAACGCGCGCCAGGCCGCGTGACCGGCCTGGTCCCAGACGACCCGGGCCCCGCCGGGCAGCAGTTGGTCGCGCACCCAGCCCCACAGGCGCTCGCCGGAGTGGATGAAGAAGACGGAGGTGAAGAGGGCGAGCGCGGCGGCCGTGACCAGTTCGACGATTCGCCCGAGGCCGCTGAGGGCGCTGTTGACGAGGCCGGCCCGGTGGGCGGCCAGATAGGACAGGAGTTGGTGCTGCAGTCCGGAGAGCTTGCCGGGGCTGAGCCGGAACGGCGGACGCTGGAGCCACTGTTCGATCCGGTGGATGCCGCCGGTCAGCTCGGTCGTGAGCTGCCCCCACTGCCCCGCCACCACGTCGCCCACGAAGGCGAGCAGTCCGAACAGGAACAGCAGGCTGCCCACGAGGACGGCGGCGACGCACAGCGCTCTGGGCAGCAGCCGGTCGAGCAGGTCGGCGAAGGGGCGCAGGACCGAGGTGACGACCAGCGCGACGAACAGGGCCACGGCGATGAGCTGGAAGCGGCCCAGGACGGTGAAGACGCCGTAGACGGCGGCGCCGACGAGGATGAGGCGCCAGGCGTAGGAGGCGGCGACGCGCAGCCAGGGCACCGTGCGCTCGGCGCGGGGGTGCTCGGCGGCCGGCGGCGTCCGCACCGGACGGAAGCGCGGCGGGAGCCATGCGGAGTACGCCGGTCTGCTGCCCAGGACCACCTCGCCCGTCCGGCGCCCGCGGCCCCGCCCGGCCGCCGGTCCGCCCGCACCCGCCACCGCGCCTCCCGTTGCCCGCCGCCGGTCACGTCCGGAGCGTGTGACCGATGGTCACCTCCAGAGCACGGTACGGGGCGGCCGGGCGGGGCGGCGGGCGCAACGCGCCAGGGCACCGGTCATCGGGGGACACGGGTCCCCGTCCGGCGCAGGTGCTCCTCGATCAGCGCGCAGGTGGCGTCGGGCTGTTCGAGTTGCGGCAGGTGGCCCGCCCCGGCGATGACCTCGAAGCGGCCGTTTCCGAAGGCGCGGGCGTACGCGGCGCCGTAGGCGGGGGTCACGATGCGGTCACTCTCGCCCCACAGCAGCAGGGCCGGGGTGCGGACCCGTCCGAGCCGGCGCAGCAGCTTGGGATCGTGCATGCAGGGGTCCCCGGCGAGGGCACGCATCGTGGCCATGTCGGCCAGGCGCAGCTCCGCCTGGCCGGGCGTCAGGTCCGCGGCGGCGGCGAGGACGGGCGCCGGGTCGTGCCAGGAGAGTGCGGCCAGGTCGCGGGGGCCGAGGGAGAAGACGTCGGCGATGGGTTCGGCGGGCACGTGCGCGCCGACCGCGTCCAGGAGGACCAGGCCGGTGATGAGGCCCGCCGTGTCCCGTACCGCCATCTCGGCGGCGATCCAGCCGCCCAGCGAGGAGCCGACGACCATGACGTCGTCCAGGCCGCGGTCGTGCAGGTGGTGGAGGGAGGCGAGGGCGAGGTCGTCGACACCGGTCAGCCACGCGGGACGGGTCAGGGGTTCGTCCCCGCCGTGCCCCCCGCCCCCGCCTCCTCCGTCACGAGGCTCGGCCCGTTGTTGCGCACGTCGTTGACGGCCGCGGAGACGCGGCGGACGTCGAGTCGCCCGGCCGCCGGCAAGGACAGCAACTCGCGCAGGTCTCCGGTGTCCCGGTGGCCGGGGTCGAGCCAGGCGTCGTAATGCTCGGGGGCGAGCGCGAGCGGCATGCGCGGGTGGACGCGGCCCGCCGCGTCGGTGGCGTCCGTGGTGATGACGGTGCAGGTCGTCAGCCAGGCCGCCGGGTCGTCGCCGTCCCGCACCGCCGCATCGCGCCAGTACTCGTACAGACCGGCGAGCGCCATCACCCCGCCGTCCTCGGGATGGATGAAGTACGGCTGCTTGCGGGGCCGGCCCTCCTCGGTCCCGGCCCGCTGCCATTCGTAGAAGCCGTCGGCGGGCAGCAGGCAGCGGCGCGCGGCGAAGGCGCCGCGGAAGGCGGGCTTCTCGTGCACGGTCTCCACCCGCGCGTTGATCATCCGGGCGCCGGCGCGCACGTCCTCGGCCCAGGACGGCACCAGGCCCCAGCGCAGCACCCTCAGCTCACGGCGCACCCCGGCCGCCGTACGCCCACCGCGCGGGGCGCGCTCCAGGACGGCCCACACCGGATCGGTCGGCGCGACGTTCCAGCTGGGCTCCAGCGCCTCCTCGGGGTTCCACCGGGTCACCCCGAAGTGCCGGGCCAGCTCCTCGGGACCGCGGGTGGAGACGAAACGACCGCACATGCGGCCAGCGTGCCACGGGCCCGTCGCGCGCGCCTACGCGCTCTTGCGGCCCACTCCCGCGTACACCCAGTACGAGGAGGGGTTCCGCGGGATCTCGTCCCCCGGTCCCGGGCGCCACAGCGGGACGTGGACCAGCCCCGGGTCCACCAGGTCGAACCCGTCGAAGAGCGCCTCGATCGCGTCGTGGGAGCGAGCCGTGACGGGGGACGTCGCGCGGTCGCGGTACAGCTGCCCGACGGCGGCGGCCGTGTCCGGACGGTCCTCGTCCGTGGCATGGGTCAGGGCGAGCCAGCTGCCCGCGGGCAGGGCGTCCCGGAACGCGGCCACGATGCCGGCCGGGTCCTCCCGCGGCGTGACGAAGTGCAGGATCGTGATCATCAGCACGGCGACCGGCTGCTCGAAGTCGATGAGCTTGCGCACCCCGGGTGCGGCCAATATCTCCTCCGGGCGCCTGATGTCGGCGGCCACGATCGTCGCGTCCGGGTTGTCGGCGAGCAGCGCCTCGCTGTGCGCGACCGCCACCGGGTCGTTGTCGACGTACACCACCCGGGCGCCGGGAGCCGCGGTCTGGGCGACCTCGTGGACGTTGCCCTGGGTGGGGATCCCGGAGCCGAGGTCGATGAACTGGCGGACGCCCGCCTCCGTCAGGAAGCGCACCGCACGGCCGAGGAAGGCCCGGTTGGCGCGGGCCAGGGTGCGCACCTGGGGGTCGATCGCCGTGAAGGCGGCCACCGCCTCCCGGTCTATGGCGAAGTTGTGCTCACCGCCCAGCATGGCGTCGTACATCCTGGCCACACTGGCCTTGCCCGGATCCACGCCGTGCGGCAGACCGTCCACGGGCATGACCAACTCCCCTACGTCTCGGCGTCCTTGACCGGACATCATATAGTTGCCCACGGCATACGCCACTGCCTCCCCGCTCCCCTCGCTCCGCGCCCGCGCCCGCGCCCGCAGGACCGCCCGACGCCCCGAAAACCCGCTGACCGCCCCGCCGCTCCGACCTCCCCGAGTCCCGACCGACCTCGACCACCCGGACCGCCGTACTGCCTGGACCGCCCGAACCGCCTGGCCCGCCCTTCGCCGACACCGGCCCCACCCGGAAGGCAACGACCCTGCGGAACACAGAACGCACCGAACCCCGTGTCCCCCGTGAACCCGAAGGCCCCCACCCCTCGGTCACGGTCCGCCGCCGGCACTTCTCCCCCGCGGCCGACGCCATCGGATCGGAACTCGACCTCGAGCTGACCGGCCGCCACGTCGTGCACGCGCTGGCTCCCGGCTTCTGCGACGCGGCCTCGGTCTACCTGCTCCAGCGCTGGCTCCTGGAGGAACAGGCGCGCATGGCCGCCGATCCGCCGCAGATCGAGGCGCGCAGGCTCGCCCTGCGCATAGGGTCGGACGCCGCGGAGGACTGGGAGCACCTCCTCCCGGTCGGCGAGGTCCTGGTCTTCCCGCGCGAGACGCCGTACGCGCGGGCGCTCGCGACCGGACAGACGCAGCTGCTCGACGGCGTGGACGAGCACACCGTCGAACGGCTGCGCAAGACCGGGCCGGACCACTCGGGCGTGGACGCCCTGCTGCGCACCGCCTCGTTCCTCATCGTGCCGCTGCGCCTGCGCGGTACGGCCGTCGGCTTCATCGCCTGCACCCGCGGCCCGGACCGGGAGGCGTTCACCCGCGGCGAGGCCGTGGCCGTCGAGTCGCTCGGGGCCTGGGCCGGCGTCGCGCTCGACAACGCCCGGCGCTACGAACGCGAGCGCCGCACCGCGCTGGCCATCCGCCGCAGCCTGCTCCCGGACACCGGGCAGGCGTTCGAGGGCTGCCGGGTCGCCCACGGCTACCGGCCCGCCGGGCAGGACAACGTCATCGGCGGCGACTGGTACGACGTCCTGCCCCGGGCCGGCCGGCGTCTCGGGCTGATCGTCGGGGACGCGATGGGGCACGGGCCGGAGTCCGCCGTCGCCATGATCCAGCTGCGCACCGCCGTACGCACCCTGGCGAGCCTCGACATCGACCCCTGCGAGCTGCTGCACCGGCTCGACTCCGTAGCCGGGGACACGCCCGGTGCCCCGTTCGCCACCTGCATGTACGCGGAGTGGGACGCGGATCTGCACACGTGCACCTTCGTCGGGGCCGGCCACCCGCCGCCGCTGGTGCGCGGGCCGGACGGTCCGGCGGCACCCGTCTCGCTCGCCACCCCGGGGCTGCCGCTCGGGCTGGGCACGGGCCGCTACGAACCGACCGTGCTGCGCCTGTCCGAGCCCGCGCTGATGCTGCTCTACAGCGACGGGCTGGTCGAGTCCCGCACCCATGACATCGACCAGGGCATCACCCGGCTGGCCCGCGCCCTCGACGCCGGCGCCGGTGAAGTGCCGGACGCCGGGGAACCGGACGCACTGCCGTCGCTGTGCCGGCGGCTGCTGGCCGGCTCCGGCTGCGACGACGTCACCGACGACCGCACGCTGCTGCTCGCCGAACTGACTCCGGGCAGGGCGGGCTGACTCCCGGGCAGGCTCCGCGACAGGCTCTCCGCCAGGGCGAGCCGGCTTCCGGCGGGGACCGGAGGGCACCCGCCGCGGCGCACGCCGCCCGGGCCGCTTGTCGCATGAGCAGAAGCGTCCGTTCGAGCGGTGTCCTCACCTGATGCGGTGAGGGTGCGGAGCACGGCGCGTACGGACGGGCAGGGTACGCCGTTGCTCCGGCATGGACAGCACCTCGCGGGGCGTGCCGCCCTCACCCGAGCGCCCCCGGAAGCGGACGACGACGGCGTCCTTCGTGGACTCGCACGCGAGCGCGCCCCCGCCCGCTCCCGGTGCGCCCGGCGCGGGCGATCGGCGCGCCCCGCTCGTGCGGCCGTGGGGCACCGGAGCTTCCACAGGCGTGCCACGGCCGGATGCCGGCGCGGACGCGGCGGTGCCCGCGGTGCCCGTGCCTCGCGGGATCCCGGGCCTGTGAGGCCGGGGACACCGGACGCCCGCGCGGGCGCCGCGTGGTGGGAGCGTGGGGGGCCGGTGGCACCGCTTGCTCACGGCCCGGTGACGACGGCATCACGATGGCTGCCGCAGGCGTTGCCCGGGCCCCGGCCCGTCGTTGAGCGCGGCATGGAAGCGTGGGAGGACGGCGACTGCCCCTGGTGCCGCTCGTTGCTCGGCTCCGGCCGTGTCTTCGCGGAACCGGGCCCGGGGCGCCGGAAAAACGATCGTTCCGAAGCGGGGGGCGAGGCCCCGTTCACCTGGGCGGACCTCGCCCGCCCGGTCATCGTGCCCATGGCGGCCCTGACCGTGGTGGCGGCGCTGATGATCGCGCTGACCTGGTCCGGCCTGGGCTGAGGGCCGGTGCCGGCCGGGCTCAGGTGCGGAAGCCGACGTGGATGTGGTCGTGGTGCGTGGCGTCGCTGAAGAACTGGTTCGGCCGGGTGCCGCCGGAGAGCAGCACCGGTCCGCCGACGTTGTAGGAACCGGCGTCCGCGGCATCCCGCATGAACCGCTCCACCAGCGAGCGGGGAGTGCCCGGGTCGACGACCGGCCGGCCTTCGATGCGCCACACGTCGAAGGCCCGCCCGCGCGGGTGGTCGCTGGGGCGGTTGGTGCCGAAGACGTCCAGGGGGTGCCCTGAGCGGACCACGCTCACGGCGATCCGGTACGTCCCGGCCAGGCGGAGCATCGCGGCGAGCACGCTGTCGTGGACCCGGCCGCTGCGCAGATCGTCCGCGGCGGCGGGCGGCAGCTCGATCCGGGAGTCGGCCAGCACCCGGCGCGCCGCGGCCGGAGGCACGGCCTCGGGCGGCCCCGGACGGGCCGGGTGCAGCGCGGTGACCACCCATCCGCCGCCGGTCCGGGCGAGCCGTACGTCGACCGTCGTACCGCCCGCCGTGACGGTGGCCCCGCGCCGGGTCCACTGCCGGCACACGACGAGCACGCTCGCCGAGTCGGCGAGGATCCCGCCGTACTGGGCGTCCACCACCTGCAGTACGGCCTCGTCGGCCGAGGGCAGCAGGGGACCGGCCTGGGCGGCGAGCGCGGGCCGCTGGTGCGCGGCGGCCGCTCTGGCCCGCGCTGCGGCCGCCACGCCCCCGCCGCCGGTCCAGGCGCCCAGGGCCTCGATCAGTTCCACGGCACGCTGTTTCACCGTGGGTTCGACCTCGGCGGACGTGGGACGCCACGGCTTGGTGCGGGGCAGCGCGGGATGCGCGGGACGCGCACCGGACGGTGCGGGCGACGCGGGCGCACCGGTCGTGGAACCCGCCGGCACGGGGCCGGTACCCCGGTGTCCCCCGGTGGTGGGGCCGGTCGCCGTGCTGCAGCCCGCCGCGCCGAGCGCGGTCCCGGCCATGCCCAGGAGCACGGCCCGGCGCCCGACCGGCCGGGCCGTGAACGCGGACCGACGGCTCATGGGGTCCAGTGTCCGCCCGCGGACCGGCGCGCGCCTGACGGAGACACGCCCTGGGACGGACGCGCAGGGCAGAGGCACGCATGGCAGAGACCCCTCTGAATGAGACCCGTCCGAGGAGACGACGGGGCGGTGACCGGTCCGGGGGCTCGATCCCCTGGCCCGGGCGGTGCTGCACAGCCGGGTGATCCCGGCCGGCAATCCCGTCGGCCTCACCGGCGCGCTGTGGGAGTCCGTACGCCAGGGGTCCCCGCCCGCCGTGGCCGACGCGGCCGGGTGACGGCCGGGTTCACGCCGTGGTCCCGTACAGCCGGCGCACGTTGGGGCGCGGGGCGGGGCGGTGGCGGGCGGCCGGGCCCTCGGCGAAGGCGCGCAGGAGGTTCTCCGTGGTGCGGGTGACGAAGGCTCGGGTACGGGCGTCCATGCCGTGGTCGCGACCGAGTTCGCCGGTCCCCGCCATCAGCGCCTCCACCCAGCGCATGGTGCCCGTCGCGAAGACGCCCGCGCCGCCCGGGACGGTGTAGTACGCGGAGTCGCTGTGGCTGCGGGCGCCGGCGTGCACCAACGGCGAGTGTGCGGTGATCTCCAGCGGGGAAGGGACGGGCGCGCCGGGCGTGACCCGGTCGTACTCCACCCCGACCAGGTGGGCGAAACTCTCGCCGGCGCGGGCTCCGGTGCCCTCGTGGAGCCAGTGGTCCGCCGCCTGCACGACGTAGGGGGCGTCCACCGGGTAGCCCTCGTAGAGCACCCCGGTGAGGGAGGACTCGGGGTCGGCGGCCGGGGCCAGCCGGAAGTCGGTGGTGACCTGCGCGGGGCGGGAGGGGTAGTACGGGTCGTCGCGGTAGGAGGACTTGTAGCAGACGACGGTGCGCCCCTCCCCCGCCGCGCCGGCCTCCAGACGGACCCGACGGAAGCAGGTGTTGGCGCCGAGGAAGGCCACGTTGGTGCCCGCGTCCCGGGCGGCGGTGACGTGCGCGCGCTGCTCGGGGGTCCAGTACTCGTCGTGGCCCAGGCAGATCACGGCGGCGGCTCCGCGCAGGACCCCGGGGTCGTGGTGCAGGTCGGTGCCGGTGGTGTACGCCAGCGGTATGCCGAGCCGTTCGGCCAGGACCACGGCCGCCCACTCGTACGTCAGGAACTTCTCGGCGCCGTTCTTGTCGTAGGGCCGGTCGAAGCTGACGGCCAGGGAGCGGGTCGTGTAGGCGCCCGAGGCACCGTCGTAGAGGCTGTACCCGCCCCACCGGTTGTACGCCTGCCAGGTGGCCGGGGCGTGCAGCAGGACGGTGCGGCCGGCGCCGTGCACGGAGCGCACGATCAGCGGGAGGTACCGCTGGTGGCCGTTGTCCGCGTCCAGGCGCAGCAGGTAGGCCCCCTCCGGCCAGCCGTCGGTGTCGACGCCGAGCGTGCGCGGCCAGTCCGCCCGGACGGTACGGGTGGCGGACAGGACGCGGGCGGCCGGACGGGCGCGGCCCCGCACCGGCGCGGAGCGCCACACGAGCCGGGCGTACGTCCCCGCGTACCAGCCGACGCGGAAGGCCGAGACGCGGAACGACTCTGCCGTGGTCGACACGTGCAGGCCGCACTCCTGGCCGGGCACGACGCTCACCCGGTCGGTGTAGCCGGCCACCGCGTCGGGCGGGCCGGGCGAGGTGATCCGCCAGTCGCCGGTGCCGGGCCGGTCGCGCTCCGCCTCGGGGCGGTGCCGGTCGGCGGCGGGCGGGGTGCGGCGGGCGGCCGGGTGGTCGCAGGCGGTCGCCGTGCCCAGTCCGGCCGCGCCGGCGCACACCCCGAGGAAGCCCCGGCGCGGCAGGCCGTGGTGCGGGTGTTCCGCGCCGTCCGCGGAGTGCGTGGAACGCGTGCCGTGCGGCTGCGGCTGTCCGTGTCGCGTGTGCCGCTGTTCCTGGTCGGGGCTCACCCGTCCTCCCGGGGTGCGGGCCGCGTCGTCGCGCGCGGGCTCGGGCAGGTGCGTCGCGGGGGCCGCCGGACCGGGAAGGTCTCGGCGGCCCCCGCGAGCGGACTCACCGGCGCTCTGCAGGGACAGCCACGTGCGTCAGCCGGTCTTCCCGCGGCCGGACAGCGCGTCCCGGATCCGGTCGACCATGCCGGCCCCGGGGGCCAGGAGCTTGTTCGCGGGCGGTGTGTCGGGGGCGGAGGGGTGCGGCCGGGTCGGCGCCGTCTTCTTCGCCGTACGCACCTTGTCGCCCAGGTCCTCCAGCCCCTCGGGGGTGGCCGCCTCGCGCAGCTGCGGGAAGAGGTTCTGCTCCTCGTCCGTCACGTGTTCGCGGATCTCCCGCATCAGACGGCCCATGAGCTGGTCGAACCGGGCGTCGTCGGCCTGGCAGCCCTCCAGGTCCTTCATCGTGCGCTCCGCCTCGGAGTGGTCCTGGATCTCCCGGTCGGCGATCGCGTCGCCGTCGCGGAGGTACTGGCGCACGGCCGGATAGAGGTACATCTCCTCGGCCACGGAGTGCCGGACCAGTTCGATGGTGGCCTGGTCCGCCAGGTCCTTGCGCCTCTTGTCCCCCGCCGGGAGGGCCTCGATCTGCGCGAAGATCTCCTCCACCTCGCGGTGATCGGTGGTCAGTTCGTGGATGACGTCTCCGCCGTGTCCCATGGCAGCGCTCCTCGCTGTTCGAAGGTGGTGTGTCACCGGTGGACCGCCCGCCGGGTTCCCGGGCCGGCCCGTGCCACACCGCCGGACGGAGGATCACGCGAGTGGCCGCGCCCGGCTTGCCGTCCGGCCCGAGGCATGGGCGGCGGACGCCACGTCAGCGCCGGGCGGGACGGAGGCCGGTGGCCGTGTCGGTGCCCGTCGCCGCCGTGGCCGCCACGGTGTGTCCGGGCGGACGTACGCCCGTGATGACGACGCCGCTGCGCGGCCGGGTCGCGATGCGGCGCAGCGAGATGCGCAGGTCCTGGCCGGGAACGTCGTACTCCAGCCGGGCCAGGCGCCTCCAGGAGACCGAGGGTCACGCCCTCGCCGGGGCAGCGGTGCCCGGTGCGCGGGTCGCCGCCGCCCTGCGGGATCAGCTCATCTCGTTCGGCCGGGCGTTCGAGGAAGCGCTGCGGGCGGAAGGTGGACGGGTCGCCCCAGAGGTCTTCGTCGTGGTTCTGGCCGTGGACATCCAGGAGCACCGTCCCGCCTTGCGGGAGCGCGTGACCCCGCCAGGTGAGGTCCCGGACCGCCCGGCCGCCGAGGAAGGGGGCGAAAGGGTGCAACCGGCGGACCTCGTGGGCGAACGCGACGGCCTCGGCGCCGTCCGCGTCCGGCAGCCGTGCCCGGTGCTCGGGCCGTCGGTGCAGGGCGTGCGCGGCGAAGGCGACGAACCGGCTCACGGCGACCGTGGGGCGGAGCACGTGGAGCAGTTCCACCGCCGCTGTGCGCACGGGCAGCGGTCGGCCCGGACGGGCTCGGGGAGCGCGCCGTCGCGGCGGACGTTGCGTGCGTCGTAGAAGAAGCGGACCGCGGCCGGTCCGCGCAGGGCGAGGGCGGGGCGGCCCAGGAGGCGGGTCGGGACGGCCCGGCCGGCGCTCTCGCTCATGCGCTGCGGCAGCCAGGTGAACCCGCCCGCGAGCGGGGAGAGCGTCTGGTCGGTCAGGGGGCACAGGGGGCGTCGCTCGCGTCCGTGCCCCGCCGAGTGCCCCGGGCGATGCCGGGGAACCACGACGGTCCGCCCGGTCCACCCGATTCATCCGGCCCGTCCGATTCGACTGGCCCGCCCGATTCGACTGGCCCGTCCGATTCGACTGGCCGTCCGACCCGCTTGCCGCGTCCGGTCCGTCTGCTCCGTCCGCCGCCGGGGCGGACGGACCGGACGGCCTCAGCCCTGGCGGACCGGCCTCAGGTCGGTGATCTTGCGGGTCCTGAGGTCGGACCGTACGTCGATCTTCGTGACCTGGGCGTTCCTGCCGTCGCTCCAGGTGAGCGTGACCCTGCTGGAGGCGTGGCCGCCGCCCGAGCCGGTGTAGTCGACCTTCCACCGCACCGGCACGTTCTGGGCGAAGAGGATGCCGTCGGCGTGTTCCCTGGCCTCGTACGCGGCGACCTTCCTGCGCGCGCCGGCGGTCAGGTAGAAGGCCTTCAGCGCCTTGGCGTCGGCCGCCGCGGCCGGGTCGGAGCCGTCCCAGGCCGTGTCGATGTAGGCGCCGTAGAAGTCGGCGACGCGCTGGCTGACGCTGCGCGGGTCGCCCTGGAGGGCGGAGACGGGCACCGACGCCGTCCGGGCCGGCCCGGGGGCCGTTCGCGCGGCGCCGGCGCCCGCGGGAGCCGGATGGGCGGCCGCGGGGGCCGGGTGGGCGGCCGCGGGAGCCGGGTGGGCGGCCGCGGGAGCCGGGTGGGCGGCCGCGGTGCCGGCCAGCGCCGGGGTCACGGCGGCCAGGGAGAGCGCCGCCGCGAGGGCGGAGGCGGTGAGCAGGCTACGTCGGGTGCGGACACGCATGGGCATGTGAGTGTTCCCCCAATGCACGGGGCCGGGCGGTTCCCGGCTCGTCGGTCGGCAGGTAAGACCAGGGCACGCCGCCCCCCGGTTCCGTGATGTCCTGAAAATTGCTACAGATGGGCACACTTCCGGAATGATGAGGAAGGTTGCCCGGTGTTCCGGCCGATCCGGCCGGGCCCTCCGGCTTCGAATGCATCCGGTGGGTCCGGGAACCCGGCCGAGGCCGTACACCCCCACCCGTCTGGAGAGGTCCATGAGTCTGCTGCGCGTGGCCGGTCGTCCCCTGCTCGCCTCCATGTTCGTCGCCGGAGGCATGAACTCCGTACGCAACCCCGAGGGCGTCACTCCGCTGGCCGAGCCGGTCGTGCGCCCCCTCACCGAACGCGTGGCCCTGCTGCCGGACCGGACCGAGCAGGTGGTCCGGCTGAGCGGTGGTGTGCAGGTGGCCGCCGGGGTCCTGCTGGGCCTGGGACGGCTGCCCCGGCTCTCCGCGCTGGCCCTGGCGGCCACACTGGTGCCCACCACCGTGGCCGGGCATCGCTTCTGGGAGGCCGAGGACCCCGCCGAACGCGCTCAGCAGCGCATCCACTTCCTGAAGAACCTCTCCATGCTCGGCGGGCTGCTGATCGCCGCCGACGACACCGGCGGGTCGCCCTCGTGGCTGTGGCGGGGCCGGCACACCGCGCGCGGGCTGCGACGCGACGCCGGGCTGGTGCGCCGCTCCGTCCGTGTCACGGCGGGCCCGGCCGCGACGATCGGCGGCCTGCGGGCCAAGCTGCCGGGGTAACTGGCACGCCGGGGTGGGTAACGGGCACTGGGCCGAGGCGCGCGGGGCGACGGGCGCCGGGTCACGACGCGGGCGGTCACGCACACAGGGGCCCCCGACACCCGTAGTCCCAGACACCCGTAGCACGCATCGAGCAGCGAGAAGCCTCTGCGGGTTCCCCCGGCCGGGGGAACCCGCAGAGGCTTCTCTGCTCGCAGCTTCAGCACGCAGTCGGTCGCCCTACGTCAGGGCGGTCACGGCTTGAGGGCGTCCTTCCCCTTCTCCTTGGCCTGGCGTGCGTCGCCCTTGGACTTCTTGGCCTGGCCCTCCGCGGTCATCCGCTCGTTGCCCACGGCGCGGCCGACCGTCTCCTTGGCCTTGCCCTTCATCTGTTCCTTCTTGGCCTTGGCCTTCTGGTCACCAGCCACTGTCGCTCACTCCAAGCCACAATCGGGGGTCGGTGTCATCACGTCGGGTGTCCGGGGCGGTGCCCCGCAAACCTCGCTCCCTGCCGCCGTTGCCGCCGGCGCGTGCGGGGGTACCCGGCGCCGAGGCCCCGGGAAAGGAGCAGCGCCCATGTCCGAGCCCCTTGCCGTCGACGCCCGCGAGTACGGCCTGGCCGGTGACGGAGTCACCAACGACCAGCCGGCCTTCCAGCACCTGGTGGACGCACTCGGCGCGGCCTGCGCCGCCGACGGGCGCCCGCGCGTCGTGCACGTTCCCGCCGGGCGCTATCTGATGGTGGACGAGCCCACCGTCTGGCGCAGCGGCGTCTCCCTCATCGGAGAGGGCCGGGGCGCCACCTGCTTCGTGCTGCGCAATCCCGGCGACCGTACGACGCCCGTTCCGCTGGCCTGGTTCACCGCCCGGCAGCACGGAGCCGACCGGGACAACCACCTGGCGGACCTCGCCTTCGCCCACTTCGAGATCGACGGCTCGGGGGTGACGACCGAGGAGTACGACCCGCTGGCCAAGGGTCTCGGTCTCCAGTACGTGCTGCGCGGGCGCTTCAGCGACCTGTACATCCACGACACGGCAGCTACCGGGTTCGGCTGCGACTTCCTCCAGGACACGGTCGTGGAGGGGGTGCTGGCCGAGCGGTGCGGGCGGCAGGACAGCGGTGAGCAGATGGGCGGGGCGGGCATCGGGATCGGCATCGGCGGCTGGGGTCCGGTCGAACGGCTGACCCTCACCACGTGCACGGCGACGGGCAACGGCACCAACGGGATCTTCCTCGAACTCCAGAACGACGAGTGGGCGCCGCCCAGCGGCATCCGCATCACCGCCTGCCACGCCGAGGACAACCGCTTCGGCATCTCCGACTGGGGCGCCGACGGGCTGCTGGTCACCTCGTCGACGATGCTCGGCAACCACGAGGCGGGCTTCGACGTGTCCTCCCAGGGCACCACCCGCATCGGCGGCCGGGGCGGCATCGTCACCGGCTGCGTGATCGACGGGAACGTCCGCGACGGGGTCGGTCTGGGCAACACGCCGGGGCCGTACGCCCTGAGGGGCAACCGGATCAGCAACAACGGGCGCTACGGCTACTGGGAGCACAACCTGGCCGGCGGGGACGAGGAGGCGGCCGCGGACATCGTGCTGGAGGCCAACGACATCCGGGACAACGCGCTCGACGGGGTGCGGATCGACGCCGTCATGCGGGACCTCGCCCTCGTGGACAACCGTATACGCAACAACGGCCGGCGCGGAGCGGGCGCCGTGGAGGGCGGTGGCGAGGGAGTGCGCTTCGCCGCGCTGTCCCTGACCGACGAGAAGGCCGACTGGCCCAAGGACGGGCACCGCGGCAAGGAGGTGGCGGTGGGCACGCAGACCGCGCTGGTCACCAGCAACTCCCCCACCGAACTGCGCCTGGCGCCGCTGCGCCCCGGCGCGGACACCGCCTGGGAGGACGGCGTTCCCGAGCCGGGCTCCGCCTACCGGCTGCCCGACGCTCCCGTGCTGCGCGCCGCGCTCACCGTGGACGCCGCCGTGACCCGGCCGCGGATGCACGGCAACAGGATGGGCGACGACCAGCCGACCCGGACCCAGACCCACGGCATGTGCATCACGGGCAACGGCAGTTGGACCGACGGCCGGGTCCTCGACAACGACCTGAGCGGGAACGCCCGGGAGGCCACCCGTTTCGACACGGAGCCCGCGGGCGGCCTGTGGCGCGACGAGGACGCCTGACCGGGCCACCACCAGGCGGGGTGGCGACCGCGTGTCGACCGAGGCGCGACGCTGCGGAACGCGCCTCAGCCCCGCCCGGCGTCCGGGCAGGTGCCGCGCCCGATTTCCCGGCCGCTCGTACCGCCGTTCGAGTGGGTGGGCTCGTCGCCGGGATGCCGGCGGCCGGGGCCGCCGGAGGGCCCCGGTGCCCGGCTCGGGGGCCGCTCGTGGTGGTCGCGGCGCCAGTCGAGGACCGCCACCGTCAAGGACGCCAGCATGGCCACGAGAGCGAAGCCCACCGAGAGGGACACGGCGGCCCGGTAGTCCTCGGCCGTCGAGCCGAGCACCGTGTAGAACAGGCCCGGCAGCGCGGCCGTGCCGACGGCGCCGCCCAGGCGCTGGCCGGTCTGCAGGGCGCCGCCCGCAGCCCCGGCCATCCGCACCGGCACGTCGCGCAGCGTCATCGTCACGTTCGGGGAGATGACGCAGCCGCTGCCCAGCCCGCCGATGAACAGGGCGGGCGCGGCGAGCCAGGTGAGGACGCCGGCCGGGGCCGAGTGCAGGATCAGCGCGGTCGCGCCGAGCCCCGCCACCACCGCCACCAGACCGCAGACGGTGAGCAGCCGGCCCAGCCGCTCCACCAGCCGCCCGGAGACCACCGCGGCGACGGCCGAGCCGATCGCGAAGGGCGTCACCGCGAGGCCCGAGCGCAGCGGCGCGTAGCCGAGGCCGTTCTGGAAGAACAGCGCGAACACCAGCCACACACCGCTGAATCCGACGAAGTACAGCGCGCCCAGCGCCGTCCCCAGCGCATAGCCGCGGGTGCCGGTGAGCAGCCGCGGATCCAGCAGGGGCTGCCCGTCCCGCGCCGCCACCCGCCCCTCCCAGCAGGCGAAGCAGACCAGCAGCGCCAGGCCGAGCGGGAAGAGCCACCACAGCCGGCCCAGGCCGCCGCTCTCCGCGAACACCAGGGGCAGCATGAGGGCCAGCACGCCGACACCGAGCAGGGCCACGCCGGGCAGGTCGAGGCGTTCCCGGCGGCCGGGTGCCACCCGGGGCAGCAGCCGCAGCCCGAGCAGGAGCGCGAGGGCGCCGACGGGGACGTTGACGTAGAAGATCCAGCGCCAGCCCTGGGTGCCGTGCGCGAGGGCCAGGATCAGGCCGCCGGTGATCGGTCCGACCGCGCTGGAGACGCCCACGACGGCGCCGAAGAGGCCGAAGGCCCGTCCGCGTTCCGCGCCGCGGAACATCTGCTGGATCAGCGCGGAGTTCTGCGGGGCCAGGCAGCCGGCGCAGGCACCCTGCGCGAGCCGGGCCACCACCAGCCAGGTGATGGTGGGTGCGGCGCCCGCGGCGGCGCTGCACAGGACGAAGGCGGCCAGGGCGCACAGGAAGATCCGGCGGCGGCCCATGGCGTCGCCCAGCCGGCCCGCGGGGACCAGGACGAGGGCGAACGCGAGTGCGTACCCGGACACCACCCACTGCACGGAGGAGGCCGAGGCCCCGAGGTCGCGCTGCATCGACGGCAGCGCGACGGCCACGATGGTCACGTCGAGCAGGCTCATGAAGCCGGTGGCCAGCGTGACCCACAGGGCCTTCCAGCGCCTGGGATCGGGCGTGTCCGCCGGATCGCCGCGGCGGCCGCCCGACCGCACTTGCCTGTTCACGAACGCTCCTCCCGGTCGCGGCTCGTCGAGCGCGCACCGGCCGTCGTCGTCCTGCGCGCCCCAGGGCGCGTTCCCCCGTGGGACGCAGCGGAACACCCTCACGGACACCATCGCCGCATCCCGCCGCCGTGGCCACTCCAGCGCGCGCCACGGGCGTTGGGCAGCCTGCGCGGTCCGGCAGCGGCTGCCGGACGGCGGCGGAGGTGTTTTCCTCGTGGGATGAGGGCAACTCGGCCCGCGCCTCGGCCGCGCCCGTCCTCGCAGTCACCGCCCGCCCCACGGAACGGGAGTCCCGGATGACCACCTCACAGTCCCGGCCGCCCCGTCGGGGCGGCCCGCGCATCGGCCTGCTGGGTTCCTACGGCGGCTACAACATCGGCGACGAAGCCATCCTCCAGTGCGTCCTCGGCTGTCTGCGCTCCCACCGGCCGGGGGCCCGCCTGATCGTCTTCAGCCGCGACGCCGAGCACACCCGGGCGCACCAGCCGGGCGCCGACGAGGTGGTGGACTGGGAAGGCGTGCCGCAGAAACAGGTGACCGACGTGCTGGCCGGTCTCGACCTGCTGGTCCTCGGCGGCGGCGGCATCCTCTACGACGGGGAGGCGCGCCGGTATCTGAAGCTGGTCCGCGCGGCCCAGGTGCGGGGTGTGCGCACCTTCGCCTACGCGGTCGGCGCGGGCCCGCTGCGCGAGAGCGACGACCGGGAGGCCGTGCGCACGGTGCTGGCGGACATGGACGAGGTGGTGGTGCGCGACCAGGAGTCCCGGCTGGTCCTGGAGGAGGTCGGGGTCGAACGGGACCTGGTCGTCACCGCCGACCCGGCGCTGCTGCTGCCGCCGGAGCCGTTCACCGCCGAGATGATGCGGCAGGAGGGGGTGCCCGCGAACGCCCGGCTGGTCGGGATGTCGGTGCGCGAGCCGGGCCGGGCGGCGGAGAAGCTGGACGAGGGCGACTACCACGCGCTCCTCGCCGATGTCGCCGACTTCCTGGTGCGCCGGCTGGACGCCCATGTGGTGTTCATGCCGATGGAGCGCCACGACGTCCGGCACGCCCACGCCGTACTCTCCCGGATGACCGCCCCGGACCGGGGCCGGATCCTGCACAGCGCGTACACGCCGGGGCAGGTGCTGGGCCTGATGAGCCACCTCGACCTGGTCGTCGGCATGCGGCTGCACTTCCTGATCTTCGCCGCGGTGTCCGGCCTGCCCGTGCTGCCGCTGCCGTACGCCGGGAAGGTCTTCGACTTCGCGCGCCGGCTGGGCGCCCCCGCGCTGGTCGGTGTGGCGCGGGAGCAGGTGGGGCTGCTGCTGGCGGAGGTCGACCGGCTGTGGGACGAGTTCCCGCAGCGCCGGGTGGACCTCACCGCCCGGGTGCGGGCCCTGCGGGAACTCGCCGCGGAGACCTGCGCGCGCTGCGGTGCCCTGCTGGATGCCATGGACGAGGAAGACTCCGGGAACCGGGACGACGCCGGAAACCAGGAAGACGCCACGGGCCGGGACGCCGAGAAGCAGGGGGCCGCGAAGCAGGAGGATGCCGTGGGCGGGCGCGGGCCGGGGACCGCAGGGCCGGCCGCCGGTACGGGCGTCGCGGGGCCGCAGGGTCTGCGCCTGCTCGGCACGGGGCCCGAGGACGGCGCGGTGCCGCGTCACGGCGCGGGTCAGGAGGCGTGATGCCCGTTCTGCGGCGGCCGGAGGAGCCGCGGACCGTGACCGTCCCCGCGCGTGCGGCCCAGCACGCGGGCCGCACGGACGTCCTGGTGGTGGGTGGCGGCCCGGCGGGCACCGCGGCGGCGTACGCCGCGGCCGAGGCGGGCGCCGACGTGATCCTCGTCGAGCGGTACGCCTTCCTGGGCGGCAACGCCACCGTCGCCCTCGTGATGCCGCTGATGTCCTTCCACAACGAGCACCGCCAGGCGGTGTTCGTCGAGGACGGTGCCGGTGACCGGCTGCTGCCCACCGACCACGGGGAGGGCGAGCCGGTGGTCGCCGGGTTCCTGTGGCGTCTGCTGGACCGGCTCACCGCCTGCGGGGGCTGCGTGCCGCCGTCCCTGGAGACGGGCTACACCGTCCCGTTCGACCCGGAGCTGTTCAAGCTCGTGCTGCTGGACATGCTGGACGAGGCCGGGGTGCGGATGCTGTTCCACTCCTTCGCGTCGGCCGCGCTGCCCCTGGCGGACGGCTGGCGGGTGGTGTTCGAGACCAAGTCGGGGCCGGTGGTGATCGACGCGGGGGTCGTCGTGGACGGTACGGGCGACGGCGACGTGGCCGCCTCCTGCGGGGCACCGTTCGAGGTGGGGCGCCCGGAGGACGGGCGGGTCCAGCCGATGACCCTGATGTTCCGGATGGCCGACTTCGCCCGGCCGCGCTTCGCCGAGTACGTGCGGGCCCACCCCGACCAGTGGCGGGGCGTGCACGGGCTGTGGGACCTGGTCCGCGAGGCCACCGAGGCGGGCGAGCTGCGGCTGCCGCGCGAGGACGTGCTGTTCTTCGGCACCCCGCACCCGCACGAGCTCTCCGTCAACAGCACACGGGTCACCGGCGCGCTGGGCATCGACGTGTGGGACCTGAGCCGGGCCGAGTGGACGGCCCGGCGGCAGATGGCCGAGATCGACCGGTTCCTGCGCTCGCGCGTGCCCGGGTTCGAGGAGGCGTACGCCGTGCAGAGCGGCACCCAGATCGGGGTGCGCGAGACCCGCCGCGTCCTCGGGGACTACCGGCTCACCGGCTACGACATCCTGGACGCGCGCGCCTTCCCGGACGTCGTCGCGCACGGCGCCTACCCCATCGACATCCACAACCCGGAGGGCAGCGGCACCGTGATCCGGCGCGTTCCCCGGGGGCGCTTCTACGACATCCCCCTGCGCTGCCTGCTGCCCACCGGGACGGACCGGCTGCTGGTCGCCGGGCGGTGCATCTCCGGGTCCCACGTGGCGCACTCGTCGTACCGGGTCATGCCCATCGCCATGGCCACCGGGCAGGCGGCGGGGATCTGTGCCGCGCTGGCCACCCGGCTGGGGCGCAGCCCGCGCGAGGTGCCGTACGCCCTGGTCCAGCAGGAGCTGGGACGGCAGGGCGCGCGGCTGCGGGTGGGAGGTCCCGGAGGGGTCCCGGCGGGTGAATCGAGCCCGGTGGAGAAATAATGGGTGTGGGGCGTCGGAGCCCGGGTACACGCAGCGAAGTCCGCCCCTGGAGACAGGGGCGGTCACGGCATGAGGAATCACCTGCTGAGAGGGAGGGCCGCACGATGGCGGTGACCATGGAGGCGAAGGCGACTCGAGCTCGGACGGAGCTGCCGGAGGTGCCCGACCCCTCGCAGGTCGCACCGACCGACGCGCGCGCCTTGTCGCGGGTGTTCTTCGACCGGCTCGCGCACCTGGAAGAGGGCACGCACGAGTACCAGTACGCCCGCAACACGCTGATCGAGATGAACATGTCCCTGGTGCGGTACGCGGCCGGCCGCTTCCGCAGCAGGGGTCCCCAGGAGATGGAGGACATCGTCCAGGTCGGCATGATCGGGCTGATCAAGGCGATCGACCGGTTCGAGCTGGCCCGCGAAGTGGAGTTCACCTCCTTCGCCGTGCCGTACATCGTCGGCGAGATCAAGCGTTTCTTCCGCGACACCACCTGGGCGGTGCACGTGCCGCGGCGGCTGCAGGAGGCCCGGGTCGAGCTGGCCAAGGCGACGGAGGAGCTGAGCAGCCGGCTCGGGCGCAAGCCCACCACCAAGGAGCTGGCGGAGCTGATGAACCTCCCCGAGCAGGAGGTCATCGACGCCCGGGTCGCCTCCAACGGCTACACGTCCGCGTCGCTGGACGCCGCCGTCAGCGGCAGCGAGGACGGCGAGAGTGTCCTGGCCGACTTCATCGGCGTCGAGGACATGACCATGGAACTCGTGGAGGACGTCCACAGCCTCGCTCCCCTGCTGGCGGAGCTGGACGAGCGGGACCGGCAGATCATCCACATGCGGTTCGTCGAGGAACTCACCCAGGCGCAGATCGGCGAGCGCCTCGGGATCTCCCAGATGCACGTGTCGCGCCTGCTCAACCGGCTGCTGGGCCGGCTGCGGCAGGGGCTGCTGACGGTGCACTGAGCCCGGGCGGCCCGGGAGCGGCACCGCTTCACAGGGGCCGGTCGCCTTCCGCCACTTTGCGAGAGTGGCGGAATGACGCCGCATGGGTGGTACCGGGAGACAAGGTGGAGGCAGGGACACTCGCCTGTGCAGTCGCCACCACCGGTGGAAGCGCGCGCATCCGAGG
>NZ_JBFACU010000066.1:0-21148 GCF_040641015.1 Streptomyces sp. NPDC021356 | reverse complement strand
CGTCGTGCACCGCCCGGTCCGACAGCCCGATGTACCGGTCGATCGTGGTGTCCGTCATTTCGCGGCGACTCCTTCGGTGGCGGCCGCCGCCTTTTCCAGGAGCTCTGGATCGAACAGCGTGCCGGGGTGACGCAGCATGTAGGAGACATTGTTGAACGCCCGCGACACATCCGCGTCGACGAGGGCGGCGCCGACGATCTGCTCCATGGCCCGGCGCTGGCGCCGCACTTCCTCCGGCACCTCGGTACCGTTCTCGGCGTCGATGCGGGCGGCGTCACCCCCCGCGGACACGGCCCAGGCCGCGTCGACGACCACCTGCTGCAGACGGAAGAACTCCGTGGCCGCCTCGTCGAGGTCGGCACCGCTGCCGAGGTAGGAGGCCAGGCAGGAGGCGTGCAGAGCGGCGGAACTCATGCCCTGGCCGTAGACCGGGTTGAACGAGGCCACGGCGTCCCCCATGCTGACCAGGCGCGCCGGCAGGCGGCCGGCCTCGGCGAAGTGCCGGCGCCTGCTGTCCGCCTGGTGGTACGTCACCACGTCACGGGTGACGCCGCCACTGGTGATGTCGCTGAAGAGCCCGGGCAGCGCGGCACAGCGCGTGCGGAACTCGTCGATCGTCCTGCCGGGCCGGCTGTCGCCGTAGCCCATCAGCATGACGAGCCACTGCTGCTCTTCGATCGCGGTCGCCGCCGCGACGGACACTCCGCCCGACGGGTACCGCGGTGTGAACAGTTGCAGTACGGTCGCCACTTCCAGCTCCGGGAACTTCACCGGGCGCTCGAACAGCGCGGTCGCGTAGTTGACCGCGGATTCCAGCCGTTCGAGCCGGGGCTGGTCGTAACCGTCCTGCCTGAGCCAGTTCGAGAGCCTGCTGGAGCGCCCCATCGCGTCCACGACGAAGTCCGCCGCCAGGTACCCCTCCGCCCGCTCTGCCTGATCGCCGGTGCCGGCCTTGGCGAAGCGCACGCCGGTGACGGCGCCGTCGCCGTATCGCAGACCGGTCGCCCGCGCCCGCAGGACCGAGACATTGGGCAGGGCGGTGACCCGGGCCCGGACGAGAGTCTCCAGCACAGGACGTCCGACCGCGAGGAACTGGTGGTCCACGCCGTCCGGCGCCTGCCGGATGTCGTCGTAGCCGACGAACTGCTTGTCGGGTCCGACGAGCGACGCACCCCGGTCCTGCGCCTCCTGCGAAACACCGGGAAGCCACCGCTCGATCCACAGCCGGCCGGCCGGCAGCAGCGTGTGCACCTGCTGGTCCTGGGGCACCCCGGAGCGCGACTCGCCCTCCGCCGATGTGTCGTCGGGCTCGACGATGACGACCTCGCGCGCGCGGTCGGAGAGCACCCGTGCCGCGAGGAGCCCCGCGATGCTCCCGCCCATCACGCACGCCGTGTCGAACAGCACGGGTACGTCGTGCGGCGGCTCAGCGCCAACCAGACTCTCGAAGAGAGTCACCACGGATTCGGACACCGAATACTCCAGTTGGTGAGTGAAACAGGCCTGGGACAGGCGGACCAGCGTCCAGACGGTCGGAGCCAGGACCCCGAAGGTCCGGCGAAACCTGCTCGTCCCGGGAGAGAACCCGCTCGTGCCGGGGAGGCGAGGAGGCGCCCGATCAGGATCACAAGGCCCGGACGCCGGCGGCTTGTACCAGTCGGCCCCGTGCGTTGTACTTCCTTGCCACCCAGGGCCGCACGGTGAGCCCGGCCGGGGGCGCTGGCCAGGGGGAGGAGTAGCTTGGTCCAGATGAGCACCGGAGTCAGCGTGCCTCCTTGGCGTATCGGGAACACTTCCACACCCGTGGTCGACGTCACCGTGCCGTATGCGAACGAGAACCGGAACTGTGTGCTGCTCAGGGAGTGGCGGCGCCAGGGGGGCGAGTCGGTGCCGGCTCCGCCTATGCGGCTGCCGCGGCACAGCGAAGGGACATACCGCGCTCGCATCTGGAAGCAGAACCTGCTCGACCTCTTCCTGGAGGACCAGTACAGCGACGCGGTCGCGGGGGGCACCGGGGGGCCGGACGGGCATCTCGAGGACCGGATCGTGACAAGTGTGACGCTCAGCGGTGAGTGGCGCTTCGCCACGCAGGGGCAGCGAGCCACGGCGGCGGCCGGAATGCTGTGCGTGCGAAGGAACGAGGATCTCTGGGACTTCGAGGTCGCCCGGGGCACTCGGGCGATCACCCTGGTCCTGCCCGCGAGCGAGATCCGCTTCCCGAAGAACACGCGGGCGGTCACCGCGGAGCAGGCGTCACCCGCCGCGGCCCTCCTGCTCGCCCACCTCCGTCTCTGGGCGGAACTGGCCGACGGACTCGGTGCTGCCGCAGCCGGGGCTGCCCGCAACGCGACCCTGGAGCTGTTCAGAGGACTGATGAACGAGCAGGTCATCGACGACGCGGAGTTCGCACCTGCGCTTCTCAGGGCGGCGATGGACCACATAGAGGCCCGGCTGCTCGCCGACCCCGACCTCGACCCCGGGGGGATCGCGGCGGCCCTGAACGTGTCCGTCCGCACCCTCTACCGCGCGTTCGGTCAAGGGGCCATGTCCTCGGTCATGGGATACGTGCGCGAACGCCGACTCGAACGCGCCAGGGCGGAGTTGCTCTCGACACGGCTCACCGTGGCCGAAATCGCCGCACGCTGGCACTTCGCCGACAGCAGCCATTTCGTCAAGGCGTACAAGAAGCGATTCGCCGAGACTCCCACCGCAGGCCGGTAGGCCGCAGAGGGGGTCCGATCCAGGTGGATCACCCCATATTCCCAGGCCGTGTCTGTCGTGTCCGCAAGTCATGGCAGCCGAAGCCGTAGGCAGGCGAGGGTGACCAGGGCTCGGTAGTGGCGGGCTCGACAGGATCCCGTTCATCACCTGCCTGCGGTCCCGCACCGGCCGGCCCGTCCGCGGCGGAGCCGGCAACGGCTCGATCACCGGCCACGCCTGATCAGTCAGCTCATGACGACGCACCACAAACAGACCGACGACCGACGGCCAACCGACTTCGCGGACACGCCTCAGGGCCATGTCGTCGGATTCCCGTCCGCCCCGCAACGCGGCAGGACCTGATCGCCCAATGGCCGGATGTCACTCAACCGGGTGACTGCACGGCAACCGTCCGGGCCGGTCGCCGGTTCTTGTGGGCGACCCGGTCGGACGGCTGAGAGGGGAAGACGATGTCGGTACGAGCGCGCCTGGTGGGCGCGACGGCCCTGGTCCTGGCGGTGGCACTGGCGGGACCCGCGACGGCGCAGGCCGCCGCCCCGGGCGGTCACGGCGGCCATGGGGCGACCCGCGCGGCCCTTGGGGCCGCCGTGGCGGGCGGAGTGCCCGGAGCGACGGCGACCGCACGGGAGGGCGCGGACACCTGGAGCGCCGGCGAGGGCGTGGGCGACCTGCGCACCGGCGCCCCGCGCGGGACGCACGACCGCTACCGGGTGGGCAGCATCACCAAGACCTTCACGGCCACGGTGCTGCTCCAACTGGAGGCGGAGGGACGGCTGTCACTGGACGACACCGTGGACCGCCGGCTGCCCGGCCTGGTGCGCGGCCACGGCAACGACGGCCGCCTGATCACCCTGCGGCAACTGCTCAACCACACCAGCGGCGTCTACAACTACACGTCCGACAAGGCCTTCGGCCGTGCCTACTTCGACAAGGACGGCTTCTTCCGGCACCGCTACGAGACGGTGCGGCCCGAGGACCTCGTGCGCATCGCCCTGTCCCACGAGCCGGACTTCGCCCCCGGCACCTCCTGGAACTACTCCAACACCAACTACGTCCTGGCCGGCCTGGTGATCGAGCGCGTCACCGGGCACTCCTACGCCCGCGAGATCCGCGACCGCATCCTGCGGCCGCTGCACCTCGCGGCCACGTCACTGCCCGGCACGCGGGTCACCGTCCCGCACCCGAGCAGCCGCGCCTACTCCAGACTGGGCGCTTCGGCGGGACCGGCGTACGACGTCACCGAACTCAACCCCTCCATCGCCTCCTCGGCGGGCGAGATGATCTCGGACTCCGCCGACCTGACCCGCTTCTACTCGGCCCTGCTGCGCAGCCGGCTGCTGCCGCCCCGGCAGTTGCGGGAGATGAAGACCACGGTGCCCGGGACCGGCTACGGCCTCGGCCTCATGGAGCGGACCCTCTCCTGCGGCGTGCACGTGTGGGGTCACGACGGCGGTATCCACGGCTCGTCCTCCTCTGCGACGACCACGGCCGACGGCCGCCACGCCCTGGCCTTCAACTACAACGGGGACTGGGCGGACGAGAGCGACGCGGTGCTGCAGGCGGAGTACTGCGGAGGGTGAAGCGGCTCACCGGCCGGTGAGCCGCCCTGCCCGGTGCGCCCCACCGGCCGGTGAGCGGCCCCCGGGCAGCCGACTGCCCCGGGACCGCTCACCGGCTCGGGGCGGGTCGCTTCGCGGGGGCCGGCCCCGGGACCGCCCGGCGGCCTACCGGGGCAGCACCACCACGTACGCGGCCGGGTCGCGGTCGGCCGCCGCCATCAGGGCCGTGCGGACCACCGTCGCCTGCTGCTCCATCGCGTCACGCAGCTTGCGGGGCGTGATGTGGACGACCGTGATGCCCAGGCGCTCCAGGTGCTCGCGCTTGCGGGCGTACTCCGACCAGAGGGTGTCCTCGTCCGGGCGGCCCTGGAGCGGGGCGCGGGTGTCCAGTTCCAGGGCGACCGCCTGGTCGGGCCAGTACGCGTCCAGGCCGCCCAGGTGCGGGCCGCCCGGCAGGCGCAGGTCCACGTTCCACACCGGGTCGGGCAGGCCGTGCTCCTCGACCATCCGGTACAGCCGGTCCTCGGCGATCGAGCGGCCCTCGGCGAGCAGCGAGTCCACCGCGTCCACCACGTGCGGCCTGGTCAGCAGCCTCGCACCGGTCAGGGCCCGGACCACGGCGGCCGGTTCGCAGTGCCCGCCGCGCACCGCCTCCGTCAGCAGCCGCTGCACGGTGACCGCGTCCTGCAACTGCGCCACCGCGTCCGCCAGGGCACGCGGCACCGGCGCCACCGGGACGCCCGTGACGACCTCGGGGACGGGCGGTTCGGCCGCCCGGACCACCCGCGCGCAGCCCGTCGAGCGCAGCCGGCGCAGCCGCGGCACCAGGACGTCGATCTTCGCCGGCGCGAGCAGGGCCGGCGCGGCCGAGAAGCCGTGCAGGGCGAGGGCGGCCAGCCCGGTGATCATCACGTCCGGGCAGGCCGGGCGGTGCGGCTCCTGGGCCGTCGGCTGGGCCGGCACCCCGGGCGCCGGGCGCGGCATCTGCCCGCGCGTCGCGTACAGGAGCACGGCGTGCAGCCGCTCCTCGCTGGTCGGCGGCCCCGGATGGAGCAGGAAGACGCCCGGCAGGAACTGCTGCCAGGGGCCGCCTGCCCGGCACTGCTCGGTCGTCTCGGCCGCCGACACGCCGTGGGCACGCAACTGGGCGGTGGTCAGGACCCGGCGGTGCGCCTCGGCCAGATGGCTCAGGGGGCGGGGGGAGAGCGGGGTGTCGTGGTTCATGTCCCGGACGTTCCCGTACCCGGGCCGCCCGCTAACCGCTGTTACATGCCCGTCGACAAATGAGGACAACCCTGCCCTAAAGGACGGGTGTTCGGATGCCGAAAACCCCTGGTCCGCCCGGGGACGGGCCAGGGGTTACGGGAACTTTGTAACGGTTACTCCACGCCTGAGCCTTGGCCAGAGCTGCGGCCGTCCGGGTGACGGCTCAGCCGGCGGATCCGGCCGCCGCGTCGCACTCCTGCCCGCGCAGCGCGCGGGCCAGGTCGTCGCGCGCCTCCAGGACCAGCCGGCGCAGCGCGGGCGCGGCCTGCTCGTGCGCGGCGAGCCACGCGTCCGCCGCGTCCACCGTCTCCCGCGAGTCCCGCAGCGACGGGAACAGACCGCGCACCACGTCCATCCCGATCTGGATCGACCGCTCCTGCCACACCCGCTCGATCACCGCGAAGTACTTCTCCGCGTACGGCGCCAGCAGCTCCCGCTGCGAGGGCCGCACGAAGCCCGCGATGGTCGCCTCAACCAGCGCGTTCGACAGGGTGTCAGACTCCACCACCCGTGCCCACGCCTGCTCCTTGACGGCGGCGGAGGGCCGGGCGGCCAGGCAGCGCACCTGGTGCCGCTTGCCGGAGGCGGTGTCGTCCCGGGCCAGCTCCTCGCGGAGCGCCTTCTCGTCGGCCGCCCCGTACGTCGCCAGCGGCTCCAGGAACGCCCAGCGCAGCTCCTGGTCCACGTCGAGACCGGGGATCTCCTCCGTGCCGTCCCGCAGGCCCTTCAGCAGTTCCAGGTCGGCCGGGGCCGACGCCAGCGACGCGAAGAAGCGCGCCCAGGCGAGCTGGTGCTCGCTGCCCGGCTCGGCCTGCCGCAGCTCGGCCAGCGCGCCCTCGGCCAGCGCCCGCGCACCCGTCTCCCGCCACTCGGGCGCCACGTAGTGCACCAGCGACGACTCGGCCCACGCGTGCAGCATCTGGAGCACGCCGATGTCCGACTCGCGCCCCGCGAACCGCAGCACCAGGTCGATGAACTCACGGGCCGGCAGCAGCGCGTCCCGGGTCAGGTTCCACAGCGCCGACCAGCACAGCGCGCGGGCCAGCGGGTCGGTGAGCGCGCCCAGGTGCTCGCGCAGCGTGGTCAGCGAGGTCTCGTCGAAACGGATCTTGCAGTAGGTCAGGTCGTCGTCGTTGACGAGCACCAGCTCCGGTGCGTCCTGCCCGGCCAGCTCCGCCACGACCGTACGGGCGCCGTCGACGTCCACCTCGGCGCGTGCGTACCGCTCCAGCGCACCGACCTCCGAGCGCTGGTACAGGCCCACCGCCACCCGGTGCGGGCGCAGTTCGGGATGGTCCGCCGGGGCAAGGGGGGCGGCCTCCTGAACGATCGCGAGCTCGTCGATCCTGCCCTCGGCGTCCAGCACCACCTGCGGGGTGAGCGAGTTGACGCCGGCCGTCTGCAGCCAGGCCCGCGACCAGGCGGCCATGTCCCGGCCGCTGGTCTCCTCCAGCACCGCCAGCAGGTCGCCCAGGCGCGTGTTGCCGTACGCGTGCCGCTTGAAGTAGCGGCGGCCGCCCTCCAGGAACGCGTCCCGGCCGACGTACGCCACCAGCTGCTTGAGGACACTGGCGCCCTTGGCGTAGGTGATGCCGTCGAAGTTCAGCTTGGCGTCCTGGAGATCGCGGATGTCCGCCGTGATCGGATGCGTGGAGGGCAGCTGGTCCGCGCGGTACGCCCACGCCTTGCGGCGGTTGGCGAAGGTGATCCAGCCGTCGGTGAACCGCGTCGCCCCCACCAGCGAGAACGACCCCATGAAGTCCGCGAAGGACTCCTTCAGCCACAGGTCGTCCCACCACTCCATGGTGACCAGGTCGCCGAACCACATGTGCGCCATCTCGTGCAGGATGACGTTGGCCCGCGCCTCGTAGGACGCCTGCGTCACCTTGCCGCGGAAGATGTACTCCTCGCGGAAGGTGACAAGACCCGGGTTCTCCATCGCGCCCAGGTTGTACTCCGGCACGAAGGCCTGGTCGTACTTGCCGAACGGGTACGGGTAGTCGAAGTGGTCGTGGAAGAAGTCCAGGCCCTGCTTGGTGACGAGGAAGACGTCGTCGGCGTCGAAGTGCTTGGCGAGCCCCTTGCGGCACAGCGCGCCCAGCGGGATCTCCAGCCGCGTCCCGTCCTCGAACACCCGCTCGTAGGAGTCGGTCACGTAGTGGTACGGCCCGGCCACGACGCACGTGATGTACGTCGAGATCGGCTTCGTCTCCGCGAACCGCCACACGCCGCCCGCCCGTCGCCCACCACCATCCTTCTGCGGAAGCGCTTCGCGCTCTTTTTCGATTCGCTCACCGTCGCCGTTGCTCCACACCGTCCACTCCTCGGGCGCCCGCACCTCGAAGCGGAACGGGGCCTTGAGGTCCGGCTGCTCGAAGTTGGCGAAGACGCGGCGCGAGTCGGCCGGCTCGTACTGGGTGTAGAGGTAGACCTCGCCGTCCTCCGGGTCGACGAAGCGGTGCAGGCCCTCACCGGTGCGCGAGTAGGCGCACTGGGCGTCGACGACCAGCTCGTTGTCGGCGGCCAGGTCCTCCAGGGCGATCCGCGAGCCGTCGAAGACCTCGCTCGGGTCGAGGTCGCGGCCGTTGAGGGAGACGGCCGTGACGCCGGGTGCGACCAGGTCCGCGAAGCTGGACGCGCCGGGCTCGGTGCAGCGGAACCGGATCGTGGTGACGGACCGGAACGTGCGGGGCCCCGCCTCCTCCCCGTCGCCGACCGCCGAACGCACGTCGAGGAACACCTCGTACCCGTCGACGGACAGCAGGGCGGCCCGCTCCCGGGCCTCGTCGCGGGTCAGATTCTCACCGGGCACAGACGGCACTCCCTCGGATGTGTTCAGGATGCGGACAGCACCGATCCTGCCATGCGGTCCTGATCCGCGACATCAGGGAATGCCCTGCGCGACGATCGATGTTGCCCGTGGCGAGGGTCCCGCCGGGGCCCGTCCCGTCGCGCACGTTCGTACCGAGGAGAGCCATGTCCGAGACCGCCACCACGGCGACCCCCTCCGGCAAGACCCCCGTCGACTTCTGGTTCGACCCGCTGTGCCCGTGGGCCTGGATGACCTCCCGGTGGGTGCTGGAGGTGCAGAAGCAGCGCGACATCGAGGTCCGCTGGCACATCATGAGCCTGGCCGTGCTCAACGAGCCGAAGCTGGACGAGCTGCCCGAGGAGTACCGCGAACTGCTCACGACCAAGGCGTGGGCGCCGATCCGGGTGGTGACCGCGGCCTGGCAGAAGCACGGCGACGACATCCTCGGCCCGCTCTACACCGCGCTCGGCACCCGCTTCCACAACCAGGGCGAGGGCCCCACCCGCGAGGCGATCGCCGCCGCGCTGGCGGAGGTGGGCCTGCCCGCCGACCTGATCGACTACGCCGACCAGGAGGACTTCGAGTTCGACGCCGAGCTGCGCGCCTCCCACAAGGAGGGCATCGACAAGGTCGGCCAGGACGTCGGCACCCCCGTCATCGCGCTGCCCGGCTCCGACGGACGGCAGATCGCCTTCTTCGGCCCGGTCGTCACCCCGGTCCCCACGGGCGAGGACGCGCTGCGCCTGTGGGACGGCACCATCGCGGTCGCCTCGGTCCCCGGCTTCTACGAGATCAAGCGGACCCGGACGGAGGGCCCGGACTTCAGCAACCTGTAGGTCCCCCGGCCGCGCCCCGACGCCGGTACGTACGGGAAGACCCCCGCGAGTCCTGTCCTCGCGGGGGTCTCCTTCTTTCCGTCCCCCGCGTGAAAGGTGAGAAGACGATCACGAGGAGGGACGATCCGGGGCGCGCGTCAGGGCGCGAGCAGCAGCACGTTCGCGCGCTCCTTGGCGGCGGCGTAGCGCCTTGCGACGTCCTGCCAGTTGACGACCTGCCACATGGCGTCGATGAAGTCGACCTTCTGGTTCTTGTACTGCAGGTAGAAGGCGTGCTCCCAGGCGTCGAAGACGAGGACGGGGGTGGAGCCCTGGCCGACGTTGCCCTGGTGGTCGTAGACCTGCTCGACGACCAGGCGCCCGCTGAGCGGCTCGTAGGCGAGGACGCCCCAGCCCGAGCCCTGGGTGGTGGCCGCCGCCTTGGACAGCTGGGCCTTGAAACCGGCGAAGGAGCCGAAGGACTCGGTGATCGCGTCCGCCAGCTCGCCCACCCCGTCCTTCTCCAGCGGCTCGCCGCCGCCCTCACCCGTCATGTTCTGCCAGTAGATCGAGTGCAGGATGTGCCCGGACAGGTGGAACGCCAGGTTCTTCTCCAGGCCGTTCACCGAACCCCACGACTCCTTGTCCCGCGCCTCCGCGAGCTGCTCCAGGGTGTCGTTGGCGCCCTTGACGTAGGCCGCGTGGTGCTTGTCGTGGTGCAGCTCGATGATCTCGGGGCTGATGACCGGCGCGAGCGCCGAGTAGTCGTACGGAAGCTCCGGGAGCGTGTAGACGGGCATGACAGGTGTCCCCTCCGACCAGTTATTGCAAAGTGCTTGCAACTACAAGCTACCAACAACAGTCGGGGCGTGAGCAACAGGAAGGCCCCCACGTGTCCCGTGGGGGCCTTCTGTCGCTCGTGCGGGAAACCCGGCCCGTGGCCGGATCCGCCGTGTCAGCTCCGGGCGCGCGACCGCTGCCAGAGGTATCCGACCGCCGCCAGGAACAGCGTCATCCCGCCGGTCGAGTACAGCTGCACCCGGGTGCCCGGCTCCCGCGCCATCAGTACGAAGACCGCCGCCATGCCCGCCAGGGCCACCCAGGTCAGCACCGGGAACCCCCACATGCGCACCACCAGCTTCTGCGGCGCCTCGCGCTCCAGGGTGCGCCGCAGCCGCAGCTGCGAGGCGGCGATGAAGATCCAGACGACCAGGATCACCGCGCCGATCATGTTCAGCAGCCACGGGAAGACGTCGTCGGGCCGCCAGTAGCTGAGCAGCACGCACAGGAAACCGAAGAGGCTCGACACCAGCACCGCGATCCGCGGGACGCCCCCAGGGACCCGGGCCAGCGCCCGCGGGCCCAGACCGCGCTCCACCAGCGAGTACGCGATGCGCGAGGAACCGTAGACGTTGGCGTTCATCGCGCTCAGCAGCGCGACCAGCACCACCACGTTCATCAGCTGACCCGCGCCCGGGATGCCGAGGTGGTCCAGGGCGGCGACGTAGGGGCCCTTGTCGACGACCTCGGCCGCGTTCCACGGGACGAGCGTGACGATGACCGCCATCGAACCGACGTAGAACAGCGCGATGCGCCACATCGCCGTGCGCACCGCGCTCGCCACGCCGCGCACCGGGTCCTCCGACTCGGCCGCCGCGATGGTGACCGTCTCCAGGCCGCCGTAGGCGAACACCGAGGCGAGCAGGCCGACGATCAGGCCCCGGCCGCCGTGCGGGAGGAAGTGGCTCAGGTGCGAGGCGCCGGGGGAGTCGGTGCCGGGCAGGACCCCGGCGATCGCCAGCACGCCCAGCACCAGGAACAGGGTGATGGCGCCGACCTTCAGCGCCGCGAACCAGAACTCGAACTCGCCGAAGTTCTTCACCGCGGCCAGGTTGCTGCCGCAGAACACCACCATGAACAGCGCCACCCACATCCACTGCGGCGTGCCCGGCAGCCAGCCCGTGACGATCTTCGCGGCGCCCATGCCCTCCAGGCCGACCGCCGTGCACAGCAGCACCCAGAACGACCAGCCGGCGGTGAAACCGGCCCACGGCCCGAACGCCCGCTCGGCATGCGCCGAGAACGAGCCCGAGGACGGATACGCCGCCGACATCTCGCCGAGCATCCGCATCACCAGCATCACGAGGAGGCCGGAGAGGGCGTAGGCGATGACGATCGACGGACCGGCGGCGGCGATGCCCGCGCCGGAACCGACGAACAGCCCGGCGCCGATCACACCCCCGAGGGCGATCATCGACAGATGGCGCTGCTTGAGGCCGTGGGACAGGGAGACCGCGTCCACCGCCGGGGACGACCCGGCGGCGGCGTCGGTGCGGGTGCTGCTGCTTGGCATGGGGCGCGCTCGTCCAGTGGGGGGAGAGGGGCAAAAGTGCCCACAGTCTGGGCAGCCCGTCCGCTCCGGGGAAGCGGCTGCCCACTATCCGGACACGTACCCTACCCAGCGTGCACGGCGCGCTACGCGGCGACGGGCGCCGGCGCGAGGGGGGAGTAGTGCGAGGCGTCCCCCTCCAGGGAGTGGCTCTCCTCGCCCTCGACGCCGACCGGGACGTCCCCGGCCACCGTGACCCGGTTCAGCCGGCGCGGCAGACCGTCGTAGTTGTCGATGGCGTAGTGCTGCGTGATCCGGTTGTCGAACAGCACCAGCTGGTGCTCCGACCAGCGCCAGCGCAGCACGTTCTCCGGGCGGGTGACGTACGCCTGGAGCAGGTCCAGGATCTTGCGGGACTCCGGCACCGAGAGCCCCACGATCCGCTGCGCGAACCCGCCGATGAACAGCCCGCGCTCCCCGGTCAGCGGGTGGACGCGGACCACCGGGTGCGCGGTGCGGTACCGGATCGAGGTGAACTGCGCACGCCGGTCCGCCTCGTCCGCGTCGACGGCCTCGTCCGGGACCGCGTAGTCGTAGTCGTTGGTGTGCTCGGCCCACAGCGTGTCGGCCAGGCGCCGCAGCGGCTCGGGCAGGTCCCGGTAGGCCGTGGCGGCGTTCGCGATCAGCGTCTCGCCCCCGTACGGCGGCACGGTGATGCTGCGCAGCGTGCTGGCCTGCGGCGGGTTCAGCACGAAGGTCACATCGGTGTGCCAGTGGTTGGAGCGGCCCCGCTCGCTGTCCACGGGGAGCACGTTCGGGGCGCCCTCGACGGCCGGCACGGTCGGGTGGGCGGTGGTCAGGTCGCCGAAGTGGCGGGCGAAGGCCTCCTGGCCCGCGTCGTCCAGCCGCACGTCGTCGAAGACGAGCGCCTTGTGGACGTTCAGCGCCTCCCGGAGCGCGGCGACGGTCTCCGCACCGAGCGGCCGGGACAGGTCGGCGCCGGTGACCTGGGCGCCGATGCGCGCGGTGACCTTGCGGATCTCGATGGACATGGTGGGTCCTTTCAGACGGACGGACGGATGGACGGGTGGATGGACGGGTGGATGGATGGACGTGGGGACGGACGGACGGAGGGACGGGTGGATGGACGGGTGGATGGATGGACGGGTGGACGGGTGGATGGATGGGTGGGCGGGTGGATGGATGGATGGACGAGTGGAGCAGGGAGGAGAGGAACAGGCGCCGGTCGGGTCGGGTCCGGACACCGGTGCGGAAGGCATGGCAGAACTCCTGGGTTCACAGGGGTGCCAGACGTGCGGAATTCAGGGCAGTGAAATGCAGAAGGCAAGCGGGAAAGCATGGGGGAGGGCTCGCGTGAAGGCCTGCGGGAGGGCTTTCGGGCAGGCAGGAACAGGCGGTGCGACGGGAATTCACGCACGAGGGGATCGGCGCGGAGCACGCGAGGAGAACCGGAGGAAAGGCGCTCCGGGGCGCGTCAACGGGTCAGCAGCAAAGAGTGCGACAGCTCGTGAGCGGGCTCATGGGAGGAATGCTCCCGGTCCCGCACAACTCCTGTCAACGTCCGGGGATTCTGAATCGATGAACGTCATGTGACACGCCCGGCGGATTCCGGCAGAACACGTCCTGGGCACCCGCCCGCCCGCCACCGCGAGCACGGAATCAGTGAACCGGTCGGCACCACCGGCCTGCGCCCGGCCCGCCCCCACGGAGCCCCTGAGCGCCGCCAGGCAGTCCTGCCGGTACATGGGCCGACCTCGGTGACCACCGCCGTCTCCGGATCGGGCACGTCCAGCAGCGGCCCCACCGCGCGCCCGGTCGGCCGGGACCGCTCCACCGGCAGCCGTACGACCGCCGGGTCCCCGGCGCCGGCCACCACACGCATCGGTTCCACGCCGTCGACCACGCCCGCCGCCCGCGCCCGCCGGCACAGCGTCCGCTCGCTCGACTCCGCCTCCAGGCAGGTCCCACAGCCGGTTTGGCGGGACCTCACAGAAGTGCGGCGCCCCCGCCCGCCGTTCCGATGCCGGGAAGACCACTCCACCTCAGTGACCGGCGTCACGCCGGCCCAGGTGTAAGCAGCGATCTTTGTACGGAGCCGACCAAGCTCGCGTTCCAGCCTTTGTCGAGCGCAGACGGTGATCGGCTCAAGGGCGCTGGGATAGCGTCGCGGTGTTCCCGACTGCCCTCACCCCGCGGAGTCCCCATGAGCACCGCTGCCGTCCCTACTCGCACCGGCCAGGTCCTCGCCGACCTCCTGCCCTCCTCCCGCGTCCGGGACGCCGCCCTCGTGCTCGGCGGCGCCGCGCTCACCGGGATCGCCGCCCAGATCGCCGTCCCCGTGCCCGGCTCCCCGGTGCCGGTGACCGGCCAGACCTTCGCCGCGCTGCTGGTCGGCACCGCGCTCGGCGCCCGCCGCGGTCTGCTCTCCCTCATGCTGTACGCGCTCGCCGGCGTCGCGGGCGTCCCGTGGTTCGCGGAGGGCGGCTCGGGGGCCGGCGCCCCCTCCTTCGGCTACGTCCTCGGCATGCTGCTCGCCTCCGCCGTCGTCGGCGAGCTGGCCCGCCGCGGCGCCGACCGCAGGGCCTGGCGCATGGCGGGCACCATGCTCCTCGGCGAGGCGATCATCTACGCCGTCGGCGTCCCCTACCTGGCCCTGTCGACCGGGATGTCCGCCTCCGCCGCGATCGCGGCGGGCCTGACCCCGTTCCTGCTCGGTGACGCCCTCAAGGCCGCCCTGGCGATGGGCGCGCTGCCGGCCGCCTGGAAGTTCGCCGGCCGGCGCTGACGCCCGGCGGAGAAAGCAGAAGGTGGGGGGAGCCTCGAAACGAGGCTCCCCCCACCTTCTGCTTTCCGCGTCAGCCGGCCGGGATCTGCTCCGTCCCGTCAGCCGCCCCGGTGGCTTCGGCAGCCGCCGTCCGGCGGCCGCCGCCGAGCTTCTGCTTGACCACGGCGATCACCAGTACGACCGCCGCCACCAGCAGCGACAGCAGCACTGTCTCCCGGCCGTCGTGCTCGGTGTCGGTCAGCATGTAGCCGAGGACGAACACGATCAGGAAGGCCGCCGCCCAGGTCAGGTACGGGTACAGCCACATCTTCACGACCAGCTTCTCCGGCGCCTCGCGCTGGATGATCCGCCGCATGCGCAGCTGCGAGAAGCAGATCGCCAGCCAGACGAACAGGGCGACCGCGCCGGAGGAGTTGACGAGGAAGAGGAAGACGGTGTCCGGGAACTTGTAGTTGAAGAACACGGCCACGAACCCGAAGGCCACAGAGACGAGGATCGCGGTCCTCGGCACCCCGCGGCCGGTGGTCCGGGCGAACACCTTCGGCGCGTCCCCGCGCTGCCCGAGCGAGAAGGCCATGCGGGAGGCGGTGTAGAGACCGGAGTTCAGACAGGACAGCACCGACGTCAGCACGATGAAGTTCATGATCTGGCCGGCGTGCGCGATGCCCAGGGAGTCCAGGGCGGCGACGTAGGAGCCCTTGTCGGTGATCGACTTGGCGTTCCAGGGGATCAGGGAGACGACGATGAGGATCGAACCGAGGTAGAAGACGGCGATGCGCCAGATGATGCTGTTGGTCGCCTTGGTGACCGCGCGCTGCGGGTCCTCGGACTCACCGGCGGCCAGCGTGGCGATCTCGCTGCCCATGAACGAGAAGACGACGAGCAGCACACCCGTGAGGATCGAACCCGGACCGTGCGGCAGGAAGCCGCCGTGGCCGGTCAGGTTGGAGAAGGACGCCTGGTCGGCGTGGACGCCGGGCAGCACGCCGAGGACGGCCAGGAGACCGACGACGATGAACGCGGCGATCGCGACGACCTTGATCCCGGCGAACCAGAACTCGAACTCTCCGTACGAGCCGACGGAGACCAGGTTGGTGGCGGTCAGCACCAGCATGACGATGAGCGCCCAGCCCCACTGGGGGACGGCCGGTATCCAGCCGGAGAGGATCTTGGCGCCCGCCGTGGACTCCACGGCGAGCACGACGACCCAAAAGAACCAGTACAGCCAGCCGATGGAGAAGCCGGCCCAGCCGCCGAGCGCGCGATCGGCGTGCGCGGAGAAGGAACCGGAGGTGGGGTTCGCGGCGGACATCTCGCCGAGCATGCGCATCACGAGGACGACGAGGGTGCCGACGAGGGCGTAGGAGAGGAGGATGCCGGGTCCGGCGGTGGCGATGCCGGAGCTGGAGCCGACGAAGAGTCCGGCACCGATGACACCGCCGATGGCGATCATGGTGAGGTGGCGGTTCTTGAGTCCGGCCTGGAGCCCGGAACCGTGTCCGTCCGGGTCCGTGTGGCCACTTCCAGACTGCTGCAGGGTCGGCTGCGAGGTCATGGGGGATTCCTTTTGCGCCGGTGAGCGGTTACCCGTACGAGCGGTGCACGAGTCGGTCCAGTGAATCCGAGGCAACGGAATTCGTGAACCTTCGAAACGCAATCGTTACCTGAGGTTTCCTTGAGGTTTGTAGACGCCCTCACATTTCCTCCGGCGGTCCCGCACGCGCATTCGCGGCCCGTATTCGAGCGCATTCCGGCGCGGCCGGCCCGCGTGGGCGGACGAGTTCCGGCTCCCGCGCCCGGGGTGTCTTCCGGGCTCTGGATCCCCGGCCCGGGCAGCCCGCCCCGCGATGACCCGAACGGCCCGCCGGCGATCCGCCGTGTCACACTCGGACCATGCGCGTGTATCTCGGCTCGGACCATGCGGGCTTCGAACTCAAGAACCACCTCGTCGAATGGCTCAAGGCGGCGGGCCACGAGGCCGTCGACTGCGGACCGCACATCTACGACGCCCAGGACGACTACCCGCCCTTCTGCCTCCGCGCCGCCGAGCGCACGGCGGGCGACCCCGACTCCCTCGGCATCGTGATCGGCGGCTCCGGCAACGGCGAGCAGATCGCCGCCAACAAGGTCGAGGGCGTACGTGCCGCCCTCGCCTGGAGCGAGGAGACCGCGTCCCTCGGCCGCCAGCACAACAACGCCAACGTCGTCGCGGTGGGCGCGCGCATGCATTCGACGGAGGAGGCGACGAAGTTCGTCGAGACCTTCCTCAACACCCCCTTCTCCGGTGACGAGCGTCATATTCGCCGCATCGACATGCTGTCGGAGTACGAAACGACGGGGGAGCTCCCGCCGATCCCGGCGCATCACCCGGAGCGGTAGGGCAGGGACACGGCCGGAGAACGCCAGGACTCGGAGACGGGCGGAGAGCGGTACGGCTCAGGCTTGGACCCGGCCGGAGATCCGAGTCCGGGTCCCGGGCGCGGTGCCCGGACCGCCCGAGCCTGGTGCTGGCGGGCTCCCGCCGGGGGCTGAGCCGCCCGGCCCGATGCTGGGGCGGAGTTCCCGCCCGGCGCGGGGCCGCGTTCCACCGGGGGCGCAGGGCTTCCCGTCAAGGGCTCCAGGATGAGGTTTCCGGGGCGGTAGGGCTTCCCGCTGAGGGCTCCGGGACGAGGGCTGCCGGGGGCGCAGGGCTTCCCGCTGAGGGCTCCAGGACGAGGCCTGCCTGGGGGAGCGGTGCGCAGTCCCGCCGGAGTGAAGGGCTGCGTCCTGCCGCTTGTGGAGGGCCTCTGGCCAGGGATGGCGGGCCGAGTCCGTGGGGCGCCGGCCCGCGCTGCGCTTGGGTGCAGGGCCCGCGCGGTGCTGGGGTGCAGAGCCCGAGCCGTGCTGGGGTGCAGGGGCGGAGCCCCGCTGGGGGTGCAGGGGGCGGAGCCCCCGCGTGGGGTCCGGGGCGGAGCCCCGGGAGGGTGACTCGTTCCCTACCGAGTCGGGTGGGTGGGTGGGAGACCGGGGTCCGGGGCGGAGCCCCGGGGAGGGGTGCACTCTCATCCCGCCTGCGGGAGACAAGGGCGCCGGGGCGGAGCCCTGACCCACCCAGACAGGACAGCGGGCCCGGGACGGGCCAAGGAACCGCAGGAAAGGACACCCCGCCGTGCCAGAAGGGCACACCATCCACCGGCTGGCCCAGGACTACGCCACCCGCTTCTCCGGCACGCCCACCCACGTGACGAGCCCCCAGGGCAAGTTCGCAGCCGCCGCCGACCTCCTCGACGGAGCGCGGCTCACCCGCACAGAGGCCCACGGCAAACACCTCTTCCTCCGCTTCCGCGCCGACGCCTGGGTCCACATCCACCTGGGCCTCTTCGGCAAGGTCACCTTCGGCGACGCCCCCGCACCCCCGCCCACGGACACCGTCCGCCTCCGCCTCGCCAACACCACCTCGTACGTCGACCTCCGCGGCCCCACGACCTGCGCCCTGATCACGGAGACCGAGAAGCAGGCGATACACGACCGCCTCGGCCCCGACCCCCTGCGCCCCGACGCCGACCCGGCCGCCGCCTACGCCCGCGTCCGCCGCAGCCGTACGACGATCGCGGCCCTGCTGATGGACCAGAAGGTCATCGCGGGCGTCGGCAACGTCTACCGCGCCGAGGTCCTCTTCCGGCACGGCATCGACCCGTACCGCGCTGGCAAGGACGTCACCCCGGCCGAGTGGGACGTGATCTGGACGGACCTCGTCGCCCTCATGCGCGAGGGCGTCCGCAACAACCGCATCGACACCGTCCGCCCCGAGCACACCCCCGAGGCCATGGGCCGCCCGCCGCGCGTGGACGACCACGGCGGCGAGGTCTACGTCTACCGCCGCGCGACCCAGCCCTGCCACATCTGCACCACGGAGATCCGCACCGCGGACCTGGCGGCCCGCAACCTTTTCTGGTGCCCCACCTGCCAGAACCGGTGACCCCTGCCACCCGAACGTCACCGGCCCGTCACCTGAGCGGCCTGCAGAACCCGCTAGAACCCGTGCGGCAGCCAGGGAGCGACCGCCGACCCGAACCCCACGGACGCCTCCGCCAGCGCCCCGCCACGCAGCTCCCGTACCCGCCCGGCCGCGGCCAGCGCGGACAGGGGCACGCCACCGAGGTACGCCGCCCCCAGCTCCCGTACGGACAGCGCGAGGTCCGCCGCGTCGGACGTCCGCTCGCAGACCGCGCCCTTCGCGTCCCCGCTCAGCCGCCACCGCCCGGCGTTCCAGCCGCAGAAGGCGTCCTCGACCTCCAGGACGACGTCCACCGGCGCCTGGTACGTCCGCGCGGCCAGCGCCGCGCCGACGTCCACGAGCCGCACGTACAACGAGTCCCGCAGCCGCGGCCGGCACCGCCGGATGTCGGACACCAGGTACTGCCAGGCGTCGTCGACCGGCCGGTTCCCGACGGACAGCTTCGACGTCAGGTCGATGCCGAACAGGAACCGCCACAGCGCCGCGTCGGTCGCCGGGTCGAGCGCGGCCAGGTCGTTGAGGACCACCGTGCCCTCGGGCCCGCCCGTCTCCCAGCCGGGCTTGACGCGGTAACGGGCGAACCCGGCGACCTCCCCGTCGCGCTCGGCGACCACGCACTGCAACGGCGACGCGCCCTCCCGCAGGCTCTCCGGGTCGAGCAGCCCCAGCCGCTCCCACCCCGGCCGCCGGGCGAGCATCCCGGGGCGGCCGGGCACGAGCCGCGCGTACACCGCCTCACACGCGTCGAGCACGTCGGCGGGCGCCGCGTACCGCAGCCGTACGTCGTCCGTCCCGGCCGGGACGGACAGCCCGGCCCGGCTCGTGTCGATGTCGGCGCCCAGCTGGAAGGTGGCCGCCCCGTACCCGAACCGTCCGTAGATCTCCGGCTCCGAGGCCGTCAGCACCGCCAGCGGCTCGCCCAGGGACCGTACGTCGTCCAGCTGCCGCCGCATCATCGACGTCAGCACACCGCGCCGCCGGTGCGTGGCGGCCACGCCGACCATCGTCACGCCCGCCGCCGGCACCGGGGCTCCGCCGGGCACGGTCAGCCGGAAGCTGAACGCCCCCGCCGTGCCCACACACGCGTCCCCGTCCCAGACGCCCAGCGAACGGTCGAACTCGGTCAGGGACCGGTACAGCTCCTGCTCCTCGGTCGGCTCCGGAACGCCGCCGAAGGCACGCATCAGGTTGCCGTACCACGTGTCCCACTCGTCCGGTCGCAGCACGCGCAGCTCGGTCGCAAGGTCAGTCGCCATATGCCATCCCTACCAGCGGTCCGCGCCCCGGTCGAACAAATTTCGCCGGAGTGGCGACGCGGTGGCTCCCCGTGAAGTTCACTGTGAAGTCGAGCCCCGGACGGGGGATAAGTCGGACCTCCCGTGCCAACCGGCGGCTCCGATGGATAGGGTCCCGAACTAATGGCAGCAGGACGAGGGCGGCGCGCGGAAGCCGAGACGTTCACGGCCCGGTTGAAGATGCGGTGGCACCGGGTCCGCGTCGGCGTGCGCAGAGCCGCCGTCGACTACTTCCGCGGCGACGGCTCGGACTGGATCGCCCTCGGCGGCCTGCTGCTGACCATCCCGGTGATCGCGGCGCTGACCCTCGTCGACTCGGTGTGGTTCTCGCCGGTCGCGCTCGTCCTGCCCATCGTCGCCGGCGGCCTCCTGCTGCGCCCGGCCAGCCTCCTCGGCCTGTACGCGGCGGCTGCCACGGCCCTGATCGTGGAATCGGTGCGGCTCGGCCCGTACACCGAGGGCCCGTCCCGGGTGACCCCGGGCGTGGTGCTGGTGGTCGCCGCCTGCGGCTTCTTCGGGCTGCTGATCGCCCAGTTCCGCAGCCGGGTGGGCGTACCGTGGCGGCGCGGCGGCACCATGCTCTTCGACCTGCGCGAACGCATCCGCGTACAGAGCCAGCTGCCGCAGCTGCCCAGCGGCTGGCACCACGAGATGGCGCTGCGCCCCGCCGGCGGCCAGTCCTTCTCCGGTGACTTCGTCGTCGCCGCCCGTACGAACGGCGGCCGGACCCTTGAGGTCGTCCTCACCGACGTCTCCGGCAAGGGCATGGACGCCGGCTCGCGGGCCCTGCTGCTCTCGGGCGCGTTCGGCGGCCTGCTCGGCAGCCTGCCCCCGCACGCCTTCCTCCCGGCCGCCAACGGCTACCTGCTGCGCCAGGACTGGGAGGAGGGCTTCGCCACCTCCATCCACCTCGTCCTCGACCTCGACTCGGGCGACTACGAGCTGTACTCCGCCGGGCACCCGCCCGGTCTCCAGCTCAGCGCGGGCAGCGGCCGCTGGGAGGAGAAGGCGGCCGAGGGACCGCTCCTCGGGGTGTACGACGGCGCCCAGTTCGACTCCGTCAAGGGCTCCCTGCGCCCCGGCGACGTGCTGATGCTCTTCACCGACGGCCTGGTGGAGACGGCCGAGCGCGACATCGCCGAGGGCATCGACCGCCTCACCGGCGAGGCCGACCGCTACGTCGCCGGCGGCTTCCACGGCGCCACCTGGCACCTGATCGAAGCGGTGGCCAAGGACGTCAACGACGACCGTGCCCTGCTGCTGATCTGCCGCGAGGGCCCGACCGCCGCGGCGCTCCGCTGAGGACCGGCCGCCCCCTTGGCCGATTTGTGATGCATCTGTGTACGTCCTGACCCCGGGCGGCGCCGCCGACGCGTGAGTTGGTAGAGATGGAACCGGCTGTGCCGTGACCCCGGACCCCCGGACGTCCACGGCGGCCGGGTCCTGTTGTGCTGATGGGGGAGGCGAGTTCGGCGTGAAGTTCGACATGGGTACGCAGACGTTGTCGACGTTGATGCGTGATTCGCGTGGGTCGAGTGATGATCTGGG
>NZ_JBFACU010000065.1:0-21979 GCF_040641015.1 Streptomyces sp. NPDC021356 | reverse complement strand
GATCCTCCTGCGCAGCGGGCGGCAGACGCCGCATATCCCCACCCTCGATCACACCGGATCAACGAGCAGGCAACCCATCAGTTCCGGCTCAATAGTACGTGTGCTACGCGAAGCCTTCGACCTTCTTTTTCGCAGGTCAAGTGCGGTTTGCTGGTCCGGAGAGGTGCGTGGGTGTCCGTGGTTGTGCGGGGTTGTTGCCGTCAGCTACTGCCGTCAGCCGGTTCAGCCCAGGTACGGCTTCTCGCGGTGTTCCAGGAAGTGTTGGAGCCTGAGCCGTTGGGTGTGGTGCATCGGCAACTGCTCGAACTCTTCCGGCGGTACGAACCGGAGCTCGGTGGACTCGTCGGAGATTGCCAACTCGCCGCCGGTGATGCGGGCGGTGAAGCAGATGTTGAACTGGCGGCGCACCTCGCCGTCGGTGTAGGCGATGATGTGTTTCGCGTCGGTGTAGGTGCCGACCAGGCCGGTGATCTCGACATCGAGGCCGGTTTCTTCCTTGACTTCGCGGACGGCCGTGCCGGGGAGGGAATCGGTGAGGTCCATGCCGCCGCCGGGCAGCGCCCACAGGTCGTTGTCGCGGCGGCGCTGGAGGAGGATGTGCCCGTGGTCGTCGGTGACGACGGCGGATGCGGCGACGACCATGCTGTTCGGCTTGGGTGCGCTGGGGTCGTCGTAGTACTCGGTGCGGGCCACGGTCAGCGTTCCTCTCGTACGGGCGTCGCGGTCGCCCACACCGCGTCGAAGCTGTCGGCATAGGTATCGAACATGCCGCCTGTCTCGTGGCGGCGAAGATGCCACACCGGGGCGGCGTAGGCATTGACGCCCCAGACATGGGCGTTGACGAGTTGCTGGTCGTCGGCGCGGTAGAGGGAGTTGTAGAGCGTGGTGCCGTGGGCGCGGACTTCGATGCCGGGGATGCCGACGAGTGGCTTGTAGTGCATGAGTGCGAGGCGGCAGCGGGTTTCGATGCCGTGGCCGAACCGCTCCTCCTGGCCACGGGCTTGGACGTTGTCGCTGTCGGCGTCTCCGATCGCGACGCGGATGGTGCAGCCTTCGGCGGCGCGTTCGGTGAGGAGTTCGTTCAGCCGCGGGTACGCCTCGTGGAGGAATACGGCCGCGTAGACGAGGATGTCGATCCGTTCCCCGGCCTGGGCCATCAGGTCGGTGAACGCCGAAACGGGGACGTCGGCCCGCTGCTCGTAGAGCGCGACCAGTTCGGGGCTGATGGCGCGTGCGGGGCGGGCTTGGCGGAGTGCCGGCCAGAGTGCGTGCACGTCTTCTCCCAGGGCATTGGCCGCCTGTAGGGCTGTGACACGGCGTGGGGTGCGCCCGAGGTTCACCCAGCGCTCGACCGACTTGGGATCGATCTCGACTTCCTGGGCGAGGGTGGCGTATGTCCAGCCTCCGGCTGCCATGACGGCTCGTAGTCTCTCGTTCGGCACGAGTCTCCCCCTTCGTCTCAGGACGGCACCAGGGACGTTCTACACGGTGCAGGACGTCCCGGAGTGGGGTTTGGTGGAGGTTCCTTCGTCCCGGTGACCGGCGTGAGGATCGGTGCCGACCCTGCGGCACCGACGGGCCCAGGGGCACGCATCCACGCCGCCGAGGAGCGTCACCGTGCGAAAGAGCACCACCCCATGTGTTCCCGCCCTGCGACTGGAGGCCCGGTCGCGCACCGCCTCGCCGGGGTGGTCACGATGACGGCCCCCACCCCGGATACCGACGGGCACACCATCTCGCCCGATGTCGGCGCCCTGGTAGTCGACCGCCGGAACGGCAAGGTGGGTGTGGTGATGGGGCATGTGGGGTTGTACGTGCAGCTTCGGCCGCCGCGCGGTGGCCGGGAGTGGGACGTACCGCCCCAGGACGTACGCCCGCCGACCCCGGCCGAGAAGCTGAGCGCCAAGGTGGCCGTGGCCAACCGGAGGTGGGGACGGTGACCCCTCGCTCGGTCCTGCGCTACGAGACCTGGACTCTCCAGCCCGACCGCGAGCCGGATGCGGAGCCGGTCCAGTACGCGATGCAGTGCGCTGTGGACGGAGAGACCTCGCCGACGAGCGAGGACTTCGCCGAACCGCAGAACTGGGTGCTGCGCCACTGCGGCCAGAACCCGACCCACCACACCTACCGGGAGATCATCACCCGGCCCTGGCGGGCCTGGCGGCAGATGTGACCCGTCCTGCTCACCCAGGCGGCGCCCCGCGCTGACCCAGGCACCAGGCCCAGGCGGCCGGGACGTCAGCTCGGCCCGGGTGCCGACGCACGGCACGAACCCACCGGACGGCCTCTCGGGCACCCACCCCGCCTGCTGCTGAACGGTCGGGCGGAATGGGCTTCCGCTTGATAATGCCCGCGCTCCCCGGATCTGCGCGCCGAGTGGCCGGTGGGCGTCGCCAGCGGGGCGGCAGACAGGAGCGGGCGGCGGCCACCGACCGCCGGCGCGCAACGGCCCGCGTCAGCGGGCCGTTCTTGATCAAGTAAAGAAACTCTGAACAGCTCACCCTGCGCTGCGTCTCCTGCTGCTCCGTCTGGTGCGGCTGGTTCAGCGCCGGCGTCTGCCTTCGTTCAGCCGGTCGTGCAGGCGCTGGACGCTGGCGGCCTGTTCTTCAGGCGTGTACTTGCCACTGAGGCGCTTGCGTTGCTCCATGACGGCGCGCATGGCGTCACGGTGGGCGGTAGCGGCTTCGAACGCGGTGCTGGCCTTGGTGAACCGCTCCTCGGCGGCGGCGAGTTCGGCGGCCACCTCGCCATCGCTCTTTCCGCTGAGCCGTACCGCTTCCTCGTCCGCTCGACGCTGCGCCGCCATTTCCTCCAGCCCCTCGTTGTAGTGCTTGAAGAACTGATCGCGCGGGCTGAGCTGTCGGACGAAGACCCCCCGGCCCTGCACGGAGCCGTCGGCGGTGTGCATCGCGGGCACCGAGCCGGTGCTGAAGATCAAGGACCAGCAGACCGGGGAGGTCGCCACCGACCGGGAGACCGGCGCGTCGCTGTACACGGTGACCGTGATGCTCATGGAGGACGGCCGCGCCGAAGTCCTGAAGATCACCGTTTTGGAGACGGGCCTGGCGGCCGGGCTCAAGCCGGGGGCGATGGTGCGGCCTGTGGAGCTGTTCGCCACCCCGTGGGCGCGGATCTTCAATGGTCAGCTCTCCGACGGTGTCGCCTACCGTGCTGCTCGCCTGGAGCTGGTGACGGTGGAGGCGAGTCAATGACCCGCTTCGAACGCCACCTGACGGAGCGGGAGTTGTACCCGCTCCGGCCCCTGCCGGGGACCGAGGGCAATGCCACCTTCGCCGTCTCGGCTGCCGTGCTCGATCTGCTCGGCCTGGACCCGGAACAGGCGGCCCACCTCGACCTGGCCCACGCCCTGCGCCTGATACGCGAAGAGGGGGCCTGACGTGGAAGCCGTCACGGGATACGCGTCGTACGTGCTGCCGATCGCTACGGCGCTCATCGGTGTGTGGCTGGTGTGGACGGTGGTGCGCTACGTACGGGCCGACCGGGGCACGCGGGCCAGCATGCGGCAGGCCGTCCGGATCCGCTGGGGCTGGGTACGGCTCGCGCGGATGGCGGGACTGACGGTCACCGACAAGACACCGAGCCTGCTCGCGCAGATCACCGCACAGAAGGACAGTCCCCCGCCCGCTCCCCGGGTGCTGACTCCGAAGATCAAGGTCAAGCCCGACCAGTTCGGGGTGATCGTGCGGGCCCGGACGCTGCCGCAGGTCGGGCTGGAGGAGTACCAGAAGTCGGCGCGGTTCCTGGCCGATGCCTGGCGGTACACGCGGGTGTCCGTGCTGCCCGACGGCCCCGGCAAGGTGGTGATCCGGGGCGTGCGCTCCGACCCGCTGACCACGCCGACCACCCACCGGCCGACCACTCACGGACCTGACGCGCTGGGAGCTGGGCGTGGACGAGTACGCCGCCCGGGTGTGCGTGTCCCTGGCGAACGTGCCCGGTGTGACGGTGGCCGGCGTCCCGGGTGCGGGCAAGACCTCGGGGGTCAACAAGTTCGTCTGCGACTTCGCACCGTCGGCTGCCGTGCAGATCGCAGCTGCGGACGGGAAGGTGTCGCGGGCATCGGAGGGCGACTACGCCGACCTGGTCAAGCGGATGTTCGCGTTCTGCGGCGACGACCTCGACGAAGCGAACGCACTGTTCAAGCGCCTGGTGGAGCTGCGCAAGCGGCGCTCGGCGACCATCCGCGACGTGCTGGGCGTCAAGAACATGTGGCACGTCGGACCCTCCCCTGAGTGGCCGCTCACGGTCCTGATCATCGATGAGGCGCACACGTACTTCCGCGAGTACAAGGGCAGCGACGCCGAGACGAAACGTTTGGCCGCGTTGACGGCGGAGAACGCCCGACTGGTGGAGGACCTGGTCAAGAAGGGCCGCAGCGTCGGCATCCTGGTGATCCTGATCAGCCAGAAGACCACCGGTGATGCCATCCCCACCTTCATCCGCGACGTGTGCCCCATCGGACTCTCCTTCGCACAGAAGACCGTCGAAGCCGCGGTCGCCGCACTCGGCGAGGACATCCGCAACTGGCCCGATTCCAGCCCGGTGACCTTGCAGGACCCCGCCTACGTCGGCGTCGCGGTGATGGCGATGCAGGGCCGCCCGGGCTACACCCGCATCCGCACCCCCTACGTCTCCGACGCCGACGCCGCCCGCGTCGCGGACGCCACTTCGCACCTGACCGCCGACCCGGACCTGTGCCTGGACGCTCTCCTCCGTACGACCGGCTGGACGGCACCGCCCACACCCTCGCTCACCAAGTGGTCCCGAAACGCCCACGCCAGAAAGGAGATTGAGATCATGGCGGAGGAACGGTTCACCCGGCGCACCGTGACCGTGGTCATGGCGGTCATCGCGGCCCTGGCCTTCGTCTTCTCCTTCGGCAACGTCTGGGCGCTCGCCCTACGCCTCGGCGTCCCGCGTCCGATCGCGCCGCTGATCGCCCCCATGGTGGATCTGTCCGTCGTCGGACTCCTGGTCGCACTGCGCTTCCTGGCCCTGCGCGGCGCACCCAAGGCGGAGCTGCGGGCCGGCACCCGGCTGCTGCACCTGTGCGGACTGCTCACCCTCGCCCTGAACACCGCCGAACCCCTGCTGACCGGACGCTACGGCCGCGCCTGCCTGGACACCGTCGCCCCGCTCCTGCTCCTCGGCTGGGGCCACGTCGGCCCCGCCTTCCTCGCCCAGTTCCACACACCCATCGTCCCCGCCCCGCACCCGGAGGAAATTGCCGCTCCTCTCTCCGAGCCGGTGCCCGACGAGGCATCCGCACCCGAATCAGCACCCACGGTCCCCGTCCCGGTCACCGCGGCCTCGCCGGTCGAAGAGCCGAAGCCCATCCCAGCTCCGACCGCCATCTCCAAGACAGCCCACTCCGCCTCCGGCCCGGCGCTGCCGGCGGCCCTGCTGAACGCGGCCCGGCGCATCGCGGACACCCACCGTGCCGAGCACGAAGCGCCGATCACAGCGGCCCAGTTGGGGACTCGCATGGGCGTCGCCCTGCCGGTGGTCACCGCCGCACTCGCTCAGCTCTGAGCCCCGACCCTCATCGGCCGTATCCCCCTCGCTCAACCCCACGCCCACACGCTGGGCCTGGTTCGTCATGCCCCGAGCAGCACCAACATGCCTTGCCGACTGGCCGGTTGCTGCTCGGGGCTACCCACCCGACAGAAGGGACACGCCCCAAATGATCACCCTGGACCTGCGCCACGTGGCAAGCCCCGCCGTGCGGGACCTGCTCCACCTGGTCAACCACCCCGACTTCGACCGCGCACAGCAGCAGATCGAACGCCTCGGCGGCTGCACCGAACCCGTCCGCCTCACGGGCCACACCACCACCGTCGACACCACTACCGGTGAAGTCCTGCATCGCTACTCCACCGACACCGAGCCCACCGGCAGTCTGCTCACCACCTGCGGCAACCGCCGCGCCTCCCGCTGCCCGGCCTGCTCCCGCCTCTACGCCACCGACACCTACCACCTCATCCGCGCCGGCCTGACCGGCGGCAAGACCGTCCCCGACACCGTCCGCACCCACCCCCGCGTCTTCGCCACCCTCACCGCACCCTCCTTCGGCCCCGTCCACAACCGCCCCGACACTCGGCCCTGCCGCTGCGGCACCCGCCACGACCCCACGGACCCGCTGCTCGGTACGCCGCTCAACCCGGCAACGTACGACTACGTCGGCGCGGTCCTGTTCAAGGCCCACGCCGGAGTCTTGTGGGCCCGCTTCACCACCTACCTGCGCCGGGAGATCGCCCCCCGGCTCGGTATGACGCAGAAGGCTGCACGCGCGGCGTTGCGGGTGTCCTTCGCGAAGGTCGCCGAGTACCAGAAGCGTGGCCTGGTCCACTTCCACGCCGTGATCCGTCTCGACGGCCCCGACGGCAGCACCCAGCCCCCGCCCTCGTACGCCACCGCCGCCGTGCTCACCGACGCCATCCGCGCCGCCGCACCGCGCGCCCGCATCTCCGCCGACTCGAACGCGGTTGGGGAACGCGAACTCACCTGGGGCCAGCAGCTCGACGTGCGCGAAATCGCCGCTTTCGGCACCGATGCCGGACTCACCGATCAGGCGGTCGCCGCGTACGTGGCGAAGTACGCCACCAAGTCCGCCGACGCCTCAGGCACCCTCGACTGTGCCCTGTTCTGCCGCCCCTGCCAGGGACGCGGCGCCACCGTCTTCCCCCACGGAACCCCGCTCCCGTGCACGGCCTGCGACGGCACCGGACAGGCCCGGCCCCTGCCCCGGCTCGCCGTCGCCCAGCACGTCCGGCAGATGATCCGCACCTGCTGGGAGCTGGGCCGCCTGCCGGAGTTTACCCAGCTCAAGCTTTGGAAGTGGGCGCGCATGCTCGGCTTCCGGGGCCACTTCTCCACCAAGTCCCGCTCCTACTCGACCACTCTCGGCGCGTTGCGCACCGCCCGCCGCGCCTGGCGCACCGAACAGGCCCACGCCCACCCCGGCCTGCCCGAGCCCGACCCGGACACCACGCTGGTCGTCGGCCACTGGGACTACCTCGGCACGGGCTACAGCCCCGGCGCCGCACTCCTCGCCGCTGGCGTCTGGCACCGCAGGGAACTGAAACGGCAGTTCGCAGCCGAAGGGGGCAGTTGATGACCTCGCCCTCGACCACCGTCCCCTGTGCGGAGGCGGCACCGGCGCTGGATTTGCTCACGATCCCCCAGGTGATGGCCCGCCTCCAGCTCGGCCGCTCCGCCGTCTACGACCTTCTCCGCTCCGGCCAGCTCGCCTCGATCACCCTCGGCCGCGCCCGCCGCATCCCCGCTCACGCGCTCACCGACTTCATCCGCACCCGCCTCGAACAGGAAGCCGCCGCCTGATGACCACGCCCCGAGACACCAACACCTCCCGCCGCGTGCGCGCCAATGGCGACGGAACCGTCTACCAGCGCCCCCGGCAACACCCGCCGCTGCATCCGTGTCTACGGCACCACCCGCAAGGAAGCCCTGACCAAACTCACCGAGAAGATCGCCGCCAGCAACCGCGCCCTTCCTGTCCCCTCCGCGCAGGGCAGCGGGGCCGCGTACCTGACCTACTGGCTGGAGAACGTCGCCGTACACCACCTCCGCGAGAACACCCACACCCGCTACACCGCCTGCGTCCACCGGTACCTCATCCCCGGCCTCGGCAAGAAGAAGCTCACCAAGCTCACCGCCAGGGACGTCCGCACCTGGCTCAACCAACTCTGCACCACCTGCCAGTGCTACACGCGCGGCATCGACGCCCGGCGCGACCAGCCCCGTTGCTGCGACGCCGGCCAATGCTGCCACAAGCTGCTCTCCCCGCTGACGCTCACCTACCTCCACTCCGTGCTCAAGTCCGCCCTGGAACACGCCGTCCGCGAGGAAGAGATCCCACGCAACGTCGCCCGTAACGTCCGCACCGGCACACCCCGCCCCCGACGCTTCGAACCCCTCACCGCCGACGAAGCCCGCCAGCTCCTCACCACCGCACAAGGTCACCGGCTGCACACACTGTTCGAACTCGCCCTCCACACCGGACTCCGCAAGGGCGAACTCCTCGGCCTGCGCTGGACAGACCTCGACCTCGACGCGGGCACCGCCGCAATCCGCCGCACACTCCAGCGCACCAGCACCGGCGGTCTCACCACGCTGCCCACCAAAACGCGAGCCTCCGAGCGCCGCATCGCCCTCCCCACCCGCTGCATCCAGTCGCTGAAGCTCCACCACGAGCAGCAGAAGCGCGAGCGGGAGGCCGCAGGCACCACGTGGCGGCACGACGGGCTCGTGTTCACCACGGTGCAGGGCAGGCCGATCGACCCCACCAACCTCACCCGTGCCTTCACCACGCTCCTCCGCAAGGCCGGCTTCCGCCGCATCCGCTTCCACGACCTCCGCCACTCGACCGCCACCCTGCTCCTGGAACAGGGCGTCGAACTCGTCGTGATCAAGGAACTCCTCGGCCACGCCCACATCGGCGTCACCGCCACCGTCTACGCCCACGTAAGGCTCCGTCTCCAGCGCGACGCTATCGACACCCTCAGCACCGCCCTCGGCAGCCCGACGAACACCGAGACAACACGCTCCGACGGCGACGAACCGCCGCCCAGGAACGCCCCCGTCCGCTGACGTTGCCGTCAACTACTGCCGTCACCCCACGCAGAAGCCCCGCCAGGACACACCTGACGGGGCTTCTGTCTTGCAGGCGTAATGAGGCGACCAACTCGACAACCCTGCCGTCAAAAATGACAGGCCCAGAGTCGAGAAATCCTCATTCTAAAGAATATGCGTCATGCGCACCCGTCAACGCCCCAGGTACAACATAGGGTCCACTAGGCGGAACCCGGGAGACGCAACGACCCTGAGCTCACACTTGAATCCAGGAACGTTCACTTCCACAACGATCCCGCGCTCCCCCTCGCGCGAGTACAGGAGAATTCGATCCACCTGTTCGCGGTAGATTTCGATGTCGCACTTTCCCATCGACTCTCTGGTCAAGCGTACAGACCTTGCTCCGATGTCGAAGCTCAGTGCCACAAGCTCGCCAGCATCGCCTACCGGAGCCTCGACCCGCCACACATCAGGGTCATATTCCGTAGGCTCGGGGGCCGAGCCAAGAACTTCGATGAAATCCAAATCCTCTGGAATCTCCATGATGTCACTTGCCATAGCCCCTCCCTCCAATGGGGATCATTGTAGTGAGCCGTACTCCATTGTCGGTCACTTCGAAGTTGGCGCGAATCAGGAGAGCGCCACGCGGCCCATACAAGAGTGACTCCGTTCGCATGTTCGTGAGTCCAGACTTCGGATTCACGTAAGTCTCCACGACCCCACTCCTTATCGCCTCATTGAAGTGCCCGGTCAGAACTTCGCGCCCCGCAGCGTTGTCGCGGATTCCGATCGATTCCAGCTGATAGGCGTTCTGAGCTGACCTTTCCGCGTTGTGCGGATTGGAGTTAACGCGCCCGAAGAAGTAATCCCACTTGCCGTCATCGATGGTTACGCCGCAGTTGCTGTTGTGAACGAGGACCGGAGTCTCGCCCGCCAGCACATAGTACGTGTGAAGGTCTGCGACAGTGAAGTTGTAAGTGCGGGCATGCCCACCTCCACGAAGTCCAGACCCAGAACCGCGCCGACCAGCAAGACCCGCAGTGGCAGCGGCTCTACGCCTCCCGCTCCGGGATCGAGGGCACCATGAACGAGCTGGTCAACGGCCATCAGATGCGCCGCTGCCGCTACCACGGCGTGGCCAAGGCCCACGTCCAGCACGTCCTGACCGCGATCGCCGTCAACATCGAACGCCTCAGCAGCCAGGAGCCAGCGGACTCCCACTACCGGCCCCGCCCACCAACGGCGTTCCAGCAGTACCTCGACAACCACCGGCCCCGCTGGTGGCGCCAAGGGCAGTGATCAAGAAAACCCAAGATCACCGACAGAGTCGCTCAATGCATGAGAGGAATTATCCGTTGGAGTCAGGGGTCCGCTGAGCTTGCTGTCATCGACGCTCAGGAGCGTGTGCTGCTGAGTCGCTCGCGAGACGACCGTTCTTGGAGGCCTCTGCGGGCGAGAGTGATTCGCCTGCGCCCCACCAGATTCATTGTGGTTCGGGTCCGCGATCCGCTCTTCAGCCACTGGTACGTCGCGGCGACTCGAGTCGTCGGCAGATATGTGTCTCATCCTTGTCCGCAGGCCCGCGTCGCCGCAAGACGCGTCTTCGTAACTCGCCGCGACAGGATGACGGAGATCGCGATCCGGGTCCACCTCGGCGCCACGAAGGACACCGAATACACCTGGCATCCGCTGACCGACGTCGAGGGCGGTCTGGAGCTACGTCCACGCGAACTGGGGCCATTCTTACGGGGATACCTGGAGGGATGGATCCCGGATGGCGTCATCACCCTCGCGGAATGAGCAACAAACACGCAACCCGGCGATTCCGAAACCCTCAGGCACGGCCGATGCCACTCTGCTCTACCGCGGCTCGCACCATATAAAGTGGTGTGTACTTGCACCATAAATCGTATGTCGACTCAACCGGCACGGAGGGACGGGCCCCATGGCGACGTGGGATCATTTCGGCATGCCCCGGAGCAACAACGACCAACTGCCGGCGACCTACGTCGCGTCGGGTGACTGGCCGTATGCCCGGCTCGTCGAGGACGCCCCCGTCAGCGCGCACTATGGTCAGGTCTTCGCGCGCAACCTGGTGGCGGCGATGGAGGCGTCCGAGATCGGCTTGCGGGCGCTGGGTGACAGGGCGGGCGTGTCCCACGCGACGATCAGCCGACTGCTCCGAGGGAGGGTACTGCCCGACCTGGGGACGCTGGCGCGCCTTGAAGTGGCACTGGGGCGGGGTCTGTGGCCCGGCCTGTCCGCCTGGACGGACCGCAACCACACACCCTGAGCCCCGGCTGGTTCGTGCGAGGCATCAGCCGGACCGCTTCCAGCGCTCCTAGATCGTTCCCGCTGCTTTTCCCGCCTGCTGCGGCACCGGCCTACGCCCCTCTCCGCTCCGACTCGTCACCAGCGAACCTCCCTGGCTTCTCAGTGCCGCTGTCGGGGAGGTGACCGTGTCGCCGGTAGGGGATTTCGTCAGGGTGCAGGCGTAGGCGTGTATGTCGCCAGGCGGTGTCGAACGAGATGTCATTCTGGCTGGTTCGGACCAGGCGCCGCGCGTGCCAGCTGGTCCGCGGGGCGAGCAGCCAGCGCCAGATCGTCGTGGTCACCGGCCTCGCCCGCTCTCTTGCCCCGCAAGGAGCCGGGATTCGTTCATGTGCTGCTCGGCGGGTCGGCGGTGTGTGGGTGTCCGTTCCCGTTGAGAAGGGCCTCTGCTCTGGCTGCATGATCGGGGCGTTTGGCGTGGCGCATGCCTGCGGCGAGGACCTCGTAGACCATGCGCTTTTGCGGCGGGTCCTGGAAGCTGTCCAGAAACTCGCGGATCACTTCGAGGGCCGCGTACTCGACGGTGCGTTCGTGTTGGGGGAGGTACTGGGCGAAGGCGGCCGCGATCTTGTCGAGCGTCTCGGGTTCCGGGAGGGCGGCCCAGTGGTCGGGCTGCTGCTCGATCCACCGTACGAGCAGTGCGGCGGGGTGGGCGAGTTCCTCAGCCATGGCTTCGGTCGTCTGGCGGCGCAGGATGTCGGTGACGGCCTGGCGGCGTTGGGCGCTGAGCAGGGACCGTACGGCGGCCTGGTCGTCGGGGAGCAGGTCCAGGGTGAGGTCGGCCTGGTACTCGACGGGTGGTTCGGTGGCGAGGGACCGCTTGCGGGCGAGGTGGCGTGCGCACACGTCGCGGGCGGTGGCGAGGTCGGCGGGGTCGCAGGTCGGCGAGATGTCGCGGGCGGCCCGGCGCAGAGCGGCCCGGATGGATGCGGCGAGCTCATCCGTACTTTGCGGGTAGGGAGGGCTGGTGAGAACGGTGGCGGTGATCCGGGCGGTGAAGCCGATGCCGGGCACCTTGCTGGGCAGTCGTAATTCGAAGCGGGACAGGGCACGCCGCAGCGCCCGTGGGGTGCGGCGGCGCGCCCAGCGGGTGGACGCCACGGCTCAGGACTCCTTGGCTTCAGCAGCCTGGGGCGGTGTCGGTGGGAGGACTGGCAGTTGGAGGTCCTTGCGCAGCGCGATGACGGGTTCGTCGTACTGGACGCCTGGCTCGCCGAAGACGAGGGCTGCTACGGGGCTGGTGTAGAGGTGCTCGGTGACGACCTGGCGGAGGATGTCGGTGACCAGGTCGTAAGGCACCAGGCCCTCGGCGCGGGCTCGGGCCCAGGCGATCATCAGGTCGCGGCACCGGGTGGCGACGCGGGTGTCGGCCAGGGCGTCGTTCCAGCCGTTCAGGAGGGCTGTCCTAACATCTGTTGCTTGCTCGGCGGCTTCCATCAGGACCTGCAGGGCATGGGCGTCGTCCCGTGGGTCGAGCAAGGACAGGAAGGCGCGGTGACCGGCCAGATGTCCGGGTTCGGTGGCCCATTTGCTGACCGTCGCCCAGACCCGTGCCAGCTGTCCGGGGTGCGCGGCCATGCTGCGCAGGGCTTTTTCCGCGGTGCGTACGGCGATGTCCGTGTCGGGTCGGTCGAGGATGTGGCGCAGGCGTACGAGTGTCTGGCGGGGGTAGTGGTCGGCGAACTGGCCCTGGCAGACCAGGGCGACGACCGTGGCCACGGATTCCTTGTCCGCCTGTGCCCAGTCCAGGAGCCTGGACCTCACCTTGGGGCCCAGGGTGTCCGCCTCTGCGGCCTGGGTGAAGACGCCGGCGATCAGCTGCCGGTGCTCGGTGGTGGTGTTGCCGTTGTCGATCCAGGTGCGGATCTGGTCGATGACCTTGATGTCGTTCTGGGTGATGGCCAGTTCGACGAGGAGGGTGCTGATGGCCGCCAGGCGCGAGGCGCCGGGCTCGCCGGGGGTGGTGATGGCGTCGAGCCACTTCAGTAGATGCTTGTGGATGTCGGGGCGTTGCTGCCACAGGTGGTTCAGGACGGCTTGGGCGTAGCCGGGCTTGTGGTCGAGGGTGGCGTGGCGTTCTGTCACCTTGGCGCCGACGCTGCGCAGCCGTGTGGCGAGGTCGGGGCCGCTGAGAATGATCTCCACGTCTTCCTGCGGCCCCTTGTTCAGCAGGCGGTAGGAGGCGTTCTGGATGCTGGTGGCCTCGCTGCCGCTGAGGAAGAGCGTCGCGATGAGCAGCGCCCGGTCCGCGGGGCCGGTCTGCTTGAAGACGTTGACGACCTGGGTGCGCCACTGCTGGAAGGCGGCCATCGCCGTCTTCAGCCCTTCGGCCGAGTTCTCGGTCCGGGCGAGTTCGTCGGCCAGCCGGGCGGCGTCGGCGGGGCTGGAGGCGTCCGACAGCAGGTGTGCGGCCTGGCCCACCATTCCTGTGCCGTCGGCGTTGGTGGCGGTGTTGAGCCAGCGGAGGCGTTCGGGCTTGCGGTAGAGGTACTCGAGGTGTTTCTCGGCCACGCGGTGGGGATCGGGCCTGTTCTTCGTCCGGACGACGACTCTGCCGACGGTCCCGGATTCGTCCTCGGGCCAGGAGTGTTCGTCGGCGACGACGACCAGACAGGAGCCGGCGCGGCGGAGCTTTTCCGCATGGGTCACGAGTGCCTTGGCGACCTCCTCGGGTTTCTCCCAGCCGCTGATCTCCGCCGCGACGTCGAGCAGATAGCCAGTGCCCGGCCGGTCCGGCAGCGAGCCGATGTCCGGGGCTTCGGGCTTGTCCCAGTCAGGTTGGATCGCCTTGAGCGGCAGCGGCTCCCCGTCGTCGTTGCGATCGGCCAAGGACACCTGCCACAGGGCCCTGATTCCGGCCGTGCGCTTCCCGAAGCCGACCGGACCGGCAATCACGGCCAGGGCGGGTCCGTCCGACGTCAGCAGGGACACGGCGTCGCCGGGCGCCGTCACGGCACCGCCGTCATGAGCGGTGTCCACCCAGGCCCGGCTCACCACGTCCAGGTCCGCCTTGGGAATGTCGGTCTCGGGCAGGCGCTTGCCCATGTTCACATCGCGGCCGGCGATGATGATCTGTGACCGCTCTACCTCGTGGACGTCGACCTCCATCCCGGCTGGCTCCGCCGAGGCCGGCGCAGCAGGAGGAGTGGCGGGTACGGCCGGGGGCAGGGGCGGCACCGCGCCCGGACCGGGCGTGTTCAGGTCGCTCACTTCTCACCCTCCCCGGTCCGGTAGGTGAAGTCGCCGGCGTTGACCGAGTGGCCCGCGATGAGCACCTGGCTGCCGGTGTTGTGGTGCACGCTCACCCGCCCCCGGACATGGCCGGACTCCTCCGACTGCTCGAGCAGGGCCTGGAGGTCCGCTGCCGCCTCCCGGTTCTTCTGCAGGAACGCAGCCAGCTGGATCAGCAGCTCCTGCTCAAGCGTCTTCGCGACGGAGGCGCGATCGCCGTCCGCGCTCCCGACCAGCCGCGCCTGCGCGGCATCCAGCAGACGCAGCTCCTGCTCAGCCGTCTCCTCTCCGCCCCTGCGGAAGAGCCGGGCCATCGTCGCACGCACGGTTTCCCAGCCGCTCTTGGCCATCTCGGCCACCAGCACCGCGGCCCCGCCCTCGGCCACCTGCATGACGTCCAACGCATCCCCCATGATCATTCCCCTCGAAACGGTGTAGATCGGCGGCACATCAGCCATCACAGCGTGCGAAGGATCATGGATCACCACAATCGAAACCTTTGCGTTGTCCGAAATCAATTCATGCACCAATGCGCATGATCAAGCCATCCAGACATTGTGGACACTTCGGCTCCGGATCATCGGCCGGCGCACTGCCTGCACACGGCAGCCCCTACCCCGTCCATGTGAGGCGCGTGTCAGCCACCGCGGAGCGCCTGTCGGGCTGTCAGAGACTGACGGTTTCGCGACCGTGGTGGTGGAGCATCCGGTCGGGGCTGGGTCGTGATCACACCGGTGGGGGTCTGCCGTAGTGCGTGCGCCGTGTGGCTGCTACGGCTGGCACCCCTGTGTGAGGGCGTCCCGGTCCTCGGCACGGTGCACTGTTACCCGGAGGTCTTGGATGCTGGCTCCTTCTGCTGCGCTTGCTACGTCAGCGGCTGTGCACACGAGTTGTCGCAGTGCGCTGCGGGATTCCCACCCCTGCGGCGCGGTCACTTCCAGGGCGCCGGTTCTGTGCGCGGTGACGGCGGGGGTGGGGGCGTTGTGGGGGGCGTAGCTGATCAGGCCGCGTGCGCGTTCGGCGGTGTTCGGGCCGGCGACGAGTTGCCGTAGTGCGGCGTTGGGTGCGTCGGGGCCCCGGTAGGGGCGTGAGACGCGTTCGAGGCCCTGGGCGGAGTAGAAGTAGACGTGCACGGCCGCTGCAGCGCGGGAGCGGGGATCGCGCAGTCCGGTGGCCGGGGAGCCAGCGGGCGTGGGGCCGGTGTCGGTGACGGCGCACGCGGTCAGGGGCAGGAGGAGGGCGAGGCTGAGCGCGGGCAGGTGCGCCCGGTGTCGGTTCATGTCGGGTTGCGCGGCAGGGTGAGGGTGAAGACCGCTCCTCCCCCCGGGGCGTTGGCGGCGGTGAGGGTGCCCCCGTGCAGGCGGGTGTTCTCGGCGGCGATGGCCAGGCCCAGTCCGCTGCCCTCGCTGCGTGTACGGGCGGTGTCGCCCTTGGTGAAGCGGTCGAACACGTGCGGGAGTGTGTCGGGGGCGATGCCCGGTCCGTTGTCGCGGACCCTGATGACGATGTTGTCTCCCTCCGTGTAGGCCCGGACGCATACCTGTGCCTGCGGTCCGCCGTGGCGCAGGGCGTTGCCGGTGAGGTTGGCGAGGACGACGTCGATGCGGCGCGGGTCGAGCAGGGCGCGCAGTCCGTCAGGGGCGTTGACGTCGACTCGGTTGTGCCAGTGGCGCAGCGCGAGAGTTTTCCGGACGAGTTCGCCGATGTCGATCTCGTCGAGGTCCAGGCGGGCGGCGTCGGCGTCGAACCGGGAGATTTCCATGAGGTCTTCGACCAGGTGGGCGAGCTTGCGGGTTTCGTCGGCGACGAGGCTGAGGGCTTCGGAGGTTTCCGGTCCGAGGTGGCCTGCTGCAGCGTCATGGTCGAGGAGGCCGGTGACGGCGGTCATCGCGGCGAGGGGCGTGCGCAGTTCGTGTGAGACGTCGGCGGCGAACCGGCGGGCCTTGGCCTCCATCGAGCGCAAGGTAGCGGCGTCGGCTTGCAGGGTGGCGGCCATGGTGTTGAAGGTGCTGCCGAGGTCGGCGAGCTCGTCGTGGCCGGTGACCTCGATGCGGGTCTCGAGGGCGCCGGTGGCCATGGACTCGGCGGCCGATCGCAGTCGCCGCACCGGGCGCAGGACGCGGCGGGCGGCCAGCAGCGCGGGCACGAGCGAGGCGAGCACGACGGGCAGCGCGCCGGCGCGTGCGGCGGTGACCAGGGACGAGACGTCCTGCTGCTGGGCGACGAGGGAGAAGGTGACGTAGACGACGAGGCCGGAGGGCTGGGTGGGGTGGCCGGCGGGAGCGACGGGCAGGGCGATGGCGAGCCAGGGCTGCCCGCCGTGGTGGAAGCGCTGCACCAGGGCCGTGGTGGCCGAGGCAGCAGTGACTCTCAGGTGGGCGGGGAGGCCGGGAGCCGGGCTGCCGGCGGTGATGAGCGGGCCGCCGCGGTAGGTGGCGGTAGTACGCCAGTCGCGCGCACCGCCTGCGCGGTCGAGCTGCAGGGCCAGGGTGCGCAGGTCCGCCTCGGCTGGCTGGGCGGGCAGGTCCGGAGCAAGGGAGCCGACCTGGGCACGCAGGTCCCGCACGGCGTTGTCCTGCGCACGCTGGAGGATCGCGGTACGTGCCTGGTGGAAGGTCAGCGCGGCAGTGGTCAGTGCGCTGAGCGCGGAGACCAGGACAAAGGCGATGACCAGCCGGGTGCGCAGGCCACGGGGGACGAGGCGGTGTTTCACAGCGGCCCGAACCTGTATCCGAAGCCCCGCACGGTCTGGATGTAGCGGGGGCGACGCGGGTCGTCCTCGGTCTTGGCCCGCAGGCGCATCACGCACGCGTCCACCAGCCGGGCGTCACCGTAGTAGCTGTGCTCCCACACCTGTTCCAGTAGTTGCTGGCGGCTGAAGGTCTGGTCCGGCCAGGCCGACAGGAACAGCAGCAGCTTGAGTTCCGACGGCGCCAGTGTCAGGTCCTCACCGCGCTTGCGCACGCGCAGGGCAGCGCGGTCGATCTCCAGATCCGCGTACGTGGTGCGCTCGCTGCCTGCCGCAGGGTCCGGCTGAGAGGGTGCCAGGCGGCGCATCACCGCGCGCATACGCGCCTCGATGACCTCGTCGCTGGCGGGTTTGACGATGTAGTCGTCGGCGCCGGCTTCCAGGCCCACGACCACGTCGACGTCATCACCGCGGGCAGAAAGGATCACGATGGGCACCTGACTGGTCTCCCGGATGCGCCGGCACACCTCCAGGCCGCTCATCCCGGGCAGCATCAGATCGAGCAGCACGATGTCCGGCGGGCATGCGGCCAGCGCCTCAAGGCCGTCTTCACCGGTGCCGACCGCCTCGGTCTCGTGCCCGCGCCGGCGCAGCCCCAGCGTGACGCCGCGGCGGACGGCGGGATCGTCCTCGATCAGCAGGATATGTGTCATGAGGCAGTGCTCTCCTATTTCCCTTTGCCCTTCAAAGCCGGCCGTGTGCCGTCCTGTGCCTGCCACAGCGGACAGGCCCTGACGGACACCGGCATCCCGTGCGTTGCGGCGTCGGCGGCTTGCGGTCAGCGGCCCGGACCGCGCGTCTCGACGGGGGCGGCCGCACCGTTCTCGTCGCACCGGACGGGCCAGGCGCCCGAGGGCATGCCCGACTCGTGGATCCGCACGACCACGTCCGCCGGCTGCCTGCCTCCCGGGATACCCGGCGCGGCGGCGGCCGTGCACACCAGCTGGTTCACCGCCTCCCTGCCCAGCTCCGTCACCAGCCACGGCAGGGAGAGGTCGACGGCTCCCGCCGCTGCCTGCGCCCTCACCCGGTGGGTACCGGCAGGCAGGGCGGTGACCAGCCCGCGTGCCCGCTCCGAGCGGGTCGGACCGGCCAGCAGTGCATCGAGGGCGGTCTGCGGCCCGGCCCCGTCCGGAGCCGGTCGGGCGGCCGGCCAGGTGCCATGCGGGGTGACGAAATACACACGAACAACGTCCCTCCCGTCCTCTGCCAGCTGTCCTCGAGCCGGCGCACCGGCCCGCACCGGGCCCGTGTCCGTGACGCCACAGCCGGCGAGCGCCGCCAGCAGCAGGAAGGCAACGGCCGCAGCAGGACGCCCCGGCCGGTATCCAACGTGGCTCACGCGCACGCCGCTCCTTTGATGCGCTTCTTCCACATCCGCCCAGTTTCCCTCATCGCGGGGAGTGCCCCTGGCTTTCCGCCCGGGACTACGGGGCCATCAACTGGTCCACGTCCACCGTCCCGGCTCCCAGCTGCGGCTGCGGTATGGCCGCCCACACCCCGGCCGCCATGACGGCCGCGGCGGCGAGTGCGACCAGCCCGCGGCCTCCGGTGGCCCACCGGGCCCGGAACCGCACCGGATCCTCCACCGCCCTCTTCGACAGGACGGCCGCCACGAGCGACAGGGCGATCAGCACCGCGGTCCGGGCCCACCCGCCGAACCCGAGGACATCGCGCGGCAGCAGCAGGTAAACCGGCCAGTGCCACAGGTAGAGGCTGTAGGAGATCTCCCCCAGCCGGCGCGGCACCGCGCTGCCCACCACCCGCCCGGTGTACCCCGCGGGCACGCCGGCCATCAAAGCGATCAGAACCGCGGCCGCCAGAGAATGCAGGAACAACCCGCCCTGGAAGAGGCCCGGAGCGTTCTGCCCGTCGGTCAGCACCCAGGAGGCCACCAGCCCGCAGACCAGCAGCGCGCACAGCGCGTCCGCCAGCGCCCGCGGAAAACGGGCGAACAGCGCCCTGACCGGTTCGGTGGCGGCCGCCGCGCCCAGCAGCAACGCGAACGCCCGCGTGTCGGTGCCCTCATAAACCCGGGTGGTGTCCACCGCGTTCCCGAAACGGATCATCAAAGTGAGAGAGACGATAGCCCCGGCAATGGCCAGGACGGCCACCCGCCGCTGGCCTTGCCGGCCCCGTGCGGCGAACGCAACCACCAGCGGCCAGACCAGGTAGAACTGCCACTCCACGGCGATACTCCACAGGTGGGAGAACAGACGCGTGTCCGAGGCGTTCCAGTAGCCGACCTGCTCGGCGATGAAATGCCAGTTCACCGCCTGCACCGCGGCCCACGGCGCGTCATCGAGCGCGAAACCGAGCAGAACGGGCGTACCGAACGCGCAGGCCAGCACCAGGGCGGCAACGCCCATGACGATCAGCGCCGGCAGCAGACGCCGCGCCCTACGCCCCCAGAAGGCAACCAGAGCGATCCGGCCCCGCTTCCCGATCTCGCCCAGCAGCAGCCCGGTGATCAAGAAGCCCGACAGTCCGAAGAACAGGTCCACGCCGAGGAAACCGCCGCGCAGATGCCCGGCGTGGAAGAGCAGAACATCTGTCACAGCCAGCCCCCGCAGGCCGTCCAGCGGGGCGAGGTGAACACGGCCGGCGCTAGGAGCCGGACCGGGGAGACGGGCAGAGCGGGCGGCCAGGCGGTGATGAGCCATCGAAATCCTCTGTCGGATGCGCCGGCCACAGCAAGGGTGCCGGCGCATAGGCCGTATGCGAAGAAAGAGACACGGGAAGCAGGGCGAACAGCGGTGACAGAGGTCCGGCCAGAGGGCGGACGTCACCAGGACCGGCCGCCCGGCCCGATGGTGCGACGGAGCCGGCCCCTTCGCAGGGGCGCAGCCACCGCTCAGCTGCAGCCGAGCTTGGCGTACCGCTTCTCGCCCACCCACGAGCCCTTGGCCCACTGATCCGGCGCGGCGGGAGTGAAGCCGTACTGCGTGCCGAGCTGCGCGGTGAACCACTTGGCGAACGAGGCCGAGCCCTGCTGGCAGGAGTGGATACCGTCGGAGGACCGCTGCGCCTTGGCGGCGGTGCTGTCGGTGCCCCACAGCGCCGATGCGTCGAAGAAGCGCACCGTGCCGCCACTGCCCTCGGCGACCTCTGCCGCGGCCTTCGGCGCGCTCTTGATCGCCGCCGCGTACTTCTTGTAGAAGTCATCCACCTTGTACGGCGGCGCGGAAACGATCACCAGGTCGGCGCCGGCGTAATGCGCCGTCTTCGCGAGCTTCTCGTAGGAGGCGCGCTGCTGCTGGACAGTGCCCCAGTCGTACGTGGTGATCTGGTAGGCGATCACGTCGGGATGGAACGAGGCGATGTCCTTGCGCAGGTCCTTCCACGTCTGCTGCGCGATCGGCATGCTCATCTTGTCGCCCTCCACGACGGTCCCGCCGCCGTCCGAGGAGGCGTTCTTGAACTCGGCACCACTGGCCTTCAGGGCCGCACCGAGCGGCGGGGCCTCGACACCGGCGATGGAGTCCCCCAGCCACAGGACCTTCTTGTCCATGCCCGGTTGCGACGCCGACGCCGACGGCGCCGTCTTCACCTCAGTGCCGTCGTCGTGGCTGCCGCATCCGCTCAGCACAGCGCCGGCACCCACGGCGGCCAGCAGCACAGCCGCCACGGCGGCGGGACGGCGGCGGGAAGGAGAGGTAGCGGTGCGGAGATTCGTTTCGGTCTGCATGGCATCAAGCACACCAGCGGGGACCGCACGCCGGCCGCGTTGTCATCCGTTCATCACATGACGAGAGACCAGCCGTCACACCCACGGTGTCCGGAGAACGGCTCTGTGTCCGGCACACCGCCCGCCTCCCCTCCACGGCGCTCTACCGACTGTTTCCGGCCCCCTCCTGAACGCGATGGGCCCTGCGATGGTCAGCTCGGCCGGGGCAATCGCACCCCCGGGCGAGCCGGCCATCACCTCTGCTGCCGCATCGACCCGCCGGTGTGACTGTCGGCGGCGGGTGAGGGTCCCCTCGTAGCGTGGAGTCGGTGATTGCAAGGGAAGTTGGGGTTCATGGGGTCCAAGCAACAGAAGTACGATGCCGAGTTCCGTGAGGGTGCTGTACGCATCGTGATCGAGACAGGCAAGCCGATTCCGGAGGTTGCCGAGGAGCTCGGGGTTCACCCGGGCACGCTGCACAGCTGGGTCTCGCGGTGGCGGCGCAACGGTTCGGCTTCTTCGGACCGGCCTGTGCCGGCGATGCCGGGCGGTCGGCTGAAGGAGGCCGAGCGGGCTGAACTAGAGCGGCTGCGGCGGGAGATGAGCGAGAAGAACAAGCGCATACGCGAGCTGGAGATGGAACGTGATGTCTTCAAACGCTGCATGGCCTTGTGGGTGAAGTAGCTGCGGCGGACCCGGCCCGCCTGGCCGGGATCATCAGCGACTGCAAGGCCGAACAGAACATTGCGCACACCATGTCGTGCCGTGTCCTGGGCGTGAGCGAGTCCTGGTTCTACAAGTGGCGCGACAGCCCCACCACCGCCCGCGAGGTGCGACGCGGCAAGCTCGCCGACGTGATCTGGCGTGTCTTTGAGGCCTCGGGCGGCACCTACGGTTCGCCGAAGATCTGGATCACTCTCGTGCGCGAGGGCTGGCGGGTTTCGGTGAACACCGTCGCCAAGGTCATGGCCGAACTCGGCCTGGCCGGACGGAAGGCCCGCCGGCGCCGTGGGCTGACACGTCCCGGCAAGCGGGCCGCGGCCCCGGACTTCGTGCGCCGCGATTTCACCGCGGACGCTCCCGACCAGGTGTGGTGCGGGGACATGACCGAGATCGTCACCGGCGAGGGCAAGCTCTACCTGGCCACCGTGATCGACCTGTTCTCCCGCCGTCTGCTCGGCTACGCGACGGGTGAACGTCACGATGCCGAACTCGTTGTCGCCTCGCTGCGGATGGCCGCCACCCGTGGCGGCGATGTCAGGGGCGTGATTTTCCACAGCGACAGGGGGTCGGAGGGCGAATTCAACCGGTCGTCGCAACACCTTTATTTCGGAGGTGTTCAAGATCGCTACGGAGGACTGGCGCAGGAAGACCGGCGATGCGCCCGA
>NZ_JBFACU010000064.1:0-22432 GCF_040641015.1 Streptomyces sp. NPDC021356 | reverse complement strand
AACAGGACCCTCAGCAAGTCCTATCGTTGCAGGTCAAGGGCACTTTCCGTGTTTCTGATCAGCTCTTGGACAGCCCATCTCGTGAAAGCGCGAGGTTAGGGACCGATGCCGCCTCGGCAGATGCTGCCGTGAGCATCCCTGATGCCAACGCCACTCCGGTGAGACAGGCAACGGCGCCCATTCGAAGAGAAATCATTTTTTCCACCCCTCCATGCTTCATCTGCTGGTCCAGCCTGACTGTCGATGCAGCGCACTGCGCCAGGTCCTTGTTGCCGGCATCGTGCTGCCGGTGCCGGACGGGTGATGCAGCTGGCCCGACTGAGGCCGCGACGTGGATCGCGAAGTGCTACAGCGCCAACTGGGGCGATCGCGGCTGCATCTTGTGCCCAAGTGCGGGCGCACTGGTCTGCCGAGTTGGGTGCTATGTCTCAGCCCCACGTTCCCCCCTCCATACGGTCATCCGGATGCCGGGCGGGCATCGGGATGAGCGCGAGCCACGGACTGTAGTCGGCACCGCACGTGGTGTCGAATGTCTGTTCTAGATCAAGCCATTTGCCATCACGTGAACAACCAGATGGGAAGGAAAGTCGTCTAACTCTCAATACCCATCAACACATCACCACTTATTCGGGTGGCACGCGCTGGCTCGCACACTCGGTCCCGTGTTTGGATCGTGCCTGGCCGCAGCCGTCTAACTCCGCAGACGGCTCCGCGCGGCCAACGGAAAGGGGCACACCGGCCCTCCGTCTCCGCGCCGGCATATCAGCAGGCGTACGAGGCAGGCTTCGCCACCCGACTCCTCGAAGATGGCAAGGGCGCCGCGGTTCGCGAAGTGAACGGCGAGTGCCTGCGACGCTCCCTCACCGCGAAGCCGACCGCAGTGGGGGAGCTCGACCGCGGAGCATGGATCCTCGGCTGCAAACAAAGCACATCCAACAGCGGCCCCTCCCACCCAACGGACCCGTAAGCCGGCGGGAACCGGAACCCAATCTGCTCCACCGCTTCGGGAGTTGGACGCCGAAGAACGAAGCCACTGACTCCGCCCGCCACCTGACCAACAGATAGTCGGTGCCGGCCGAGCAGCCCCTGCCCCAGCCCTCCACCACCCGCTGGCTGGACAGTGAGGACACCGTACGCAGCCGGTGGCGCGCCATCGCCATGGAGCGACGCCGCCATCTCGGAACCGGACAGTGACGGTGCTGCCAAAGCCCCGACAACGCAACTCTTGAGCACGCCCAGCCGGTGGCGATCTTCACATTGGCGGCCGGAAACGGCGAACAGAATTGACTGGCGGAGGGGCCATACGCCGGGCCTGACGGCCTCATCGTCAACTCTCGGTGCGGTAGTGGGCGGCGGTCCCCGTGATGTGCGGGTTGATTTCGGGATGCAGGACCAGGTCCTCGTCGTAGTCGCCTCCGTTCTGGTGGCGGAACGGCAGCGGTCCGGTGTGCGGAAGGTCCTCAAGGCGCTGGCGCAGGACGTTCGCGTGGAAGGCGTACGCGGCCTCGTCCACGCGGTCGGCTCCGTGGACGAGCAGCGGGGGCAGGACCTCGATCCCCGTGTACCACAGCGTGCCGTGCTGGAGAGGGAAGAGCAGGTCGTTGAGCTCACCGTTGACGCCGCGGGGGCCGAGGCTCGCCTCCCGGGCACCGGCACTGACGACGACCATCGCGCGCTTACCCGCGAGCGCCCCCTCGCCGTAGCGCACTTGGCGTCCCCGGGCGTCGCGGACACCGAAGGCGAACCCGCCGACGAAGACGCGGTCGAACCAGCCCTTAAGGATGGCCGGCATCCCGTACCACCACAGCGGGAACTGCACGACAAGCATGTCCGCCCAGGACAGCTTGTCGTGCTCGGCTGAGATATCAGGGGGCAACGTGCCCCGCTCGTAAGCTTGTTGGGCCGCGCTGCCGACGACGAGCCGCTCGCCGTCGGGGTGGGAGAAGTCGCTGGCCCGGACGATCGGGTCGAACTTCATCGCGTAGAGGTCGCTGGTGCGCACCTGGTGCCCCTGGTCCAGGAGGTGTTGGACACCGTCGCGGTATAAGGAGCCGTTCAGGGAACGGGGTTCGGGGTGGGCGGTGAGCCACAGGACTTTCACTGTCGGTTCCCTTCTGGCAGATCCATGATCGTGCGCGCCTACCCGGCTGGTCCTGGGGCAACCCGCCGCCGGGGCCGTCCCGGACGCGGTCGCTGAGTCCCCGCCAGCGTCCTGGCGGGGACTCCGGGGATGCGCGAGGGGCGCGGTGCGGCCTACTTGGCCTCCACCACCTCGTCCGTGAGCAGCGGATAGACCCCGTTCTCGTCGTGGTCCTCACGGCCGGTGAGAGCCGGGGTGAAGATGCACAGGAACGTGCTGTCCTCGATCGGCTTGATTGTGTGGTTGTCGGCGTCGTCCAGGATGTGCAGGGTGCCGGGCGTGATGACGTGTTCCTCGTTCTCGTCGCGGTCGACCAGAATCATCTTCCCGGAGATGCAGAAGACGGCCTCCACGTGGTTCGCGTAGCAGATGTCGGTCTCGGTGCCGGCGTACACGACGGTCTCGGAAACCGAGTACCCGAATCCGTCCGAAGCCAGCAGGATGCGCTTGCTGCGCCACGCGCCGCTCGCCGCCGTGACATCGCGGTCAGTACCTTCGATCTCCGAAATCCTGCGAACCTGCATGATATTCCTCCTGATCGTTCTCGGGTTCTTGGTGTTGTGGCAGATGAGGTGAGCCCGATAGGGCTAGCGCGTTTTCAGTGACTTCAGGAGCTCGATGTAGAGGCGGTTGAAACGGGCTCCTTTGTCCAGGTAGGCCGCCCCGACGATCGCGCTCTCCCGCAGGTACGTGGCGAGGATTCCGTCACCGGGGCGTTCGAGGTCGCCGCGAACGATCTCCATGGAGTCCGCGTTCCTGGGGTTCCCCGCGATCTGGATGCGAAGTCCGAATACTTCGGTGGCCATGCTGGGGAAGTATGAGATCCGGGACATCTTCGATCCGTATCCCAGTGACGACGCCAACGCCTTCCCTGCGACGTTTCCGGTGTCAATCGCATTTTTCCAGAATTCCATGCGGGTCAGGTTTTCCGTGCCCCACGGGTCGGGATAGCGGGCGATGTCACCGGCCGCGAAAACGCCCTCGCACCCTGGTACGCGCATGTACTCGTCGACCCGTACCCCGTCGGACAGGTCCAGGCCGTTCCCGTCCAGCCATTCCACGTTGGGAACGCTGCCGATGGCTTCGATGAAGAGCGGTCGTTCGGACGCCGCCCCGGGAGGCGACGCCGAGTGTCTGCCTCCGGGCGACCTTCCCGAGCGGTCGCAGAGGAGCTCCTTCGCGGCCTCGCCCGTCAGCAGAGTGACGCCGTTCGCGATGACCCAGCGTCCGAGCGCACGCGCGACGTCCTCGCCCAAGAGGTTCTCGAACGGCCCGTGCTTCATCGCTTCGAGCATGACCACGTCGCAGCCGTACTTCTTGGCCAGCGAGGCCAGTTCGCAGGCGACGAACCCGGCGCCCGCGATCGTCACCACCTCTCTCCTATGGAGCTCCTGATGGATGGAGTGCGCGTCGTCCAGGCCGCGCAGCGTCCTGTGCGCGTGCGAGGCGCACTCCTCGTCGTCACGCGCGGCGGTTCGCGGGCGTACCCCCGAGGCGACCACCAGGCCGTCGTAGGCGAACGTCTCGCCGGTGCTCAGATGCAGGACCCTGTCGCGCAGGTCCGCCGCCTCGACGCGAGTGCCGAGGTGCCAGTCGAGCTCGCTGGTCTCGGCCCCCCTGACCCTCAGGTCTTCGGTGATGGCCGCCCTGAGGTCGGCCGACGGCGGGTACCGCTTCTTCGTGAGTCCTGGCCGGTTGTACGTGCGGTGGGCCTCATCCCCGAAGACGGTGATTCTGGCACCGGTTTCGCAGGTGAGGACCGATCGGGCCGCCCGCAGGCCGGCTATGCCGGAGCCGACGATGCCGATGCGCGGCGCTGCGCCAGTCATGCGGCGTCACGGTCCATGACGATCGCCTGCAAGGGGCACGAGTCGATGGCGTCCTCGATCGCGTCGAGGTTCTCCTCGTCGAACGTCTCCTGGTACGTCAGCTTTCCGTCGGCGTCGAGCTCGAAGTGGTCCGGCGCCGAGATGGCGCACAGGCCGTGGTTCTGGCACTTGACCTCGTCAACGGTGATCTTCATGGTCTCCTCCGATCGGAAGCGCGGGTCAGGAACGCGAGGCGAACGTGATGGGCAGCGAGACCGCCCCGGTGTTGCCGGAGTCGGGCAGCCACTCGGCGTCCTCCTCCACGCGCAGGTCGGTCAGCCGCGTGGCCAGCGTCGAGAGGGCCACTCCGATGTCCGCGCGGGCGACGAAGTGCCCCAGGCAGTGGTGCAGTCCGCCGCCGAACGCGAAGTGCGGGGAACGCTCGGCGTCGAGGTCGATGCGGTCAGGGTTGTCGAACGCGGCCGGGTCGGTAGCCGACGTCATGGTGAAGAGGTGGAGTGTGGTCCCCTTTTCGATCGTGCGCTCCTTGTACTGGAACGTCTCAGCCGCTTCGCGCGAGATCCAGCGTCCGATCGGGTTGATGCGCAGCGCCTCCTCGACCGCCGCCGCGGAGTAGCGTTCGGGGTCCGATGCCAGCTTCTCCCACTGGTCAGGCTGCTTGGAGAACGCCTGGACGCTCAGGGCCAGTTGATTGCGGGTCGTGTCGATGCCCGCGAAGATCAACAGGATGATGAGGTTGATGAGCTCCTCGTCGGAGAGCTTGCCGGCGTCCTCGTCCCTGGTCTCTACGAGAGTGCTCAGGATGTCGCCCTTGGGGGACTCCCTGCGGCTGCGGACCAGGGACTCGGCGTACTCGGTGAGCTCGACGATGGCCTGGTCGATCCGGGCGATGTTCTCCTGGATGGTGATGCCGAGGCCGAGGCCGATCGTGGAGGCGAGTTCGTGGATCTTCTTCCAGTCGTTTTCGTCGATGCCCAGCATCACGCACAGAATCCTGGTCGCGTACGGCGCAGCGAACCGGCTCGCGAACTCGGTGCACCCGTCGTCGATCCAATCGTCTACCAGGCTGTCCGCCAGGGCCTGGAACTTCGCGTGCAGGGGCGCTATCCGGCGCGGTGAGAAGGCGGGGTTCACCAGGCGGCGAATCCTGGTGTGCTCGCCGCCTTCCAGCACCAGCAGGGTCTTCTGCCACCACTCGTCGAAGTGTCCTTCGACGACCCCGTGCTGGGCGGGCCACTTGGCCGATCCTTGCGTCAGCAGGGAGCTCTTCAGGAGGGCGCTGCTGTCCTCGTAGCGCAGGACGGCGATGCCCCAGTCCGTACGTGCGTACCAGTGGGCGTCTCGTGCCTTTCGCACCTCCTCGGAGTCCATGCGGAAGTGGGCGTTGCTGATGTCGAGGTGCAGTGTCGTGGGTTGCGTGGCCATGGCGGTCGGTTCCCAGTCGTCGGATGCGGTGCTGCTCGGACCAGTGACGGGCGGCCCGGTTCAGCCGGCGGTCAGCGGACCGATGCGGTAGAGGACCTCGTCGTGGTGGCCCTCGCTGTCGGCGAAGAGGGAGCCGGGGAAGAGCACGCGAGTCTCGACGGGGGCCGAGTGCTTCTTCGCGTACTGCTTCAGCACCATGATGATCGCCTTGTTCTCGGCGGAGACAGTGGCCTCGACGTATCGGGCGCCGTTGGCAACCTGCTGGTCGGCCGCCTCCTGGAAGAGCTTGACGCCGAGGAACGGGATCCCGTGACGCGGGTTGACTGCCGTCTGCCACACGAAGTAGGTCTCGGGCTCATCGGGGCGGCGGTAGCCCGTGAGGAAGCCGACGAGTTCGTCGTCCACGGTCGCGACCAGCGAGCCATCGGCGAAGTCCCGGAACCAGAGCGAGTAGTAGTAGACGCTGTTGGAGTCCAGGCCGGGAGTGTCCTCGACCATCTGCCACACGGCGGGTCCGTCCTGGGGGATCGGTGCGCGGAAGACGGCCTGCTTCTTTGCGGCGGTGTTCGGCTTGGTGGCGGCTGCGGCGGGCATGGTGATCGCCATGTTGGGTCGGGGCCTTTCTTTCGTGTCGTCTCTCATGTCGGTGGCGGGTGCGGTCACGTCGTTTCGTAGACCGCGCGCTGCACGGTGCGCAGTCCCTCGTCGAGGTCGTCGGTGGTGATGGTGAGCGGGGGCAGCAGTTTCACGACCTCGCTCTCGGGACCCGAGGTCTCGATGAGCAGGCCGAGTTCGAAGGCGCGCCGGGCGACCCGGCCGGCCCGCTGCTTGTCGTGGAACTCCAGGCCCCACACCAGGCCGCGGCCCCGGTACTCCTTGACGTCGGCGAGGTTCTCCTCGGTGAGGGAGACCAGCCACTGCTCGACGCGTTCACCGCGGGTGCGGGTCTGCTTCTCCATCGCCGCGCCGTCGGTCCAGTACGCCTCCAGGGCGGCGGTGGCGGTGACGAACGCCGGGTTGTTGCCGCGGAAGGTGCCGTTGTGCTCGCCGGGCTCCCAGACGTCCAGCTCGGGCCGGAACAGGCACAGCGACATCGGCAGGCCGTAGCCGCTGATGGACTTGGACACGGTGACGATGTCCGGGACGATCCCGGCTTCCTCGAAGGAGAAGAAGGCGCCGGTGCGGCCGCAGCCCATCTGGATGTCGTCGACGATCAGCAGCATGTCCTGCCGCTCGCACAGCTCCTTGAGGGCGCGCAGCCACTCGGGCCGGGCGACGTTGATGCCGCCCTCGCCCTGCACGGTCTCCACGATCACGGCGGCGGGCTTGTTGAGCCCGGAGCCCTGGTCCTCGAGCAGCCGCTCGAACCACAGGAAGTCCGGGACCTGCCCGTCGAAGTAGTTGTCGAACGGCATGGGCGTGCCGTGCACCAGCGGGATGCCGGCGCCGGCCCGTTTGAAGGCGTTGCCGGTCACCGCCAGCGAGCCCAGCGACATCCCGTGGAAGGCGTTGGTGAACGACACGATGGCCTCGCGCCCCTTCACCTTCCGCGCCAGCTTCAGCGCGGACTCCACGGCGTTGGTGCCGGTCGGGCCCGGGAACATCACCTTGTACGGCAGGTCGCGCGGGCGCAGCACCAGGTTCTGGAAGGTCTCCAGGAAGCGGCGCTTGGCGGAGGTGGACATGTCGAGCCCGTGGGTGATGCCGTCGCGCTCGAGGTAGTCGATCAACGCCCGTTTCAGCACGGGGTTGTTGTGTCCGTAGTTGAGTGAGCCGGCACCGGCGAAGAAGTCGAGGTACTCGTGGCCGTCCTCGTCATGGATGCGGCTGCCGCGCGCGTGGTCGAAGACGGTGGGCCAGCCGCGGCAGTAGCTGCGCACCTCGGACTCCAGGGTCGTGAAGACGCTCAGGTCGGGCTGAGTGAGCGTCATGCCGCGACCTGCTCAGCCCGTGTGGCGAGGACGAAGTCGGTGAAGGTGTCCACGGAGACGAAGTCGTCCGCGTCCAGCTCCTCCGGATCGACGACCAGGCCGATGGAGTCTTCGAGGAACATGAGCATCTCGAGCATGGTGGTGGAGTCCAGGTGCAGGTCGGCGAAGAGCTTCACGTCGCCGGTGAGACTGGTGACGGGGCGCTCCAGGACGTCGGTGAGGGCGTTCTCAAGGGCGGTGACGACGTGCTGGCGGTCCATGGTGGTTCCTCCGGTGGGTCGGGTGGTTGCCGTTCTCGGACGTTGCTCTGGTGGGGCGTACGGGAGGGGGTCAGTGGGCCAGGCGTGCCTGGAGGGCCTCGGTGATGACTGAGGCGGGCCGGGCCTGTTCGATCAGAGCGGTCAGCTTCTTGCGGTCGATCTTGCCGTTGCCGTTGGTGGGCAGGGCGTCGAGGCGGACGCAGCGGCGCGGGATCTTGAAGGGCTCGATGTGGTCCCGCATGCCCTCGCGCACCTGGTCGGCGGTGATGTCTGCGACGACGGCGAGGAGCGCGGCCCGCTTGCCCTCAGGAGGCAGTACGGCGGCAGAAGTCACTCCGTCGACCCGGGTCGCGGCGGCCTCGACCTCGGTGGTGCTGAGGCGGAACCCGCGCTCCTTGTAGAGGTCGTCCCTGCGGCCGGAGAAGTAGAGGTAGCCGTCCTTGTCCTGCCAGCCGTAGTCGCCGGTGCGCAGCTCGGGGAACAGCCCTTCCGTGCGCGGGAAACGCTCGGCGGTCAGCTCGGGGCGGCGCCAGTACCCGGCCATGACGTTGGGTCCGCGGACGACGACCTGGCCGATCTCTCCCGCTGGCAGTCGGTCGCCGTCATCGTCGATGATGAAGACCTCGGTGCCCGGCAGCGGCAGCCCGCAGGAGCCCGGGTGGTCCAGGTCTCCGTCGGGAGGCATGATTGCCGTGCGCTTGCACTCGGTGAGGCCGTACATTACCTGGATTCGCAGGTGGGGCAGGGCGGCGCGCAGCGCGGTCATGGTGGTCTCGGAGAGGGCCGCACCGGTGTTGGTGAGCAGGCGCAGGCGGCTGGGGCCCCCGCTGCTGCGGCCGAGCAGCCAGGCGAGCCGGTCCGAGACGGAGGGCATGGAGGGCAGGACGGTGGCGCCGGCCTCTTCCAGGCTGCGCAGCAGCGGGGGGCCGACCTCGGCGACCGTGGCCAGGTGGAGCCGGGCGCCGCTGAGGGCCGCGAGGTAGACCTGGTAGAGGCCGTAGTCGAAGGAGAGCGGAAGCGGGCAGTAGACGATGTCGTCGCTGCGGTAGTTCAGGCACTCCTGGATGGCGGTGGCGGCGAAGAGAACCTGCTGGTGGGTGCTGACCACGGCCTTGGGCAGGGAGGTGGTGCCCGAGGTGTAGATCAGGCTGACGGGGTCCACGCCCAGGGCGCTCGGGCCGGTGGAGGAAGCGGCCTCGGCGGTGTCCGCGGCGAGTGCCGTGCGCACGAGCTCGTCGAGCGCGAGGGAGTGGACGCCGTGCTGGGCGGCGGTCCGTCCGGCGTCGGGGTCGTCGGAGACCAGTAGTGCGGGCTCGCAGTCGCGCAGGACGTGTTCCAGCGGCCCGCCGCGTACTTGCTCGTGGAGCACGCTGAAGACGGCGCCGACGCGCGAGGCGGCGTAGACCAGGATGGCGATGCCGATGCCGTCGGAGGCGGTGACGATGATCCGGTCGCCGCGCCGCAGGCCCTCGCGCCGCAGGCGGGCGGCCATGGCGGTGGTGGCGGTCGCGAGTTCCCGGTAGGTGAGGCCCTGGTCGCGCGAGCTCAGTGCGGCCGACTCCGGAGCGCAGTCGGCGGCTCGGTCCAGTATCTCGTGCAGGAGCTGCGGAGTGCGGGGCATCAGGCCTCCTCGGCCGTGGGGATGCGGGCGGTCGTCGTGTGCGCCCGCCAGTGGGGTACGACGGTGGTGGCAGTCGCGGCGCACACGAGTTGAGGCTCGTCGAGGACCTCGCCGGCGCTGTCGGCCTCTTCGGGGCTGGCGCGGATGACCTTGTGCGCCTCCAGTTCGACCACGCGGCGCAGTCGGGTCTGGTGCACCAGCCATGCGTGCGCCTCGATGTAGTCGCCGGGCCTCACGGGTGCGGTGAAGCGGATGTCGCTGTACTGGGCCAGCAGCCCTTCGTCGCCGTCCGTGCGGAGGGTGATCTCGGTGACGAGGTCGCCGAACAGGCGCAGGATGCGCGCACCGTCGACGAGATTGCCCCCGTAGTGGGCCTCTTCCTGACCGACGCGTACGCGGAGGAAGGCGGTGGTCTGCGCTTCTCGCTCGTCGCGGGTGCTGGTCCCGACGGTCGCGGTCGCGGGGGTGTTCGGCGGCGGCACGGCGTCAAGCTCCTTCGGTGCAGTGGGTTCGGTTCGTCCGTTCCGGGCGGCTTCGCTGGTGGCGTCGTCGGTGGTCGCACCCTTGGCCTCGGGGAGGCTGATGGCGACGGCTGCCACGACGTTCTGCTTGTGGGTGATGGAGACCGAGATGGATGACGGGGTCAGTTGCGCTGCTCGTCCGCGGAGGTGGACGACGGGGGCGCCGTGCGCGGTGTGTTCCACGCAGATCTCTCGTGGCGTCACACCTTGCAGGAAACCGATTCCCAGGACTTTGAGGAGGGCCTCTTTGGCGGCGAACCGGCCGGCCAGGAATTCCAGGCGGCGGTCTTCGCCGAGGGTCTCGGCGTGGGCTATTTCCTCCGGGGCGAAACTGAAGCGCAAGAACCAGGGTCTTTCGATGAGGCGGCGGAGTTCGGATCGGTCGAGTACGTCCAGTCCGACTCGCGCGACCTGCTTCGCTGCGGTTCTCATGCGGATCAGGTTCTCGTTCGGATCAGGTGTCCTTACGGATCACGTGTTCAGGCGGATGCGGCGCGGAGATCGACGAGGCGCTGCTTCGCCAGCAGGTCCTCCGTCGTGTCGCGCTCTCGTATGAGGTGGGCGCGCCCGTCGTGGACGAGAACCTCGGCCGGGAAGCCGTGGCTCAGGAAGAGGCCGGGCGAGGCGGTCGGCCCGTAGGCCCCGGACCGCTCCACCGCGAGCAGGTCTCCCGGCCGCACTTCCGGCAGGCGGACCTTCTTGGCCACCACGTCGTTGGGCGTACACAGGGGCCCGGTAACGCTGTAGGGGCGCGAGGTTCCTGCGGCTCGGTCCTCCAGGTGGCGGACCGGGAAGTTGCGCTTGACGAAGCTGCCGACGCCGACGGCCGCCATGTGGTGGTTCGTGCCGCCGTCGGCGACCACGAAACTCTCCCCCATGGACTCCTTCACGTAGCGGGCGCGTATGACGTACGTACCGGCCGTGGCGGTGAGAAAGCGACCCAGTTCCATGATCATTCGACAGTCCGGGTTGCGCACCGAGAAGGGAGTGATGACCTCCGCGAGGCCGGCGCCCAGCGCGTCGAGGTCCAGGTCCTCCTCGTTGTCGAAGTAGGCGACCCCGAGTCCGCCGCCGAAGTCGACGGTCTCCAGGGGGAAGCCGAGCTGTCCGGCCAGGTCCTCGGCGGTGGCGAGGATGCGCCGGGTGTTCTCGACGACGTCCTCGTGGTTGAGGAACCGCGTCCCCATGTACGCGTGCACGCCCTTAACCTGGATGTTGCGGAGGGCCGCAAGGCGGTGCTTGGAACCGCGCAGTTCGACTTCGTCGATGCCGAACTGCCGGGGTTTGCCGCCCATGGCCAGCCCAGACCCTTTGCTGCCGAAGGCCGGATTCACTCGGAGGAGCACCGGGAAGTCGTCACGTCCTGCCGCTGCCAACAGCGAGTCGAGCAGGTCGAGTTCGTCCAGTGACTCGCAGACGATCGCGTGGATGCCGGCTTCGACGCACGCAGTGAGTTCCCGCTCGTCCTTGCCGGGGCCGAGGAAGATGATGTCGCCGGGGTCGACCCCCGCCCGCAGGGCGGTGGCCAGTTCGGCGTAGGAGGAGACCTCGGCTCCGGTACCGAACGAGTTCAGCAGGGCGCAGACGCTGATGTTCGGGTTCGCCTTGAGCGAGTAGAAGATGTCGGCGGCGTTGGGGAGCAGGCCGCGCAACGTGCGGTAGGTGTCCGTGAGGACGTCCGCGTCGTAGATGAACAGCGGGGTGCCGTACTCCTCGGCGAGGTCCGCCATCGACTTTCCCTGGACACTGTTCTTCGAGGTCGTCGTCATACGGTCACTGCCATCCGCCGTCGTCTTCGGGTGAGAGGCAAAGAATTCGCTGCTCCACCGCTAAGCCATCGGAGATGAAAATTCGCTCTTTCATGACTCGCCTCTCTCGCTGGTTTGCTGTCCGGCGATAACGAGTCTGCCGACCTTCGGAGCGGCGAGGGAAGAGGGGACGGTTGGCATAAATCGTCCCTGACCTGTTTAGGACCGCGTTCGGATTAGTCATCCGGCCAAGGAGCCACGGCGATCGCGTCATTCTCCGGGCTGGACCGTTTGGGACACGCAAAAGTGCGCATGTAGGTCCCACGCATCGCCCAGGCACGGGTAGTGGCGGGGCGTGACACCGGCGTCGGGAGGAGCCGGGCTCACTCCACGTCGTAGGGGTGCAGGGGCACTTCGGCCCGCCGCAGGGACCAGGCGGCCAGGGGGGTGCAGCTGGCGGCCGCATGCTGCCAGATCCGCTTCGCCGCCGCCTCGGCCTCGTTCAGGGAGGCGGCGCGGAGGAAGAGGCTGACGACAAGGTGGGGCCGCGTCTGAGTGTGAACACTGACGTGTTCGACGATATTCGGCGCCGCGGCGTGGAGCGCCTGCTTGAGCTCAGCCTCAGCGGGCGGGCGGGCATCGCCCGCGGGTGCGAGGGTGAGCTGCACGAGGTACATAAGTGGGGTGTCCTGTTCGAATGGTCATTCCCCCTTTCGGCTGCCTGTCGGTCGGCGACGTAGAGGCCGTCACGGCCGGATGAGGCCTCTAACAGCCGCGTGCAGGCCGGCCTGGAATCGACTTCGCGCACCGAGGTGGTCCATGAGCTTCGTGGCGATCCGGCGTGCCGTGCGGCCTGACACGCCCAGTCGCGCCGCGACGTAGTCGTCGGTGTGACCGAGGGACAACAGCCGCAGGGCTTCCAATTGTTGCGGGCTGAGGTCCTGTTCCTCACTCGGCTGGGCGGTCTCCCCCATGGGTTGGGCAGCCTGCCAAATATTTTCGAAAAGGGCGTACAGGGACGACACTACTCCAGCTGTCTGGAGGACCACCGCCCCAGCCGAGGTGTCGTCCGAGTCGACGGCGACGATGGCGATCTTCTTGTCGCAGATGATCAGGCGATTCGGCAGCGAGGGCACGGTGCGTATACGACCGCCACGTTCGGCGAGCCACTCCGCGTGCGCGACCGTGAGGGGATCGTTGCGGACGCTGTCCAGGTACACGGTGCGCATCTGCACCCCGCGCGCGAGCAGGGCGTCCGCGATCGGGCGCGAGCTGCGCAGGTTGGCCTCCGTCTGCGCTCCGCCCGGGGCGAAGGTCAGCAGCTCGTCCTGGACCTCGTCGTGCAGCGCCGCCAAGTAGTCGCGTACGGAGTCGACCCCGGTCAGGCGGTGCATCTCGTTCTTGGAACTCTCCTGGGTGAACTCCGACTTGAGCTGTACGGCGGCGGCCTGGGCCTCCTGCACGCGCTGCTGCTGTGCCGCGAGCTCGGCCCGTTCCCTGGCAAGCAGGATCTCCGCGGCGAGATGAGGTTCCACGACGTGGAAGCTCTGGGGGTCTTCGGGGGAGTGCCACACCAGGGCCAGCTCGCCGAGGGTGTCGAGTGCCCCTTGTACGTCCTGCTCGCTCAGTTCAAGCCTGCGCACCAGCTCGGCCACGCCCTCCTGTGGATGCGCCAGCATCTCGCGGTAGACCATTTCCGCCGTGGCGTCGATTCCCAGAACGTCCAGCATGCACTTCCCTCTCTGCACCTGCGTGCGGTGGCGGGACGAGGGGTGGGGGAGTCTGGTGGCAACTACGCCCTGCCCTCGTCGTCAACAGCGCTCGACGGTCGTCGAGCGGCGGCGTTCCGAACTAGCGAGCAGCACTCCGCGGCGCGGGACGCTTCCAACGCACACGGCGGTTCCTGGCATTGGACACAATCGCGGTGAGCCACGACGGCGCGGCTACCCGCCCGCGACGGTCGTAGACGGGGGCGTTCCGGCCACCGTGCGACCTGGTCGGGTACCTCCCCGGTGGAGAGGAATAGTCAAGAGGCAGGAGCGCGGGGTGAGGCCGCTCCGGTGCGACGTCAGCCGGCGCGCTTCGGGTTCTGGCGCTTGTTGGCGAGGAAACGGGCCTTCTTCGCGCGGTTCCCGCAGGTGTTCATCTCGCACCATCTGCGCGTGGCGCCCCGACTGGTGTCGAAGAAGGCGGCCCGGCACGTCGGGGAGACGCACAACGCCATACTCCCCTCGCGCGCGCCCGACACGATGTCGACCGCGTCGGCGGCGATCACGCTGAGGGCGTCCTCGACGGAGGCGGAACCCAGGTGCCACTCCTCTCCGCCCTGGGGCGAAAGGACCGCCGAGGCCCGGCCGCCCGTACTGCAGTCATTGATGACCTGAACGGCCGCGGCGGGAGGGGGGACCTGCGTCGCGACGGCGGTGGCGGCTTCGTGGATCGCTTCACGCAGTTGCCGCGCATGCTCCAGCTGGGAGTCGCTGCACGAATCGACCCGGAGCCCGTTGACCGCCAGCCAGTCGACCAGCCGCTCGGGGACGGGAATGCGCTCGACGGGTTCACCGCAGCGTTCCGTGAGGGTCGCCGTGAAGCTGGTCGCCAGCACCTTGCCAAGACGGAACTCGGGGAAATGCTTGACGGACATGGAACCACCTTAGCCGGTTGCTACCTGCAGGACAAGCAAGTGAACCGCTCCAGGTGGTTCCCTGCTGCTGGAGGGCACGGCACCCCTGCGTCCGCATCCCCGTGGACGGACACGCAATACGCAGTCCTGATTAGGTCAAGGACGATTCAGGACACTCGTAGACCCTTCCTTTGCCCTCTGCGATCTTGCAGTATCGAAAGAGCCGGAGGACGAACCACTGAGCCGCAGGAAAAAGGCCTTGGAATTCCGGCACCTCGCCCCGCAAGCCGATGACTTGCACCCCTGTACGGGCAGAAAAAGCCGCCGCTCCCCTGAAAAGGAGAACAGCACATGACTGTCGCTCAGCGCCCCGACCTGTATCCGACTCGAGTCCTCGGCGAGGCCGTTCCTCAGCCGCGGCGGGACCCGTCGGTGTGGGGAGGGGCTCCGGGCCCGCTCGACGGCAAGCAGCTCAAGCAGTACGAGTCCAACGGCTACCTGGTCCTCGACGACCTGCTCTCCGCGCACGAGGTGGACCTCTACCTCTCCGAACTCCGGCGCCTCGGTGAAGACCCGGAGCTGCGCGCGAGTGAACGCGTCATCCTGGAACCGGATTCCGACGAGGTCCGCTCCGTCTTCGAGGTCGAGAAGGTCAGCGAGATCTTCGCCGAGCTGCTCCGCTCGCCCCGGCTCATGAACATCGCCCGCCAGGTACTCGGCTCCGAGGTCTACATCCACCAGAGCCGGGTCAACTACAAGCCAGGGTTCGGCGGCGCCCCGTTCCACTGGCACTCCGACTTCGAGACCTGGCACTCCGAGGACGGCATGCCCCGGCCGCGCGCGTTCAGCGTCTCGATCTCCCTCACCGAGAACCACCCGTTCAACGGCCCGCTCATGGTCATGCCCGGCACTCACAAGACGTTCGTCCCCACGGTCGGGGCCACTCCGCAGGACTACCACAAGGAGTCGCTCCGCGTGGCCGCCCCCAGCGTCGGCTCCCCGGACCGCAAGCACCTGACGCGCATGGCCAAGGAGCACGGGATCGAGCAGATCACGGGTCCCGCCGGCTCCGCGGTGATGTTCGACTCCAACCTGCTGCACGGTTCCAACGGGAACCTGTCGCCGTTCGCGCGCTCGAACATCTTCATCGTCTACAACAGCACGGAGAACACGCTGGGGGCGCCTTACGCCGCGGACGCGCCGCGTCCGCAGTACCTCAGCAACCGCGAATTCCCCTCTCCGCAAGGCATGTAGGGCACCCACGCCCGTCGCCGTCCAGGTGAGGCCGTGCAGCCCCGACCGTGTCCGCGCCCCTCGGGGCGCCGCACGGGCCGGGGCCGGCTTGCGTAATTCCGGCCGCCGGTCCGCCGTGGGGCCGGTTCCGGCACGTTACTCGCGAGGCGCCCCGGGCAGGAGCGTGGAACCGGCTTGGCTGGTTGCCAGCAGAATCACAGACTGGTAGAACCGTCTTAGGCGGTTCCACTTCGACTCGGAGACTTCATGGCGCCCTCGAAAACCGGCCCTGAGCGCCCTGCGGCGCACGCACGCCCCACCGGCCTCGGAGAGAGAAGACCGACGGCGGATTTATCAGTCCTGCCGGGCATCGTCGCAGTGGTCCTCCCTCTGCTGCGCTCGCCGAAGAAAGCCAACTGAGACGAGGTCTGCCATGACCGGAACTGTCCTTGCTCCAGCGCGGTCCACCGCCGTGTCGAAGAAGGTCCTCTTCCCGCTGCTGCTGGTCCCCATGTTCCTGGGCGGTGTGGACTCCACGCTGTTCAACTCCATCGCCTACGACCTGCCAGTCCTGACCGACTCATGGCGCCTGTGGTTCATCGACGGGTACACGATCGCCCTCGCCTCCAGCGTCGTTCTCGGCTCGCGTCTGGGCGCACGCCTGGGTCCCGGCGTGACGCTGGCGACCGGCCTCTTCGTCTTCGCCCTCGCGGGGGCGAGTCCCGCACTGCTGGACTCGGCGGCGACGTGGACGGCGAGCCGGTTCATCCAGGGCTTCGGCTACGCGCTGATCGTCTCCAGCGTCGCCTCGGTCATCGGCGGACTGCCCGAGACGTCGGAGCGCACTCTCGGCTACTCCCTGTGGATCACCACGTACAGCATCGGAGCCGGTGCGGCACCTCTGATCGGCCGGGCGTTCGTCGGCATGGACGCCTACGCGATGCTCTTCTGGCTGCCCGCCGCCGTCGCCCTGGTGTGCGGGGTGCTCGCCACCGCGCTGCTGCGCGGCATCACTCTGGGCCAGGCCTCGTCGACCAAGGTCGACGTCGCCTCCTCTGCCCTCGCGTTTGTGGGCTTCGGGCTCTTCGTGGCCGGTCTGCAGAGCCATGGCGCCGCGTTCGGGCGTGTCCTCGCGACGGCCGCGGGCTGCCTGGTCCTGACGGTCTTCTGCACGCGGCAGCTCCGCTCGCGCGACCCGCTCATCGACGTACGCATGCTCAGCTTCTCCCGGCTCGGCGCGCCCTCGCTCGCGCTCGTCGTGAGTTCCGCCAGCTACACGGGATCGGTCTTCCTGTTCAGCGCGGAGGCCGACTCGCTCCTGTCGATCCTGCCGGTGTCGGTGCTGGCCCTGTGGGTCTCCCTCGGCGGGTTCGCGTTCCACAAGCTCCAGGCCCGCTTCACTGCGGTGCACATGCTCCAGGTCAGCCTGGCCACCTGCGCCGTCGGCCTCGTCGTGGCCGCCTTCGTCGGCCTGTGGCCCGCCAGCTTCCTGATCGGCCTCGGCGTCGGCGTCTCCATGGCCTCCGGCGACGCCTACCTGCTGGGCAGCGTCCCGCCGAAGGACGTCGCGCGCGCCGCGGCCCTCCAGGAGACGGCCCTCGCGGTGGGTGCGGCGCTGGGCGTGGCGGGTTTCGGCGGCATCTTCGCCGCCACCGGCTCAGTGGTAGGGACGGCCGTCGTCACGGCGGTCATCGTCGCCGTCGTCGTGGCGGTGCTGCGCTGCAACCGGGGCGTCTTCAAGGCGTAGCCCGAGCGCCCCGCCCAGGTACCGATGGTCGCGGAGGTCCTCCTGGAGGCGGTCATGGGCGTGGACGCCGTGGCCTGGCGCGACCAGTTCGGGGCGATTCCGCCGGAGGAAGCCCTGGTGCACAACTTCGTGCTCTGGCTGCTAGCCGACCTCTTCGACGACCTGGTCGAACAGCCCGGAGCCACCGACCTGCTCATGCGGGAGACCTTCGGATCCATGGCGGCAACCAGTGAGCAGTAGCTCCGCGTTGCCACCCATGTGAGGCGTGGTGACACGGTCAGGGCCCGATGTGGAATGGCTCGGCCCTCGGCTTCTGCCATGTCGGGGCGGATTCCAGACGTTGTCCGCGCACACCTGCGGATCACCGCCCAGTTGGGCAGACTGGCAGGCAAGAGAGCCGTCTTTGTGCACCAACTGCCGTAGACCTGGGGGAACTTGTGATCATCCGGCGATTTCTCGATGACGATGGTGAGCTGGCCCAGCACCTCGCCCGGCAGCTCAACACTCCGCTGGACTGGCCAGAGGTCGAAGGGCTGAACACCGGGCACGTCGCGAAGATTGCTTCTGCGGCAGCCTGCGACGTCTCTTACAACCACGCTGCCAACGGTCATCTGGCCGACCTCTTCGCCGTCCTCCCGCTGCCGGGCACGCCCGACGGCGAAAAGTTCTGGTGTGCGATGGAAGAAGCGGGAGGTGAAGCCGCCTTGTACATCGACCCCGGCAATATGGGCGGTCCGTTCTTCGACCGCCTGGTCAAAGGGAACGAAGCGGGCATTGCCGACCGTGTGCTCAGCTTTCTCGCAGCACTCGATGACCAGCAGCGCGACGCCGTGATCAAGGTGATCGGCGATGCACTGGCCCAGGACACGCTCGTAGCAGGTGGCCGCTACCTCGGGCAGTTGTGGCTGCGTGACGCCGAGACCACTGCCTGGCATGTTCTGCTCGCCAGGCGCCGCCTGCACGAGACAAAGGACGACCGCAAGCGATTCTTCGAGGCGTGGGGCAACGCCTGAGAGGTATGCCCGCGGGTAGTGAGGGCGCCCCGACCCCAGCACTCGAATGCTGGAGCCGGGGCGTCGTCGTCGGGGACAGCTGGCAGACGTGCCCTGGCCGACTGCGCCCGTCTGCCCGACCTCCTGGACGCCGACCCTGCCGGCACCCTGTCGAGCCTCGAGGCCGCGCGCGATCTGCGCGCCGAGACCCGCGATGCCGGCATCACCGCGGCCGAAGCCGTACTGGAACTGGCCCTGGCCTTCCACCACGCCGCCCTCGGCGAGCAGGACACGGTCCGCGCCGCCATCGACCGCCTGCACGAACTCGCCCGAACGGGCGACTACGCCTACTACGCCGACATCGCCCACTACATGGGCGGCCTGCCCCTACCCGGCCCCTCTACGGCGTGCTGGCTCGACGGGGCCGAAGCCGTCCGCGACCGCTGGCACTGCCTCGTCGAGACCCGCCAGGCCCACCTTGGCGCCAGCGGGTAATCCGGCTCCCCGCCAGGGCGTCAGGTGCATGGCGCCGCATCGCGCTTCGGCGACGTCGTTGGGAGTGCCCTGGCAGGCGGTGGTCTGCTCCATCAAGGCGGTCGCGGACGCCGGCGTCTGGAAGAAGCCCGGCGGCATTGGAAACGTAGACCCGGCAGACGCGGGTCCGCTCGTGCAGGGGCACCGGACCCGAGCCGGGTCGGCCAGCACGGCCTGGAGATCGTGATGGCCGTGTGCCAGAGCCTCGCCGTGCACCGCGAGCCGGTGGGCAAGCGGATCACCGCGGCCGTCGTCCTGGCGGCGGCATCAGGCTGGGCGGGATCTCTTTACGGTGCCCTCGGATGATCTGCCGGCCTGCCTGTGAGTGTCAGTAGTGCTGTTTCCGATAGACACCGTCGGTGTCCACGCCGCGGCTCCAGTCCCCGAAGCTCGTGTTCCCCAACTCCAGGTTGACGGTGAAGGAGCCGGCGGCCGCAAGGGTGATCCTGAACGGGGCGTCGTCCTCGTCGGGCAGGTTGTTCACCGCCAGCAACGGAAACTCCGCCGAGGCCAGGGCCTGTTCGTCGGCGATGAGGAGGAGGGTGCTGTCGGGCCAGTCCTCGCCGTCGCGGCCGACCCGTGCCTGGAGCTGACCGGCCGTGAAGCCTGTATAGAGGGGATTGTCGATGACGGTGACCGACTCGTAGTGCTCCGAACCATGCTCGAGGGCCTGGAGCAGACGCGCCCATGGGCCGGGTTGATCGTAAGAGGTGCGGACCAGGAGAGGGCCGGCGGCCTCCTCGATCGTGGGGGCCGCCGGCCCGGGTTCCGCGCCGGTGCGATCGCCGGGGATGACCTGGATGAGGAAGCGGGGCTTCCTGCCGTCCGTCGAGCGGTCGCTGGCGTGGACGCGGACCAGATACGGACCGGGCCCGGCGGTGGCGAGGTTCTCCTTGCGCACCGGCGCGTATCCGCTGTCGCACAGGGCAAGGAAGCCGGTCGTGGAGAGCACGGTGATCTCTTCGACCTCGTCCCAGCCGCTCTCCGTTCCCGGGTCGGTTCCGGCGTAGAGGGTGACGACGGGGTTCTCCAGGGCGTTGCCAGCGTCGATGTGCAGCCAGTCCTTGCCCGCGGTCAGGAGTCCGCGGCCGTGCGGCCGGGGCGCGCCGGTGTCGGGGTCCATGACGGTCAGGTCGCCCCACTCCTTCATCTTCAAAGGGCGGGTGCGGCCCTGAAGGAGGGGCCAGGTGGAGCGCGGCATGGAGAACCCCCGTCGTCTCTGCTGTGCCGATGCCTGCCGGTCATGTGGTGCCTGGGGTCAGTGTGGCAGGCGCCGGCTGGCGGGTGGTGTTACTTGATGTGGACGTAGTAGGCGTCGCCGTTCAGGACGCGCTGGCTCTTGTAGAAGCCGCCGAGGCGGGCGCCGGCGCTGCGGTTGTCTCCCGCGGAGATGATGCGGGTGCTGCCGCGGCGGGGGTTGCCGCCTTCCTTGCTGGCGGCGAAGGGGTACTCGTCGCAGTCGTACTTGGAGGGGTTGGGGTTGTGGACCTTGGCGCACATGGCCTTGCGGTGGGCGGCGATGGTCTTGGCGTCGGTGATGCGGTGCAGGGGGGTGGAGGCGCCCGGGTGGCCGGTGATCTTGCGCTGGGCGTCGTAAATGTGGCTGGCGGACTGCCTCACCTGCCGGTCGCTGCGCGAGAGGGTGAAGGTGGGGGCGAAGGACGGGAAGACGCAGCCGGGGTTCTTGGTGCGCTTGGTGGGGCCCCAGAACGTGTCGTCGCAGCGGTACTTGGCGGAGTTGTAGGTGAAACCCCCGGGTGTGTAGCCGGGCTCGGTGAACGTGAACCGGTAGGAGGCCGAGCTGGTGAGCTGCTTCTTCTTCGCGACGCTCGCGGCGTAGCCGACGGTCCCCTTGTGGGCGGGTCCGAGGGTGGAGCCCTGCGGGAACTTGACCGCGGTCTTCACCCCCTTACCACCACCGACGGAGACGCTCATGAGATAGTGGCCGGCGCGTGATCGTGTCCGGTGACGGCGCCGGCCCGACCAGGCAAACCAGCGGCGGCCCGGTCTGGCCGCCGCTGGTTTGCGGCCGCGATCAGCGCTGTCCGGACGAGCCGGACGACGGCATGGACGCGTCGAGCGGTACGACGTTGAAGTACTCCTCGATGCGGTCGATGAGGTCGCCGTCGAACCGGAAGTACATCGCCGCGTGCACGTCACTGCGGGACCCGTCGGTCATGGTCAGGTGGAGTACTTGCTGCTGGAGCACTTCGTCACCGTCCTGGAACTGCCGCACGATGTCGTACCGAAGTTTCTCGACGTCGGCGGCCAGTTGCTTCAGCAGTTCCATGTTCTCGTCGATCGGCTGGTCGCCGCTTCCGTCGTTGTGCCACACGGTGGCGGTGTCGGTGCACAGGGACCGCATCGTGGTGTAGTCCCGCGCCTCCCACTGCCGGAGGTAGTGCACTGCTGCTGCGCGAAGATCCTGGTCGTGTGTCATCGTTTCTTCCTTTCGGGGCGTGCTGGTTGCGGGGGCGGTCAGACGGCGGGGGTAGTGGTGCCAACGGCCACGTTCTCTTCGAAGACGGGGGCGCGTTCTCCCGCCTCGACACGCAGGGGGAGGTGGTTCTCCCGGGGCGGCATGGGGCAGGGGAAGGCCGCCGAGAACATGTGGTGGGGGACAACGGCGCGGTTGAAGTCGATACGGACCGTGCCCTTGGCGTCCTTGGGCTGGGACAGGATCAGCCACCGGCCCATGGCGGGCGTGTCCGTGCCGCTGGTGCCGTCGGTGAACGTGATCAGCAGGACGTCGCCGCCCACGCCGAACGCCCGGAGCGTGTGCCGCTCGCCGCGCAGATCGAAGACGAAGTCCCCCGGGGCCGGGAGGGCGTCCTGCGTACTCGGGCTGGTCCGCCGGGTCACCTCCAGGCGGCGTCCGGCATCCGCCGGACGGTACTCCGCCTCGACGATCCAGGCCGGGTCGCACTGCCACGCCTCGATCCCGCGCAGACCGACGAGAGTCGGCGCGGCCGGGTCCCACACGACCAGGACGTGGGCTCCCCGCAGTTCCTCGATGGTGCCGCGCAGCCCATCGGGGAAGGACAGGCGGCTGGCGTCGGTCAGTTCCACCGTGCCGTCGACCGCGTCGCCATCGGCCCACACGCCGTCGGCACGAGCCGCGGTCAGCGTCAGGCTCCCTGAGAAGCCGGTGGACGTCCACCGCCCCGGAACCTCGGGAAACTCCTGGCCTGGTTCCGTGATCAGTCGATAGGCGATGCGGCCCGCCTTCCCGTCCGGGCCCGCCATCTCCTCCCACCGGCTCCGGCGCCACCCGTCGTACCCGGTCAACTCACCGTCATCGTCGAAGCACTTGCTGGACACAGCGTTCTCCTCTCCAAGGCGGCGGTCACACGCGACCGCCGTCAGGAATCACCACCGGCCGGAAACCCCGACCGGTTCGACGGCCGGTCGACGGCCGACGCAGATCGGGCAGGGACGGCATGCCCCCGTGCGGCGCGTCCCCGCGCCAGCCCCGACCACCGCGGTCCGACCAGCCGTGTCGATGGTGTGGATGGTGCGCCCACCCCCAAGAAACGGCAAACCCGCTTGCCACTGCGGCAAATTCGGTAGGCATCGTGCCGACGCTCGCACTCTGACGTCACCCTTGGCGTCGCTCTACCGTCGCCCTGCCACCGCCCTGAAGAACGTCACGCCGACCGCCCCGGAGGCCCGCTTGCGCGCTACTCCACGGCCCGCCACTCGCCCCGATGGTCGAATTTTGCGGACTGCAGCAAGAGCTTGTCTCACGTGGTTTGAGGCTGATGCGGCATGATGCCGTGTCATGGGTGTTGGTCTGTCGCAGCGGTTGGTTCCTGACGAACTCTGGAT
>NZ_JBFACU010000063.1:0-22731 GCF_040641015.1 Streptomyces sp. NPDC021356 | reverse complement strand
ATCCGCGACCTCGACCTGCTCCGCCCGATCTACTCCCAGACCGCCGCCTACGGCCACTTCGGCCGCGAGCTGCCCGACTTCACCTGGGAGCGCACCGACCGCGCCGCGGCCCTGCACGCTGCGGCCGGCCTCGCTTAAGGCCCCCGCGAGAGGAGCCGACATCGTCCCCGTCCTGGACGACCCGCAGCTCGCCGCCACGAATACCTGACCCATCGACGGACGACATGCGGCCCGGCCGGAGGAGGCCTCCCGGCCGGGCGGCACCGGGTTCCCCGCGGTCCTCTCACATCGCCCAGGGAGCCAGCGGGTACCAGATCAGGCCACGGGCGGCCAGGATCCGCACGTCCCAGTACAGGACCAGGAACACGCCCGCCGCCAGGAAACTCGCCGCCATCAGCGCCGACGCGCCGCTCGGGCGCCGCGCCGTCCAGCGGTGCAGCCGGTCCCCGAACAAAGCGGTCACCAGCAGGAACAGCACCGACATGACGACGATGTTGCCGAGCGACTGCAAACCGAACGCGAGGGCCCGTAGAACGGGTCGTGGCTCTCGGCCGCGTCGTGGAACAGCTGGCGGAACAACGGGTAGGGACGCCCGATGAGGAAGGCGCCGACCAGGCCACCCATGAGCAGCATCGGCGCGCCGGGGAAACGCCGGGACACCCGCGCCAACGGGTCACGCACCACGCCCAGCGAGGCCACACCGAGATACGTCATCAGCAGGCCGATCAGCCCGAAGACCACCATCGCCTGCACCAGCCGCCCGGAGAACCCGCCACCGCCGCCCTGGCCTCCGTCGAACTGCGGCATGCCGGTACCGGCGACGGCCACCACCGCCCCGTACACGGCTGACACGACGACCGCGCCGAGGGCGAGCCGGCTCAGCGGACGCAGCGCGGCGGCCATCCGGCCCCGTCGGGACGTAGAAGGACCGCCGGTCAGCGGCGCCAGAGCGCTGAACACGGCCACGTTGCACGCGGTGAACGTCCCCGCGACACCGGTGGCCAGTGCGAACGCCAGGCCCGCGGCGGCACCCGCGATCGGTGTGCCCTTGGCGGCATGCCCGAGCAGGGTGTCCGCGACGTTGTCGCCGACCGTCTGGTCGACGAACTTCGCGGACCACACCACTGTCAGCGCGAAGCCGAACAGCGCGCTGACCACGGCGACCAGCGCGCGGCGGCGCGGGGCGTGGCCGTTGAAGAAGAACGAGGACGTCGCAGGAAGGGGGTCCACGGACACCCGCTTCCGGGACGGGGAGGAGGCAGGCCGGTGCGCTGTCTGCACCATGACGAAATCGCCTTTCGGGAAGGAAGTGGCTGCAGAGCGGCACGGCAGGTCCGCGCGCACGCACGCCAGGGTCACGTACAGGTATCGAGCACAGAGGAAGAACCACGGCACGCTTCGAGAAGTCGGCACCCACCCGCGCCGCCACGCGGCCCGCCGGGGCCCCCACCGCCGGAGGGATCGCCCGCAGTCAGAGGAACAACAGCCCTCGCCCTCGTTCCGGGCGTCGTCGCGCGCACCGTCCCCGGCCACGGGAACCAGCCCGGCACCGGGTGTCCCCCGGCCCCTCCGCCGGATCCGCCGTCGGACTCCGGCAGTAGGAGGGCCAGGTCCGGCAGCGCCGCTTCGGCCCGCACCGGGCCGACGTCCGGCAGCACGTCGTCGAAGTCCCGCCACATCCACGCCCAGGCCGCCACCGGCCGGAACCGGCCGGCCAGGCCCGCTCCGGCGACGCCCGCGCCCACACCGGCCGCGATGCTCGCCCCGGCCGCCACGGCGATCAGCCCCGGGCTCCCGTGACCGGGCACACGCCCACGATCGGCTCCACCGGCGCGGGCGCGAACGGGAAGTCGTAGCGCACACCGGTCAGTTCCTCGGACAGCTCCCACAGCCGGGCCTGCGCCGCCGTGTCGCGTGCCGCGCGGCTGGACCGTGCGGGCACCGGCGCCCCACGGCTCCCGAACCGCCGCGCGGGCCCCAGATAGTCGCCCGGCACCCGGGGGGCCGTCGCCGCCCGCAGCGACGGCAGCGCAGCTGCCTCCGGCGGCTGCGCCAGCCAGCGCATCCCTGCCGCTACCACCGGCCGCAGCAGGGCAGGAGGGTCACCGTGCCACAGCGCGGTCGGCGACAGCCCCGGATGCGCGGCGACCGAGAGGGTGGTGGCGCCGGCCGCGGTCAGGCGGCGCTCCAGCTCCCGGGCGAACAGCAGGTTCGCCAGTTTGGAACGCCCGTACGCCGTCACCGACCGACGCCCCGATGCGGACCGGGCACGGTCCGCATCGAGACGGCCGAAGGCCGCCCGGTGGGCGAGGCTCCCGACCGTGACGACCCGCGAGCCCGGCACCGCTGTCATCAGGTCGAGCAGCAGCCCCGTCAGCGCGAAGTGACCGAGGTGGTTGACCCCGAAGTGCGCCTCGAAGCCGTCCGCCGTACGCCCGTACGACGGGAACATCACGCCGGCGTTGTTCACCAGCAGGTCCAGGCGCCCGTGCCGGTCACGCACCCGCGCCGCCGCCCGGCGCACCGAGTCCAGCGACGCCAGGTCCAGCTCCAGTACCTCGGTGCTGCCGCCGGCCCACGCGGCCACCTCCTGCCCCCGCTCCGTGCTGCGGCAGGCGAGGACGACATGCGCCCCGTGGGCGGCAAGCACCCGGACCGTCTCCCGGCCGATGCCCCCCGATGCGCCGGTGACCAGGACGGTGCGGCCGCTCAGGCCGGGAACGTGCGCGGTGGACCACGCCATGTCATCCTCCTCGGGCCGCGCACTGACGCTCCGTCAGTGCGCGGCTTCGTATCCGTGGTTGACGACGAGTTCGGCCGCCACGTCGTAGAACGTCGGTTCCGCCGGAACCTCGGTGGCCAGACCGTTGACGTACCGGTTGAACATCGCGAACGCGGCCGCGATCAGGACCGTGTCGTGGATGTGGGTGTCGGTGGCGCCCTCGGCGCGGGCGGCGGCTATCGCCTTGTCGGACACCGGGGCCGCCTTCGCCTGCACCTCGGCGGCCACCCTCAGCAGGGCCCTCAGCAGTGGCGGTATCGGGGCCGTGTCCGGGTCGGCGAGGACGGCGGCGACGAGTTCGGCGCCGCCGTCGAGCTGTGCCGCCGCGAACGCGCTGTGCGAACCGGCGCAGAAGTCGGTGCAGTTCAAGCTGGACACGTAGGCGCCTATCAGTTCGCGCTCGCCCCGGCTCAGCGGCGAGGAGCCGCTGCGCAGCAAGGTCTCGGCGAGCTGCGACAGCACGCCCGCGGTGTCCGGGCGCTGGGCGAACAGCCCGCTGATGCCGGGAAGGTCGTTCGTGAGCTCGATGTGGGGCACGGTTTATGTCCTTGTCTACCGTGTTTCCGACGGGACATTGTCATCGTCGGAGCCCGGGCAAGGTTCGGCCAACTCCCAGAATGCGGAGTCCTCGTGGCACGGCCGGTGTCCTCAGCCAGGCCGTGAACCTGCGGTGCGCGGTGGCCGGCGAGACCCCGAACTCGCCCGGCAGGTGCCGCCAGGCACAGCCGCTGGTCAGCACGTACACCCCCGCGGCGAACGCCGCCCGCACGTCCACCGGGGCTGTACGCCGCCCTGCGGACGGGACTTGAACACCGGCAACAACGGAGCGGCAAGCTCCCATGACCCGCCCGGCACCAGCCGGCGCGCCAGATCAACCCCTACAGCCCCACATCATGCCGCAACCAACTCACACCTGTGAGACAACCTCTCAAGGAGAACGAGCGGAATCATGCAGATCCTCGAGGCCGACAACCACGACTTCGAGGCCGGTTCCGGCCCGCGTCAGGACGTCGGCCACGAGGTCCGCACCGTCACGCGGTCGGTCGTCCACCCGGACAGCCGCCCGTCCACCCCGAGCGACCGGTGAGCTGGCGGCTGAAACGCGCGCGACGCCGACTCACCCGACGGTGAGCCGGCGTCTCCGTGGTACCGCAAGGAGGCCCGGTGGCGACTCACGGGCGGTTGTTCTTGCCCTCCAGCCACAGCATGTCGGAGTCGTCACGGTGCGTCCCGTCCGAGCCGACGTGCTTGGCGGAGATCTGCGCGCCGTTCTTGAACACGTGCACCAGAGCCATCCCGTGACCGCGGCCCAGACCGTAGTCATCCTTCAGCCACTCCAGCACCGGACCCGCCTTCAGCTCCGGGCCCTCGAAGCCGCGTTCCTTCGCCAGCTCGATGAATTGCCGGGGGGTCAGGCCCGTCTTGTCCTCGATGTTGTCCAGGTACGCCTGAAACGACATGTACGTCCTCGCTTCCCGAATCGTCCGTGCCGGTTACGGAGCGACTCACCCAAGGGTGCCTTCCCGCCCGCCTCCGGCTCTCATCACGCTGCTTGCTCGACGCGACTTCGGCACGTTGAACCCGGGCGCACCAACACATCGCCGTACGGTCAGCCGATCCACAAGGACCGAGATGGCCGCCGCTCTCCCGGCCCGGTCCAGCGACGGGAGTCGGCTTGCCGAGGCGCCCGAGGAGCCCGAGGAGCCCGAGGCGTTCTGGGAGATCGTTCGCGCTGGAAGGCCTTCACATTCTGTGAATCACACAGAGGCCTGCCTACACCGACAACACCAGTTCCCCGGGGGCGCTTCTGATGCCACATCACGTTCGTCGTCGGCCTGAGGCCGCCCTTCACCAGAAGAAGCGTGGCTGGGACCGGATCGAGTTGCTGGAAACATACGCGCGCCTGCCGCTTCGGCTGCGGGCATCGTTGTGGCTGGCTTTCGGTGGTCGAGGCCGAAGGGGCAGTTGGGTGCTGAGGATGAGAACGAGAGCGACGACGTAGGTCAGGGGACCTCCGCTACCGCAGGCTTCGTGTGAGCGGCTGGTGGTGGCCCGTGCATGACGCTCGACGCAAGTACCAAGGTGATTCGCCAGGGGCCAGGCCCAGACCAACCCGCACTTATAGAGATTAGAGAGCGTCACATCCTTGCAGGTCAGAGGGGGTGAGGAGCCCTCGCAACATGACTCCCAAGTCATTTTCAGGGCGTGAAACTTGTCTCTGGAGTCAAGTTCCGCCGATTTATTGCGACCTAGATGCGCAATCGCGCGGGAGGTTTCGCGGCTGTGCGCCGGTTGATTGCGACCTATGTGCGCAATCCCGAGACAGGGTTCGCGAGTGTCGCGAACATGACTCTGAAGACATGTTCGACACGCCCAACGCGCAGATACATCGCGCCGTTGCTATCTATATGCGCAATCACTAGTGTGCTCCGCGTCTAGGTTTCGATCTTGAGGAGCACATAGCGTCATGCCCGCCCAGCCTCAGAGGGACCCTCGCCGGGTCCCCGGCTCGTCCGCGCCCAGGGCGCCGAGCCTCAGCAGTCCGTACGCCGGCGCCCTGGGGCCGAGGAAGAACCTCGTCGAGCTGCCCGTCGGCCACACGGCGGAAGTCAGACCCCCCGTCACGGCCGGCGACTTCATCGGTAAGTACTTCGCCCAGGACAGCCTGGAGTTCCTGCGCTGGGCTGCCCGGTACTTCCGGGGCGACAACGTCACCCTGTGCGTGCTGCTCTACATGATGGGGAGCCAGGAAGTCGGAGGGGCAGTCGAACTCAAGCAGGCCGAGATCGCTGCCGAGCTGGAGATGGACCCTGCTCAGGTATCCCGGGCCCAGATCAAGCTGAAGCGGCTGGGCCTGGCCTACTCGCCGAAGAAGGGGTCCCTCCAGCTCCAGCCCGCGGTGACCCTGCGGGGGGGATACCGTTTGATCCAGAAACCCGTTCGAGGGTCGTCCGCCAAGAAGGTCAAGGTCCAGGTGGAGCAACTGAGCCTTCTGAACGAACTCGTGCTTGACACAGCTGTTCCGGAGGAATTCAGAGACATGGCCCTTCCGGGTGCGAAACTGCCCGAACCGTCATCGAAGACGCGCAAGCGTAAGAGCACGAAGAAGAAACCGGAGGCGTGAGATGAGGACCGCAGCGTCTGCGAACCCGGAGCCGCCAGAGCTGACATACGGCACGTTCAACGGCCTTGCGTACATGCCCGCGATGCCGGGGATCGCGTACCGGGTGCTCTTCCGGCTCCTCGGGACCCAGGAACCAGGAGGGCTCTGCCTGGTCACGGAAGAGGAACTGGCCGAAGCCTTGGATGTACACCGTTCCATGGTCGGGCGAGGCCTGCAGGCACTGATCCTTGCCAAGCTCGTCTTCCGCCAGGCCAAGGGTGTCTACCTTCTGAACCCGATGATCAGCGGCGCGCGCAGCGTCACCGAGCACTTGGAGGCCATCGGGAGACTGGACCCCGCTGACCGCCTCGATGTGGACGACTACCAGGAACGGTATGACGCCGCTGTCGCCCAGGCCGAGCAGGAGAAGAGGGAGAAGCGTCTGGGCCGCAGGAGTTCGCCAGGCCAGTCCAGGCCGGCCCAGACCACCGGCGAGGGAACCGCGGAGGTACTGAACCTCTCGACGGCCCGCGGCCGGTCGCGGCGGAGGACGTCCCGTCCGTAGAACCAGCCGAAACCATTGAGGCCCCCGCCGGAGCGGGGGCCTCAATGTGTCTAGGTTTCGGAATGCAGTCTACCGCTTGGTTCCCGTCGGCGCCATGCTGGACCATGACGCGAGCGTCGTGCTGTTGGGCTCCGCGGTGGACGTCCACCGCGGCAGCGTCCGCCGCGGAGCGAGTCTGACGCTTTCTGCCCGCACAAGAACCCCCGGGTCGACCAGCAGCCGAGTCCGCGTTGCCTGTGGGGTGGTGTAGCAGAGAGCGGAGCGTCGGCGATTATCACGCCGTGATAATCGCCTGGGCATCGGCCTCGGTCGCCAACTGCGGGACCCCGCTCTCCTCTACTCCGTACCGCACCTCCGGCGGGCGCGCACGGGCAGACTACGAGCGGCCCTCAGCCGGAAGGTGCGAGTGAGGAGGACGCGGATACACCGCCGAGGCATGCGCGGCGGCATTCGACTGGTTCACCGAGGCGCAGCGGTTCGAGGAGTACGGCGCCGAACAATGATTCGGTGTGGAATCGAGTCCAGTCATAGCAGGCAACTTACTGCACGCCCTTGAGAGTGATGCGCATGAGAAGCCTGGCGCCCGGCCCGTTGGTGCGCCCCGGGGCGATTATCACGGCGTGATAATCCCGGGAGGACGTCGGCCGGGTGAAACCATGTCAGAACTTGCAAACCGGGTGCCACTATCTCCCGTTGAGTCAGTATGCTGACGTCATGGCTTCTCCATACCCCGACGGAGACCGGGAAAAGGTAGCGTCCAAGCTGCCCTCGGCGCTCCAGCAAGCACTGAAGGTCCGCGCAGCCGAGCTCAGTCTGGACATCCAGGACGCCGTCGAGGCGGCGATCAACGAGTGGCGCGACAGCACAGGCACCGGTACAGAGGTCGACACGGCCGGCGCCAAGTCGTTCTCCACCTGGCTTCCGCCGGGCCTGTACGAGCAGTTCAAGGAGACCTGCACCGACCGCGGTGTCTCCTACACCCAGGGCCTTGCCCAGTCGGTCCGTGACTGGCTCGACGCGAACCCCTCCCCCCAGCACGGTGCCCGCGGAACCGATCCCGAGCGGAAGATCGTCGGCAACCAGAAGGGCGGGGTGGGCAAGACAGCCATCTCCGCCGGCATCGGCCAGGCCTACGCCGAGGCGGGCAAGCGGGTCCTCATCGTCGACTTCGACCCTCAGGGGCATCTCAGCGAGCAGCTCGGCGTTCCCCAGATCGAGCCCAACCACAACAGCCTGGTTTCCCACATGTGCGGCGAAGGCGGGGGCGATCTGCGCGACCTCGTCGTGGTGATAGAGGATCCGCGGTTCGAGAAGCGCCTGCATGTCCTGCCCGCCTGCTTCGACGGGTTCCTCCTCGACGCCAAGATCGCCGTTGTGGCGACCCAGAAGCGCGGATTCCAGAAGGAGGCAGCCCTCGAGCTCGCCCTGCGCCCCCTGGAAGCCGAGTACGACGTCATCATCATCGACTGCCCGCCCAGCCTCGGCATCGCCATGGACGCCGCCCTCTACTACGGGCGCCGGCGCCGCGGCGAAACCGCCGGTGTGTCCGGCGTGATCATCCCCGTCCTCGCCGAGGACTCGTCGGCCACGGCCTACGGCATGCTGGCCCGGCAGATCGAAGACCTCTGCGAGGACCTCTCCCTCGACGTCGACTACCTCGGCCTGGTCGTGAACCTGTACGACTCCCGGCGCGGCTACGTCGCCACGTCCTCCCTGGACAACTGGAAGGCTCTCGGCGACCCGAAGGTCCTCGCCGTCATCGGCGACCTGAAGGAGCAGCGTGAAGCGGTGCGCAAGCGGATGCCGCTGCTGAGCTATGCCCCCCTCAGCGACCAGGCGGAAGCCATGCGGCAAGTAGCGAAGGGAGCGACCCGTTGAGCAAGGCCGACACCCTGGGATCGGCACCGGCGTTCGGCGCGGCTCTCGGCGCCCGGTCCTCCCGCCGCAGCCTCATCGACAAGACCATCGCGGGCGAAGAGGCGTCCACGGCGGCCATCACCGAGCTGCCGGTCACCCTTGTCAGCGATAACCCCGACAACCCGCGCAACCACCTGCGCAACCTCGACGAGACGGTGCAGACCGTCCGCGAGGTCGGCATCATCATCCCCATCGCCGTCGCCACGGTCGAGGCCTACCTCCGCAACCGGCCGGACCGCGCGGACGACCTCGACGACGGAGCGCAGTACATCGTCGTCGACGGCCACCGTCGTCTCGAGGCCGCCCGCCGCGTCGGGTTGGCCACCATCCCGGTCCGCGTCGACAACGGCCGTGTCGCCACCGATGAAACCCTTCTCGAGGCCGCGTTCGTCGCGAACTACCACCGCGACGACATGACCGACCTCGAAGAGGCGCACGCGCTGAAGACCCTGGTCGACTACTACGGCTCCCAGACCAAGGCCGCCAAGCGACTGGGCATTCCGCAGAACACCATCTCCAGCAAGCTGTCCTTGCTGAAGCTCACCCCGGAACTCCAGAAGGGCCTGGTGACCGGGGAGAGGAAGGTGGAGCACGTCCGCAACCTCGGCAAGCTGTCCCCCGAGGAGCAGAAGGCCAAGGCGGACGAACGGGCGGAAGCAGCCCGCAGGAAGGCAGAGGCACGACCGCAGCAGGTCGTGGACCGGTCAGCAGGCCCGGCCGATTATCACGGCGTGATAATCCCGGAGGCGCCTGCCGACCCCGCTGCTTCGCCGCCCGCTCCGTCCCCGTCCCCGTCCGCTCCTTCCCCGTCCGGTCCAGCCGTCCCGTCCACGGAGCGCGAGCAGGCTGCCGAGTCCATCCCGGAACCGCGCACCAGCGCAGCAGAACCCCGGGCAGCGACAACAGAAGCGGCGCAGCCCAAGCAGCCCAAGCAGCTCCCGTACGACGACGCCTTCTACTGCGTGCACCACCTCCACCAGAAGATGAAGCCGGAGACGTTCATGCAGGGGGCTCGGGTGTGGATGGATGTCCTGAGGGACGAGCACCCGGACGAGTACAAGGCCCTGCTGGCCGAGCTGGGAGCCCAGTAGCACCCGGAACAGAGCCACCCATCGGCCCCGCTCGCCTTGAGCGTATGGCGGGAGCGGGGCCGTGGTGGCCACCAACTGCTCGTGGCGGCCGACGGACCGACCACGCCGATGCCGTCCGATGGCGTCGGTCTGCTTTTCCTCACCTTCTCGCTCGGACGCCCTGTCCACCCGGCTCTCCGCGTGGTCGCCCCATACGCTCTTCTCCGGCATTCGTACACCTCCCTGTGCCACCGGTCCGTCCGGCAGCCTCTGCTGCCTCCCCGTCGACCGCATACTGAAGCGCTCGATCGTGGCCAGCTCCGAGAGTCCCCCCGACTCAGACGAGTCGTCAGGGTGTTCACCGGCAGCCAGCTGGACGGGTTCAGGCTGGAGGACCAGGAGCGCATCGTGCGTCGCTGGCCCCGCCAGCACGGGCACAAGCTGGCGAAGCTGTTCATCGAGAAGGCGCAGTCCGGGACCCCGGCCCGACCCACGACGACCGCGGCCGCCCCCGCTCCGACACCGAAACCGGTGACGGCACCACCGCCCGACACCTCCCCGAAGCCCCCGACCGCGCGCCCAGCGACCGGGGGCTTCTGCCGTTTGGCACGCACCGGCACACGTCACCAAGGACGGGGACGGCCTCCTGATCGAGTGTCACGGGGACCGCCCTTCTGTCGTCCGCCACGGGTATGTCAGTCGTTCTGCCATGGGCAGTGTCAGTGACTCCCGGCCAGGCGGAATGATCAGTCTTCGAGTTCATGGCGGACCCGTCGGGACGGGCTGAACGTGTACAGGTCGAGGATGTCGGGTGCCTCGGCGAGGCCGGGGCCGCCGTTCTTGACCCAGGTGGTGATGTCGGCAGCGGCGCCGGGGTCGTTGACCTGTCCGAGCCAGACCGGGCGTCCGCCGGCCTTGCGGCCTTCGGCGGAGGGCTGGATGACGATGACGTTGGCGCGCTCGCACGCATCGAGGCAGTCGGTGCGCCGGACCATCGCGACTCCTGTCAGCTGGGTGCGTAGGTCGGTGAGCTGGGCTTCGTGGTCCAGGTGCGGCACTTTGGCCGGGGTGCCGCAGCAGCAGCCGCGGCAGACGGTGACGGTGGGCCGGGCCGCCCCCGGCGTGCGGGCGGCCTTCTTGGTGCGGCGGCTCACCGCAGGTCCTTGGTGGCGCGGTTCCAGGCGGCGTCGCGCAGCAGCCGGAGTCCGTTGAGGCCGACGATGACGGTCGAGCCCTCGTGGCCGAGGACGCCGAGTGGCAGCGGCAGGTGGCCCGCCAGGTCCCAGATGACCAGGCCGGAGACGAACACCGTGGCGATGACCAGGTTCTGCACCACCAGGCGGCGGGCCGCCCGCGAGAGCGCGATCACGGTGGGGACGGTGGCGAGTTCGTCGCGGACGATGACGGCGTCGGCGGTCTCCAGAGCGAGGTCGGAGCCGGCCCGGCCCATCGCGATGCCGGTGTGGGCGGCGGCCAGAGCGGGGGCGTCGTTGACACCATCGCCGATGACCAGCACCTTACGCCCCCGCGCCTCCAGACGCCGTACGGCTTCGACCTTGTCCTCGGGCAGGAGACCAGCATGGACCCCGTCGCCGGTGATGCCGACCTCGGCGGCCAGGCGGGCGGCGGCGCGGGGGTTGTCGCCCGTCACCAGCACCGGGGTGCTGCCGGTCAGCGTGGTCAGGGCGGCGACGGTCGCGGCAGCATCGGGGCGAAGCCGGTCGGCGATGCCCAGCATCCCGACGGGGACGCCGTCGCGCAGGACCAGGACGGCCGTGCGGCCGCCGTCCTCCAGGTCGGCCGCGGCCTCGGCGGCGCGGGCCGAGTCGGTGTCGTCGTTGCCGTCGAGGAGGCGGGCGGGTGCGCCGACCGCGACCGTGTGGCCGTCGACGGTGGCGGTGACACCGACGCCGGGAGTGGAGGTGAAGTGCTGCGTGTCGGCGATCGTCAGGCCGCGGGTGCGGGCGGCGTCGACAACGGCGCGGGCCAGGGGGTGTTCGCTGGGGTGCTCGGCGGCGGCCGCCAGCGCCATCAGGGTGTCCTGGTCCAGCCCGGAGCCGCCCAGGGGGCGGATGTCGGTGACGCGGGGGGTGCCCTCGGTAAGGGTGCCGGTCTTGTCGAGGGCGACCGCGTCGCCCTGCCCGAGACGCTCCATGACGACGGCGGACTTCACCAGGACGCCGTGGCGTCCGGCGTTGGCGATGGCCGAGAGCAGCGGCGGCATCGTCGCCAGGACCACCGCGCACGGCGACGCCACGATCATGAAGGTCATCGCCCGCAGCAGCGAGGCGGTCAGGTCCGCACCGAACGCGAGGGGGACCAGGAAGACCGCCAGGGTCGCGAAGACCATGCCCAGGCTGTAGCGCTGCTCGACCTTCTCGATGAACAGCTGGGTGGGCGCCTTAGTCTCGGAGGCTTCCTCGACCATGGCCACGATCCGGGCGATCACCGAGTCGGAGGCATCCCGCTCGACCTTGACCCGCAGGGCACCGGTGCCGTTGAGGGTGCCGGCGAAGACCTCGTCCCCGGTCTCCTTCGCGACCGGCAGCGGCTCCCCGGTGATGGTGGCCTGGTCCACCTCGCTGGTCCCCTCCAGGACCCGGCCGTCCGCGCCGACCCGCTCGCCGGGGCGGACCAGGATGGTGTCCCCGACCACCAGCTCGGCAGTGGCGATGCTCTCCTCGCTCCCGTCGTCGGCCAGGCGGGTGGCCGTGGTGGGCGCGAGGTCGAGCAGACCGCGCACCGCGTCCTGGGTACGCGCGGTGGCCAGCGCCTCCAGCGCGCCGGAGGTCGCGAAGATGACGATCAGCAGCGCGCCGTCCATCACCTGCCCGATCGAGGCCGCGCCGATCGCGGCCACGATCATCAGCAGGTCGACATCCAGGGTCTTGTTCCGCAGCGCCGTCAGCCCGGCCCAGGCCGGTTCCCACCCGCCGGTGACGTAGGCGGCGGCGTAGAGAGGGCCCCACGACCAGGCGGGTGCGCCGGTCAGCTGGAGCGGCAGCGCGATCAGGAACAGCACCAGCGCCGCGGCGGCCCAGCGCGCCTCGGCCAGTGCGAACACCCGGGTACGCCGCTTCGGCGCCGTACGCGAGGCGACCGGAGCTGCCCGTTCGGGCCGCTGGAGCAGGTCGGAAGGCATGACAAAACAACCCTTCAGGGCGGCAGACGGCTACACATCCACCGTACAGGAATATCTGAACAGGTCTTCAGGTGTTCCCGGTAGGATGGGCGGCATGGGTCACGGAGCCGACGACAAGAACCACGCCACCCCCCGCGAGCGCCTGGACGCGGCGGGGGCCACCGACGTTGCCGCCACCCTCCAGGCCCTGGCGACTCCTTCGCGGCTGTACATCCTGGCCCGCCTCCAGGAAGGCCCCTGTGCGGTCGGCGACCTCGCCGAAGCCGTGGGCATGGAAGCCTCCGCCTGCTCCCACCAGCTGCGCCTGCTGCGCAACCTCGGGCTCGTCACCGGAGAACGGCGGGGCCGTTCCATCGTCTACGCCCTCTACGACAACCACGTCGCCGAGCTCCTGGACCAGGCTCTCTTCCACGTCGAGCACCTGCGGCTCGGCCTGCGCGACGTATCCACCGAGGGGGGAAGTCCCTGGTCCAGTAACAGGCAGGACGGCACACCGGCAGGCCGATGACTACCGCTGACCGCTTTCGAGTTGGCGTGGGACGCGAGAGGCCCAAGCTCTTCGAGGTCGGGGACGTGGTTGCAGAGGGTGCCCACCGAGATGCCGAGCAGGGCCGCGATGGTCTCGATGCCTTCCCTCATGGCGGAGTGCACTGGCATCTCCATGTCAGCGCCAGTCGTTCCGCCACAGGAAGAGTCAGTGCGGGTGGACTTCGGTGAGAAGGACGCGGACGCGCTTTTCGATCTCGTCCCGGATCGGGCGGACCGCCTCGACTCCCTGTCCGGCCGGGTCGTCGAGTTTCCAGTCGAGGTACTTCTTGCCGGGGAAGACGGGGCAGGTGTCGCCGCAGCCCATGGTGATGACGACGTCGGACGCCTGGACCACTTCCATGGCCAGCACTTTCGGCGTCTCGGAGGACATGCCGATGCCGACCTCCGGGTTGCACCGGCACGCCCGCGCGTTCGACGCCCTGTTCAAGGGCCGGGTGCGCGCGCTGGCCCACGAGCCGTTCGGCATGCGTCACGCCCGCTCGCCGCGCACCGGCGCCTGGGAGGTCGAGGGCACCCCCGAGCCGCTGCGCGACCACTACTCCCGCCGCTCCGCCCAGGTCGACGCCATCGCGGGCGCCTACGCAGGCCGTGCGGAGAAGCTGCGGGTGCCGGCCGCGACCCGCTACGCCAAGCACGACACCGGCGTCCTCGACCTGCGCACCGGACGGCGGCAACGCGCAGAGGACCTCGGCTACGACATCGACGCGATGGTCGCGGCCGCCGCACCTGGGCCGCCCGGCCCCGACGGGCCGCTCGTCGCGGCCGGTCCCGACGGCCCGCGCACCCCCTCACCCGAGCAGATCGCCGCCGAGGTCTTCCACCCGCTGCACGGACTGACCGCATCCGACAAGGAGTTCAGCCAGGCGAAGTTGCTCGCACGGGTCGCCGACGCCTGTCCCTTCGGCCTCGAGACGTCCGAGCTGGAAGGCCTGGCTGAGCGCGTGCTCGCCGTTCAGGGAGTACGTCAGGGCGCTGCCGCCGCGCGGATCGCAGCTGACGGCGCACGCCGCGCGGTACATCCCCCTCGACATCCTGCGGGCCGAGCAGACCATCGTGGACCAGGCTCGGGCCCGCTATGCCGACGGCTCCGCCCGCCTGAGCCCGGATCAGGCGGCCGTCGCCGTCTCGGTGTTCGGGGTGGCCGTCGGCTTCGAGCTGGCCGCCGAGCAGCGTCGCGTGGTGGAGCGGCTGCTGACAGCCGGGCACGGCGGGGACGCCGTCATCGGCGTCGCCGGATCGGGCAAGACGAGCCTGATGGAGGCCTGCCGGATCGGCTGGGACGCGACCGGCCCGACCTACGCCGGCGCCTCCCTCTCCGCGATCGCCGCACAGAACCTGCAGGAGGGTTCCGGCATCCCCTGCCGCACCATCGCAGCCTGGCTGCAGTGCATCCACGACGGCGCCGGCCTCGCGGGCCTCGACGTGCTGGTTCTGGACGAGGCGGCGATGACGGACGACCGCTCCATGGCGGTGCTGCTCACTGAGGCCGCCCGCACCGGCACCAAGATCATCGCGATCGGCGACCCGCAGCAGCTGCAGGCGATCGGCCCCGGCGGCGGCTTCGCCGAAGTCCATCGTCTGGTCAGCGGTGAGACGCTCGCCGTCGACCGGCGCCAGAGGGACGCGGGAGAACGGGCCGCCCTCCAGGTCTGGCGCACCGGCGCCCGAGATCAGGCCCTGAACCTGTTCGCCGACCGCGGTCGCATCCACGCCACCGACAGCGCCGACGACGCCCGCCGCGGCATCCTCACCGCCTGGAACCAGACTCGCACCCGTTACGACGACGCACACGACATGCTCGACAACCTCGTCGTACTGGCCGCACGCAACCACGACGCCGCACTGCTGAACACCGGCGCCCAAGCCCTGCGCCGGGCCGCCGGCGAACTCGGCCGCGCCCACCGCTACGCCCTGCCCGGCGGCGACGCTCTCACCCTCGCCGTCGGCGACGTCGTGCGCGTACGCGCCAACGACTACCGCTCCCGCCGCGGCACCGGGCCCGACGTCCTCAACGGCTACCGAGCCGTGGTCACCGACATCGCCGACGACCACCGAGCCCAGATCACCTGGCGGCGCAAGAACAGCGACGGCAAGGCCCGCACCGCCCAAGCGTGGTTGAGTCCCGGCCAGATCACCGCCGGAGCCCTCTCCCTGGGCTACGCGATGACCATCGCCGCCTCCCAGGGCCTGACCACCGACACCGCCCTCGTCTACGGGCTGGGCGCGAACGCGTACGCCCTCTACCCCGGCATCACCCGAGCCAGGACGGCCAACCACCTGTGGCTGCCCGCCGCGGCCCTCGAGGACCCGGAGACCCGGGCCCGGCTCGGCGAGCCCCGTGACGAGACCGAGCTCCTCGACCGCGCGTTGGAGGCGTACATCGCGCTGCTGCGCCAGGACCGTGCCGACGCCATGGTGAGCGACCAGTTCCGTGCCGCCCCGGAACCCGTCGCCCCGGCGCCGCAAGTCGCCGACGAACCCGCCTACCTGCCGAAGATCGCTCCCCCTGCGCCTGCTTCCGCCGTCATCACAAGAGTGATCCCCTCCTCAGAGCGCCGGGTCGGCGGCGTGTGCCTCGGTCGTGTCCAGTGCGGTGGCCTTCTGCTCTTGCCTCATGCGTGATACGCCGATCGACCAGGTGATGCCGTAGGCGATGGCGAACAGAGCGAGGAGGCTGGTGGCATCGGGCATGCCGATGGCGACGGCCAGGGGCGCCACGGTCAGGGATGACACGCCTTGGAACGCGGAGGAGAGGCCGAAGACGAGCACCATGACACGCCCGCGGATGTGGTCTGGAGTCGCGACCTGGAGACTGTTGACGGCGAGGTTCGCGCACGCGCCGACTCCTATATGGCCGATCAGGGCTGCGGCCATGCCCGGGCCGAGGCTCGCGATGTGGGCCAGCGCAAGGTATCCGAGGCCGAAGAGCACCAGGGCGGCTCCGGCCACGTACAGCCGTCGGCGCACCGACCCGGCGGTGAGCCGTCTGCCCAGGAAGGGCCCGAGCATGGCTCCGAACCCTTGTGCCAGGTACAGGAGGCCGACGCCGGTGCCACCGACGTGGAAGCGGTCGAGGGCATAGACCGGCAGCAGGCCGACCATGCCGTAGCAGAGGCGCAGCCCCATGGTCAGCCAGAGGAAGGCGGCCACCACCGGAGTGGTCCGTACGAAGGTCCAGAGTTCGGCCGTGTCGGCCAGTATCCGGATGCGGCCGGTCGTCATCGCCTTGGAGAACGGCCGCTTGATCCTCACGATGAGCAACGCCGAGACGGCAAAGGACGCCCCGTCGATGAGGAGAGTGGCCGAGGTGCCCCATGCGGCTGTGACCACGCCTCCCAGCCCGGCCCCTACGAGCAGGGCCGCCGAGTACAGGCTGCCGAGCGCGGTCTGGGCCGACGGGAGTTCGCCAGTGGTGACGAGGTTCGGCAGAGCTGCCTCCGGGATCGGACCCGCAATGGTGGCAGACACCGACAACACAGCCAGGCAACCCATGACCAGTGGGACGGAGCCTGTGTGAAAGGCGGCCAGCAACCCGACGACCGGCATGATCGCTCCCAGGTCGCACGCGATCCGCAGACGTTGCCGGTCGAACCGGTCGGTGAGCGGACCGACCAGCGGCAGCAGCAGAACCCCGGGGAGGGAGTCGACGGCGAACAGCAGCGCCGTCCAGCCCGGCGAGCCCGTGCGGTGGTAGACGAAGCTGCTCAGGGCGACGAAGGCGAACCAGTCTCCGGTCAGGCTGAGCGCGGAAGCGCAGAAGAGGCGTCGGAAGTCCGCGTTGTCACGCAGCAGCGCGACGAGACTTCCGTGAGAGCGGCGGCGTACGAACAACACCGGTGACTCCAGCGGTGATGACGTCCCGGACGATGACCGGGACGAACGACGGAAATGACGTCGTATGTGCTCCAGAGCCCGAGAAGTGGCTGTGGAACAACCGCTGACTAGTCACAAAGGCGACGCATGGCACGGATCGTACTACTGGCGCCGCCGCTCACAGGTGGGGGCCGCGAGAAGTGTGTTTGCGTGGCGAGCCTGCCAGGCGCAGTCGCTCCCACGAACCCTGCTGGCGCTTCCGGAACCAGCGCCTTAGCCTCGCGCTTTCACGGGGCAGGGCGTCCAGTGGGTGATCAAAAACGCGGAGAGTGCTCCTGACCTGCAACGATGGGACTTGTCTAGGGTCCAGGTCGTCGCATGAAAGAAGCACTTTCCAGGTGAAGAAGCGTATCGGGTCCTACCCGCGTGTCCGCGTCGAGGGCGGCGGTCGCGGGGTGGTTTCGCAGGCCGGTGGTGTGCTGCTGGTGGAGACGGTCCGCAAGACCGGTCTGGATACGGCGATATCAGCGGCGCTTGAGCCGTGGCGGAAGGCTCGAGCGGTTCGTGATCCGGGCAAGGTCCTGCTGGACGTGGCGCTCGCGGTCGCGCTGGGCGGAGACTGCCTGGCCGATGTGGGCATGCTGCGGGCCGAGCCGGCAGTGTTCGGGCCGGTGGCCTCTGATCCCACGGTCTCCCGGCTGATCGACACGCTGGCAGCAGGCGGGAAGCGCGCGCTGACCGCGCTGCGGCAGGCTCGGGCTGAAGTCCGCGAATGCGTGTGGACGTTGGCCGGGGGATGCGGCCGCGACGTGGAAGAAGACCTTCGGGCAGCACCCGCTGATGGGGCGACGCTTCTCCGCCATGACAACCAACATCCCCTGCTGTCACGGACTACACGCTACGAGGGGACCTTCAGATGGTTACGGGATTCCGCTCGGCCGCGTCCTCGCCGGAGCGAACCGCCACGACTCCCCGCTGCTCGCTCCGACCCTGGACCTACTGCAGGACCTGGGGCCGCTACCCGACGACATCACCGTGCACCTGGATGCCGGCTATGACTCGGACAAGACCCGCACCGAACTGGCCGCCCGCAACCTGCGCGGCCGCATCGCGCACAAGGGTGAGAAAGCGCCGATCCAGGCGAGCCGGCGGTGGCACGTCGAGCGCACGCACGCCTGGCAGAACGCCTTTCACCGCCTCGCCCGCTGCTACGAGCGCCGCGCGACCGTCATCGAGGCCTTCTTCGACCTCACCGACACGATCATCACCGTTCGTAGCCTGATCCGCCGGGCCTGGACCACCCACCGCTGGGACGACCGCCCCAAGCGACGCCCATGAGTATCCAAGCCAGTGCCCGAAACGGGCACCAGGCCACGTCTTGCCCTGATGGTTCAGGCGACGCGGGTGTCGTAGGTCTCGCGGTTGGCAAGCACATCGTCCATGTGCACCTCGGCCCAGGCCTTGAGGTCGCGCATCATCTCGTACAGCGACAGGCCGAGATCGGTCAGCTCGTAGGAGACCGTGACCGGCACGGTCGGCGTCACGGTGCGGGACACCAGGCCGTCGCGCTCCAGGGAGCGCAGCGTCTGGGTGAGCATCTTCTGGCTGACGCCGGCCAACAGACGCTGCAGCTCCGAGTAGCGCATCACCCGGGGCTCGCCACCGCAGTCGGCGCCGGGCTGATGCGCGCTGTCGCTGCCGAGCGCGGCCAGGATCAGCGTGACCCACTTGTCGGAGATCCGGTCCAGCAGCTTGCGACTGGGACATTGCGCCACGAAGGCGTCGTACTCCGCCTTGGCCTGTGCCCTCTGCTGGGCTGCCGTCAACGTTGCCATGGACCGTTCCTCTCACCCTCGGGTGCCTTACGCACTTCGAAGTGCCTACTTCCTGAAATGAAGCTACACACAAATAGTGGTGCAAGGAGCCGTCAGGCACCAGCCCCTGGCTCGACATGAAAGGCACACCATGAGCACCCCCTCCGCATCGCTTCCCGGCGGCAACTGGACCCTGGGTGACCTGTCCGTCACCCGGTTCGGCTATGGCGCCATGCAGCTCGCGGGCCCATGGGTCATGGGCCCGCCCGCCGACCGCGACGGAGCACTCGCCGTTCTCCGCGAGGCCGTCGGCCTCGGCATCACCCACATCGACACCGCCGACGCCTACGGGCCGCACATCACCAACCAGCTGATCCGCGAAGCGCTGCACCCGTACTCCGACTCGCTGCACATCGTGACCAAGGTCGGCGCGACCCGGGACGAGGAGGGAGGCTGGCCCCCGGCACGCACGCCGGAAGACCTGCGCCGGGCCGTCCAGGAGAACCTGGAGAACCTCGGTCTCGAGACGCTGGATGTGGTCAACCTCCGGCTCGGCGATGCACAGGGACCCCAGCCCGGCCCGCTCGCCGAGGCGTTCGAAACACTCGTCGAACTCCAGCAGCAGGGCCTAATCCGGCACCTCGGCGTGAGCAACGCGACGGCGGAACAGGTCGCCGAGGCACAGGCGATTGCGCCGATCGTGTGTGTGCAGAACATGTACAACCTCGCCCACCGCCAGGACGACGAGCTGATCGACGAGCTCGCCGAGCAGGGCATCGCCTACGTGCCCTTCTTCCCGCTCGGCGGTTTCAGCCCGCTGCAGTCCTCGGCCCTCACGGCCGTGGCCACCCGGCTGGACGCAACGCCGATGTCGGTCGCCCTGGCCTGGCTGCTGCAGCGGTCGCCGAACATCCTGCTGATCCCCGGCACCTCGTCGGTGGCACACCTGCGCGAGAACGTCGGGGGCGCGGGACTCCAGCTCTCCGACGACGATCTCGCCGAGCTGGACAAGATCGGCCGCTAACCCCACGGCACCGTGACGAAACGTCGTCGCCCCCCCCGAAGGCCGCGACGGCGTTTCCCAGCGCGTGGGCTGGATCGACCAAGGGGCGCTCGGGCAGCAGCGCCGCGAATTGGTCTGACAGAAGGGCGGTCAGCGGACGGGCACAGGTCTCCCCAGTGCCCACAGAGCGTTGCAACTTCATGATCACTGACACCCGCGCCCGCCTTGCTGTCGAGGCTGCTGGCGGGATGCATCGTCGTGGTCTCCTGGCGACTGGGAAGATCGAGATCGTCTTTGGTGCGTGCGGTGAGTCAGGGCGGCTCTGGGGCGGTGATCCGTGCGGAGATCGCGCCGAGTTCCTGCACTTCGATCCGGACCGTGTCTCCCGGTGCCAGGTAGGGGCGGTGGCCGGACAACTCCTGGATGCAGCCGGTGCCCACAGGGCCGCTGGCGAGGATGTCACCGGCTCGCAGCGTGGTGCCGCGCGACGCGTGCGCCAGCATCTCGCCGAACGACCAGTGGATCTCGTTCCAGCTGCCGCCGCCGTAATGCTCGTCGTTGACGTACCCGTCCATCCGCAGCGCATAGCCCTTGTGCGAGCGGTAGGGCTCCAGTTCGTCGGGGGTGACGAGGAACGGGCCCAGGCTGGTCGAGGCGTCTTTGCTCTTGGACGGCCCGTACACGAACCCCATCTCGCTCGCGGAGATGTCGCGTGCGCTCCAGTCGCAGTAGACCAGGTAGCCGGCGATGTGGTTCTCCGCCGTGGCTGCGTCGAGGTCCGAGCAGTCACCGGCGATCACCGCGGCGACCTCGACCTCGTAGTCCCACGACTGAGCGCCCGGGGCGATGGGGACCTCGTCGTACGGTCCCTTGATCGCCGCCGGGTTGGAGAAGTAGAAGAGCGGATACTCGTACCAGACCGGGCTGACCGTGCCGTCGCCGACGGCTGCCTGACCCGCGTTGCTGATGTGGCGTTCGAACGCGGCGAAGTTGCGGACCGCCGGAGGCACCGGTATCGGCGCCAGCAGGTCGGCTGTGGCCAGCTCGACGATCTCGTTCGGTTCCCTGGTTGCGGCGGCCTGCAGGCCGCCTTCGGCGCGTAGCAGCTCCAACAGGCTCATGTCCACGCTGTGGATCTCGGTGTCGTGCACCACGCCGCAGCGTGGGGAGCCGTCGGCGGAGCGGTAGCTGACCCACTTCATCGGGCGAGCACCTCCCGGGTGCAGTCGTGGAGCCGTCGTGCAGGGGCGCCGAGGTGGGAGCCGACGGGTCCGGCGCCGCCGAGGTCGAGCGCGACCGGATCGGCGGCGCGGCCGAGTAGGCCGGCCAGGCCGTGGCTGCCCAGGAAACGGCTGAGGTGGGTCAGCGTGAAGCCGGACTCCACGCCGTCGGCGGTGTCCGGGCGTGTGGAGCGCTGGAGCGGGGCACCCCGGCGGAGGACGTCGATCGTGTCGAGGCCGGCGGAGAGCGGGTCGGTCAGCCGCCCGTTGCCGTCGATGAGTTCCAGGTCGGTCTGGATGACCCAGGCGCCGGGCCCGGCCTTGGCCTGGCCGGTCCCGACGACCACGGCCCGGCCCCCGCGCTGAAGGTGGATGGGGGCGAGGCCGTGCCCGGTACCGTCCGTGCCCCCGGTGGTCACGGCCGTCTTCACGCGGCCACCGTCCGCGCGAACCTGACGATCTCCTCGGCGAACAGCTCGGGTTGCTCCAGGGCGGCGAAGTGGCCGCCCGCGGGGATGTCGTCGTTGAAGTAGCGCAGGTCGTGATAGGCGCGCTCGGCCCAGATGCGCGGGGTACGCGTCAGTTCGTCCGGGAAGACGCTGACCCCGACGGGAAGATCCAGCTCGGTCAGGGCGAGCGGCTGCCGGGCGTACTCCCAGTACAGGCGGGCGGAGGAGGCAGCGGTGCCGGTGAACCAGTACAGGGAGATGTGGTCGAGGATCTCGTCGGGGGTGAGGGCGTCGGGCCGGGCCCAGTCGAGGAACTTCTCGTAGATCCAGGCGGCCTGCCCGGCCGGGGAGTCGGTCAGGGCGTAGCCGATGGTCTGCGGCCGGGTGCGCTGCACGACGTGGTATCCGGAGTGGACGGCGAGGAAGCGGCTGCCCTGTTCGAGTGCGGCCTTCTCCTCCAGGGTCGGGGCGTCGCCGCCGACCGGTGGTGCGGCGAGGAATTCGGGGAAGTTGACGTGGATCGCACGCAGGCCCGGCGGCCGCTGCGCCCCCATGCGGGTGGCGACGACACCGCCCCAGTCTCCTCCCTGGGCCAGGTAGGAGTCATAGCCGAGGCGCCGCATGAGCACGCCGTACGCGCGGGCGATCCGGTCCGGTTCCCAGCCTGTCGAGGCGGGCTGGTCGGAGAAGCCGTAGCCGGGCATCGAGGGGACGACGAGGTGGAAGCCGTGCTCGGTGAGCGGGCCGACGGTCCCGAGGAACTCCAGGAACGAGCCCGGCCATCCGTGCAGCAGCAACAGGGGGGTGGCGTCGGGGCGGGGCGAGCGTACGTGCATGAAGTGGAGGCCGAGACCGTCGATGGTCGTGCGGAATTGGCCCAGGTCGTTGAGCCGCCGCTCCAGAGCGCGCCAGTCGTATCCGGTGGCCCAGTACTCCAGCAGCTCCTCAAGGCGCTCCCGCTGCACTCCCTGGCTGTTGTCCGGTGCCGTCTCCCGGCTGGGGAGGCGTACCCGGTGGAGCCGGTCCTTCAGATCCTCCAGGGCACTGTCCGGGATGTGGATACGAAACGGTGTCACGCTGTCCGATGTCATGGTCACCACGGTGCGGCCGCGACGAGCGCGCAGTCCAATGATTGTTCCGTCTTATGTAATACGATCTGCGCATAAGGCCAGTTAGAGTGGGGTGGTGTCCGAACGTTTCCCCGCACCCGTGGACCTCGACCTCCGGCTGGTGCAGTGCTTCACGGTGGTCGCCGAGCACCAGCACTTCGGCCGTGCCGCCGAGGCCCTGCACACCACGCAGCC
>NZ_JBFACU010000062.1:0-24588 GCF_040641015.1 Streptomyces sp. NPDC021356 | reverse complement strand
GGCATCCCGACACCTCCACCGGAGAGACGACACGACACCCCGTCCCTGCCACCGGAACACCGCACCTACACCTGACCAGCGGAAACGAACCCGTCTCTCGGAAAGACAACGGCTTCTATGAAAGGGAGGTCTGCGCCGGTCTGGTCCTCGGGGAGGTCTGGCGCGCACTCGCTGAGACCGGCACCGCGACCCCGCGGGGCAATCGCCACGGGAGGCGGCGGGGTGATGCCGCCGCCTTTCAGTCGGTGCGGTCGGCGAAGCCTCGGGGCAGGTCCTCGGGGCCCACCGCGACGACGCTCTCATCGTTCTCGCCGACGTACTCGAACAGGGTGATGCGGGCGAACTCCGGGACGACGTAGATCGGATAGATGGGGCCGGCGTCCCGGTAGGCGCGCATCTCCTCCAGGTGGTCGTTCTGGTAGAGCACCGTCTTGCTGCCGTCCTGCTCGATCCACTGCGGAAAGAAGATGGTGCCGTGCAGGACCCGCAGACGAGGCAGCACGTTGACGACGACTGAGGTGCCGGTCGGTTCGTTCCAGGACACCTTGTAGACGTCGTCGGCGAGCCGCACCAAGTCGACCTCCTGGTCCTTCACCCAGCGGCCGCCGACCATCCCGGAGTGGATGCGGTAGTCGATGGTCGTGGCGTTCTTCACGTACATCTCGTACTGCCAGCCGTTCGCGTACGTGTAGATGAACCGGTGCCCGACGATGCCGGACAGATCCTGCGGCGGGACGGGGCTCTCGACGGTCGTAGGGGTGTCGTGCACGGTGGTCATGGTGGTTCTCCCTGCTGTGCTGCGAGCGGTCACCCGCCGGCGTACGGTTCGGCCGGTCCGGGGCCATCGCCCTACACACCACTTTGCCACAAAATACGTTTGCCACAAAACTTTATCTACGTAGTCCACAATGGGGCATGCGCAACACAGACAGAGCGGCGGACGGGATGGGTGACCGCAGTGCACCCGGGACACCGGAGGCGGCCCGCGTCGCGGCGGGGCTGGGCGGACTTCTGGGACCGCTGCGGCGTGCCGTCCTGCGTGCCACCCGCAACGCCGAGGGACTGCCCGACCTGCCGGAGGCACAGATCGAACTGCTGCGGGCGCTGTCCTCCTCACCCGAGGGTCTCAGCCCCGGCGCAGCGGCCACGCGCGTGCGGGTGGCACCGTCCACCGTGAGCAACCTGGTCCGGGCGATGTCCGCCGCACGACTGGTGGAACGGATCCGGCCCGAGCACGACCAACGGACTGTGGTGCTCACCGCGTCGGAGGAAGCCCTGCACCTGCTGGAGCGCTACGACCGGGCCAGCACCGCGGCCCTCACCCGCGTCGTGGAGGAGCTGTCCGACGCCGACCGGGCGGCGCTGCACCAGGCGCTACCGGCTCTGGACCGGCTGGTCACCGCACTGGAGACCGGCGACGGCACCCGGCCGGACTCGGTCAGCCCTTGATCAGGGTGCGAACACCCCGTCGAGTGTGACCTGAACAGGCGCGGAGGGCTTCGTGGTGACAGGGCCCGGCTTGGCGTACGGCCGGCTGCGCGCCTGGCCGTCCGCGTCCGTGTCGCGGACGCCCGCGCGGTGCGAGTGCCGATTATTACGTCCTCGCGGGTCACGCTGTGTGTGCGTACTCGTGGAGGATGCCGCCGAGTCGATCACGTCGGCGGACGTCGAGGTAATGGTCGGTCCGGGTCAGTGATCGGTTCGGGGGCCGGCCGAAGCGGTGCCGCACTGTGCAAGGTGCGGTGCGGCCGATGTCCGTTGCAGTACGCCTCGAACTCGTTCAGCGCGTGGAGCAGGTGGGCCTGGTTCCAGATCAAGGTACGGGTCGAGGAGTTCGTGCCGCCAGGTCTGCACCCAGCGCTCCGTGATCGAGTTCATGCGGGGAACGCGGATGCCGGTGGTGAGGATTTCGACGCCCTCGGCCTCGAAGACGGCATCGAACGCCCGGGTGTACTTGCTGTCGCGACGGCGGTCGGCGTGCTCGATGACGGCGAAGACGTACGCGGTCGCGCCGTTCAGGGTGGCGGCCGTGAAGAAGTCGCAGGCCAGGATCGCGTGGGCCTGGCCGCGCAGGAAGGCGGCCCAGGTCTGGCGGCCGCGTTCGGGAGCGGGTTCGATCCCGTGCGCCCGCAGGGTCTCCCAGACGGTTGAGGGCGCGACCTCGATGCCGAGCACGGCGAGTTCACCGTGGATGCGCCGGTACGTACCCCCAGGAGCTGTTCTCCCGGGCCAGGCGCGAAGGAGAGCCTGGATGGGGCGGCGGGTCGGCGATCTGGCGGCCTGCTTGCGGCGGGCGGGGTCGGCGTGGCGACGGCTCCTGAGGTCGCGGTGCCACCTCAGGATCGTCTCCAGGGCGACGATCAGCCGGAGCTGTCGCAGCTTGGGTCTGGGGACCCCGGTTCAGGAGCGCGGGCAGGAGAGCGCGGTCCGCCGGGGGCACTCCGGGTCTGTCGATCTGCCGCTGCAGGTCCGCCAACTGGTGGCGCAGCGTCAGGATCTCGATGTCCTTGTCCGCGTCGCTCATCGGTAGCAGACGGATGAAGGCGAACACGCTCACGACGGCGAGGTAGGGCAGTCGCAGCAGCACGATCCATCAGCCTGACCCACCCATTCTGGCAACCGGTGGCCATTCACGAGAACGCGCCGGTCACAGGCCATGGATAAGGTTTTCGGCACCCGCAGCTGTTCGACGGCCGGGTCTTCCTGGCCGTGCCGAACGGCCTTCTTCAGCCTGTTCCACTTGGTATCGACTCGCCTCGGCGGCTTCGGCATGCTCGATGGCGGCCGCCTGCACGGCTTCGGATGCTCCGCGCCAGCGGCGCCAACTGGGCGTCGCACTCGTCACCGGCAAGGCCGGTGAGCCTTCGCACGCTCCTCCTCGGCGGATCGTCGGCGGCCAGGGGCCACGCTGACCTGCCGGTCCGGAGCGGCGTCACAGAGCCGGGCCGGAACCTGAGGCGTGGCCTTCACCACAAATTGGTCATTTCAGGAGGGATAAGCACCTATAAGTGGTTTGACAGCTGGTTGCCCGCTGCGGGCAACCACCTCCAGGGAGCGAAGACCAGTGGCATGGGAGTAGCGTTTGATCACTGCACGTAAACGACGCACCGGCCTGGTGGCTGCGGCCGGCGCACTGGGCGGCGTAGTCGCCCTCACCGCCCTCGGCGGCACCAGTAGCGCTGCCACCGGCGAAAACGGCACCGGTAACCACCCGGCATCGCAAGCGCCGACGGGCCAGGCATCCGCCCAGGAAGCCTCCGACGCCCGAATGGTGATCACCCCCGGGCAAGGCGCCCACAACGTCGGAATCAACACTCCCGTCAAAGTCACCGTCGGCAACGGCAAGCTCATCAAGGTAACCATGACCGCGGTCGCGGCCGGTACCGAGCTTCCGGGCACGCTGTCCGCGGACGGCATGTCCTGGAAGGCGACCGGACCGCTGCAGCGGGCCACCACGTACCAGGTCGCCGCAGAGGCCAAGGACGCCAAGGGTCGCGCCGTCACCGAGAACGCGGTGATCACCACGCTCTCCCCGGCCAACGACTTCGTCGGGCACCTCTCCCCCGAGAACGGCTCGACCGTCGGCGTCGGCATGCCGGTGAGCTTCACCTTCGACGAGGCGATCGGCGACAAGGGCGCCGTGCAGTCGGAGATCCAGGTCAGCTCCAGCAGCGGCCAGCCGGTCGTCGGTCATTGGTTCAACGGCCACCGCCTGGACTTCCGTCCGAAGAACTACTGGAAGCCCGGCTCCACCGTCACCGTGCGGATGAACATCCACGGTGTACAGAAGACGGTCACGTTCAAGATCGGCCGGAGCCAGATCAGCACGGTCGACACCAAGACCAAGCAGATGACCGTCGTGCGGGACGGCAAGACGATCAGGACCATCCCGATCTCGTCCAGCAGCCCCGAGCACCCGACGTACAACGGTCGGATGGTCATCTCCGAGAAGTACCCGCAGATCCACATGAACGCCTCGACCGTCGGCCTCACGAACAAGGACGGCAAGCCGGCGTACGACATCCAGGCCGTGCCGCACGCCATGCGCCTGACCGACTCGGGCACGTTCATCCACGGCAACTACTGGAGTGCCGACTCGGTCTTCGGCAAGGTCAACACCAGCCATGGCTGTGTGGGCCTGAAGGACCTCAGGGGTGGCGGGGACGACACGCTGCCGGCCGCCTGGTTCTTCGACAACTCGATGATCGGTGACGTCGTGCTCGTCAAGAACTCCGCGGACACGACCACGCTGGCCCCGGACAATGGCTTCAGCGACTGGAACATGTCGTGGAACGACTGGGGCGCGGGCAGCGCGACGCAGTGACACCCACGTCGTTGCGCGTGTCCGGCCGGGCATCCCTCCCGTCAGCCGGCGGCCGACATCGTGTCGGCCGCCGTCTCCGGCGTCAGGGACGGCGCTCGCCGTCGGCAGCATCCACTCCGGAACGCGCTCTGGCGTCTCCAGCAGAGTCGTCGCGAACGCGGCCACCGCGCCGGCCAGCGCCTGCTGCTGAAGGCCGTGCGCCGGGTTGCCGCGGTTGAAGACGCCCTCCATCAGTTCGGGATGCCCGTCGAAGAGACGTATGGAGAAGCGCCGAGCGATCTCGCCGATATGGTCGCCGACGACCGGCAGCGGGACGGCGATGGCGGGACGCGACGTGTCCGAAAGTATCTGGCTTGCCTCCAAGGCGAAAGCGGAATACCCGCCGTCCCTCCGTTCTCAGTACTCGGCTACCCCCTGCCTGACACCGGCGAAGGAACATCCCGCTACGCGGCTCAGCGCCAGAACCTCACACGCCGGCTGATCGAAACAGACCGTGATCTACTCCTGGTCATGGTGCCGATCAACGGAAGCCGAGGTCATGACCCATCACTGCTGCGAGGCGATGACCGATCGCGTGGACATGCGCTGCGCCGAGCACGACGACCCATTCGCCTGCCCGGACGCGCTGGTTGACTTCAGTGCTAAGTTCCAGGAGTACGGGTTGATCATCCATGACGAGGCACGTCGAGTCTCACGATCGACTTCTGTCCCTGGTGCGGGCGGCGGCTCCAGGCTGCGAAACCTCTCTCCCGAGCAGTGCCAGCAGATCCGTGTCCGCGCGACGCATTGCGGCCAGTTGCTTCCCGGCCACAGCGCGATAGAGCGCGACCGCATCCTTCCTTAATCCCTCCGAATACGGAGACTTGCGCCCCCCTGGACATCCCTCCCTGGACCATCAAATCCATTGCCCGGGGTGTCCACTCCAAGGATCAGCCTCAGAGGACGAGGAGCACCCGGCCGCCGCGCCAAGCGCGGGTTTCGGGATGAACGCGCAGGTGGCGAGCGTGGACGGCCGCGGCCGCAGACGCGACCCAGCTCCTTCCGCGTGAGCGCCGCCAGTGGGCCGCAGCAGATCAGCCGACATCCAGAAAACGACGGCCGCCGCCGTCACGGCCAGAGCACAGGCAGGACCACCAGACCGGCCCCCGGCGCCAGGTCATCCCCGCACGGCGGTCCTGGACGGACGGCGGCGGCTCCCCGTTACACCGCGCCCTCCGCGTCCGCTCAGCGAGGCCCAGGCTTCGCCTCGGTCACGTCCTTGACCTGGTCGCGGAGGAAGTACGTCTCGATCTCGGCGGGGATCGGCGGGACCTGGACCGCCCCTCCCCCGCTGCGGATCGACTGCGTTCCCGCGACGCCTGCCGCCACCGACTGCCGGGCGGCGATCGGGGACGTCATCGTCGGGCCGCCCTCGACGGCGAACCGGATGAACTCGGAGATCAGCAACGGGTCGGCCCCGCCGTGACCGCCCTCGGCCGGGGGCACCTCGATGATCTCGTCGGCCTCGCCCCGGTAGGAGTCGGAGCGCTTGTTCCAGAGCTTGATCGTGGCGAAATCGTCGTCGCCGAAGTTCTCCAGCCGGCCCTCGGTCCCGATGACGGTGTAGTTGCGCCAGTAGTCGGGGGTGAAGTGGCACTGCTGGTACGAGGCGAGCACGCCGTTGTTCAGCACCAGGTTGGCCATCGAGATGTCCTCGACGTCGACCTGCGGCGCCATCTCCCGCTGGGCGGTGGGCGGCCAGTTGTCCTTGTCGTACCAGTCCCACATCCGGCGGTCGGAGTTGTCCCGCCGGTCGGTGATGTCGCCGTAGACACTCAGCGCCCCGACGGCCGAGACGGTCGTCGAGTAGCCGCCGACCAGCCAGTGGATGACGTCGATGTCGTGGGCGCCCTTCTGGAGGAGAAGCCCGGTGGACTTGGTCCGGTCGGCGTGCCAGTCCTTGAAGTAGAAGTCGCCGCCCGTGGAGACGAAGTGCCGACACCAGACGGCCTTGACCTGGCCGATCCGGCCGGCCAGGATCGCGTCCCGCATGGCCTTGACCACTGGCATGTGCCGCATGTTGTGCCCGATGTAGAGCCGGGTGCCGGTGCGGTACGCCGCCTCCAGGATCTGGTCCGCGCCCTCGACGGTGATGGCCATCGGCTTCTCCAGGAACGTCGGCACCCCCGCCTGCAACGTCCGGATCGCGTGCTCGGCGTGCAGATAGTCCGGGGTCAGGACCATCACGGCGTCGAGGTCGAGGCCCAGCAGCTCGTCGATGCAAGCCATCACCTGGAGGCCGTCGCCGATCTTCTCCACCGCGTCGGTGCGGCCGCGTTCGTCGCTGTCGCACACGGCGACCACCCGCGAGCCGTTCCCCGGGTTGTGGGCGTAGCGCCACAGGCTCGACCTGAGTCCGAAGCCGATGATGCCGATGCGTGCGTCCATGTGCGAAGACTCCTCGTTCCATAGCTTGGTGACCGGAACGGCCACCGGGGCACGCGGCCGGGTGCGGCGGCCGGTCAGCCATCGGGGCACCCGGCGCGATACGCGTCAGTTGCTGGTCTTGCAGGTGATTTCCGTGCGGTAGATCTGCATGTCGCCACCGGCGGCGTGCGGCCTCAGGCACGCGGCGTGGGCGATGTACATCACCTGGTAGTACAGGGGCTGGATGACCTGGTCGGCGAGGATCGAGTCCTCTGCGGCCCGCCAGTGCTGGTCGGCCTGGGTCGGGCTCTTCGCCGCCCATGCCTTGGCGACCTCCGAGGACGCCGTCGCGTTGGTGTACTTCAGCCGGTAGTTGGCGTCGACCATGACGGAGGCCACCCACTCCGACGCGCTCGGGAACGACGAACCCCACAGCGCGATACTCGGCCCGTCCAAGGAGTAGTCGTTGGTGTCCGCGCCGAGTGCGGCTGTCGGCCTGGGCCGCGGCTCGACGTTCAGCCCGATCTTCTTCGCCTCGTTGGAGATGGCCAGGGCCGCCGCGGCGAACGTGGTGTCCGACGAGTCGTAGAGCAGCGGGATGGTGCCCTTGAAGCCCGACCGGTCGAGTAGCTTCTTGGCACCTGCGGGGTCGAAGCCGCACGTCGAGCCGCACGCGTCCGCGCGGTAGGCGGACACCGAGTTCGGCATGAGCGAGCGGGCGGCCTGGCTGGAGCCGAGGAAGAGGTTCTTGGAGATTGCGTCCCGGTCGACGATCATCGAGAACGCCTCACGGACCTCCTTGGGGTACTTCTTGTCCAGGTAGGTCGGCCAGGTGACGTAGGTCTCCAGCGTGTTCTTGGCGATGGGGGTCAGGCCCTTGTCTCCGAGCGCGTTCTCGCCCTGGGCGACGAGGCCCGGTGGCAGGCTGCGCAGGACGTCGGTGTTGCCGGCGACGACGTCCTGGTAGGCGGTATTGGGGTCGTTGTAGACCCGGAACGTGATCTTTGACGCCGCGCCCCTGGGTATCCAGCCCTTGTAGTCCTTCCGCCGTTCCACCACCGCCTGGAACTGCGGGTTCAGCTTGGTGAGGACGTAGGGGCCGTTGGTGACGGGCTTCTTGTCGTAGGCGATCGGGTTCTTGAACGCCGACTTCGGCATGGGGCAGAAGGGGAGCGTGGCCAGCATGTAGGGCAGGTCGTTGTTCGGGCTGTCCGTCGTCAGGGTGAAGGTGTTGTTGTCGATCACCTTCAGGCCCGACAGCGTGGTCCTCTTGGCCTTGCCCTTGGCCGGATTCAGCTCCGAGTACCCCCGCACGTGCTCGAAGGCGTAGTTGCTGGCCATCGCGTTGGAACCGAGTGCGGTGAAGTTGAACGAGTCGACCCACGTCTTGGCGGTGATCGGCGTGCCGTCGGAGAAGGTCCGGCCGGGGGCGACCTTGACCGTCCAGGTGACCTGGTCGGTGCTGCTGACGCTCTGGGCCCCGTCCATGTGGACCTTGCCGGCGTCGTCGATCCTGGTCAGCCCCTCACACAGGGCCATGCCGATCTGGCTGCCGGGGTTCTGCGGGCCGGTGATCCGGGTGATCGTCCCCATCTGCACGGCGGTGATGGCACCCGACCGGATGCCGTTGCCCGAGGTGCCGTTGAGGCTGCCGCAGCCGGTGAGAGCTGCCGAGGCGGCTAGGACCGAGACTGCGGCAACGACGGTGTTGGCGACTCGCAATGCTGTTCCTCTCGGGGGTACGGACCCCGGTATGTGCAGGGCCGGGCAGGCGGAGGCGTCAGGAAGCGCGGTAGGGCAGCCCGACACGGGAGGTACGCACGTCCTCGGCGCGCAGGCAGGCCGCCCGGTGGCCGGTGCCGACCTCGGTCAACGTAGGGAGGGTGTTGGCGCACTCGGCGACGGCGGTGTAGCAGCGGGTGTGGAACGGGCAGCCCGGCGGCGGGTCGATCGGCGACGGCGGATCACCCTCCAGCACGACGCGGTCGATCCGGTGCCCGGGCGGCAGCCTCTTCGGCACTGCCGACAGCAGCGCCCGGGTGTACGGATGGGCCGACGTGCCGTACACCGCGTCGCGCGGTCCTTCCTCGACGATCTTCCCGAGGTACATCGTGACGATCCGGTCGGACATGTACTGGACCACGTCGAGGTCGTGCGCGATGAAGATGATCGTCAGACCGTGCTTCTTCTTGAGCCGGTTCAGCAGGTTCAGCACCTGCGCCCGAACGGAGATGTCCAGGGCGGACACGGGCTCGTCGCAGACCAGGAGGTCGGGGCTGAGCGCCAGGGCCCGGGCGATGCCGACCCGCTGGAGCTGGCCGCCGGAGCACTCGTGCGGGTACTTGTCCGCGTGCGCCGGGTCGAGACCCACATCCGCCAGCAGTTCGTCGACCCGCTGCGGGATCTGCTGCTTGGGCATCAGCCCGTGGGCGAGGACGCCCTCGGCGACCGAGTCGCGGATCGTGCGGCGGGGGTTGAGCGAGGCGAACGGGTCCTGGAAGATCAGCTGGACACCCCGGTGGAAGGCGCTCTTCTCCGCGCGGCTCATCTCCGCGAGGTCTCGTCCCTTCCAGAGCACGCGCCCTGACGCCGGCTGCTCCAGCCCGACGATCAGCTTGGCGAGCGACGACTTCCCGCAGCCCGACTCGCCGACCAGGCCAACGGTCTCACCGGGTGCCACGTCCAGCGTCACGCCATCGACTGCGCGAACCGTACCCGTCTGCCGGGCGCCGAACTTCGCGCTCTTGGGCTTGTACGCCTGCTTGACTTCCTCAAGCGCCAGCAGCCTGGTATTCATCCGTGGCCTCCTTCCAATGATGGCAAGCTGACGTGCGGTCGGCGGACACCTGGTGCTGGTGCGGAGCCTCGCTCCGGCACAGGTCGGTGGCGAACCGACAGCGGGGGTGGAAGCCGCATCCGGTCGGCCGGTTCGCCAGTTGGGGCGGCAGCCCCGGGATCGTCGGCAGGTCCGCGCCCCGATGCTTCGGTCCGGGGATCGAGCCGAGCAAGCCGATCGTGTAGGGGTGGGCCGGCCGGTCCAGAAGCTCCGCGATCGGTGCCTGCTCGACCGCGCCGCCGGCGTACATCACCAGCGCCTCCTCGGCGATGTGGGCGGCGACGCCGAGGTCGTGCGTGATGAGCATGAGGCTCATGTCGCGCTCCTGCTGGAGCTCCGCGAGCAGGTCGAGGATCTGCGCCTGGACGGTGACGTCGAGCGCGGTGGTCGGCTCGTCGGCGATGAGGAGCTTGGGCTCCAGCGCCAGCGCCATGGCGATCATGATCCGCTGCCGCATCCCGCCGGAGAACTGGAACGGGTAGTCCCTGGCCCGGTTCGGGGCGTCCGGGATCTTGACCGCCTTCATGATGTCGATGGCGGCGGTCGCCGCGTCACGCCGACTAGCGCCGCGGTGGATCCGGTACAGCTCGGCGATCTGCCGGACCACCGGCACCACCGGGTTCAGCGCCGACAGCGCGTCCTGGAAGACCATGGCGATCTCGGCGCCCTGCACCTTGCGAAACGCCTTGGGCGACAGGCCCAGCAGGTCGGTTCCCTCCAGCAGGATCCGGCCGCCGGTGACTCGCGCCGGCGGTGTCGGCAGGATGCCCATGATCGCCTTGGCGGTGATGCTCTTGCCGCACCCGGACTCGCCCAGCACCGCCAGGGTCGAGCCCCGGGCGATGCTGAAGCTGAGGTCTTGGACCGCCGGCAGCCGACGGTCGCCGGAGCGGAATTCGATGCCCAGGTTCTTGACCTCGAGCAGTGGGTTGCTCATCAACGCCCCCTGGGATCGAGCACGTCACGCAGGTTCTCGCCCAGCACGACGAAGGCGAGCGTGGTCAGGCCGAGCATTCCGGCCGGGAAGAACATCAGGTGCGGGGCGACCTGCCAGTTGCCGTCCGTACTGGCCGCCGCGATCTGGACGCCCCAGGAGAACGCCGGAAGCTTGATTCCGACACCGAGGATGGAGAAGCCCGCCTCGGCCGTCATGGCGGCGCCGACGCTGAGGGTCGACATCACGACCAGGGGAGTGATCGCGTTGGGGATGACGTGCCGGCGTAGGATCCCCCAGTGCCCGACCCCCAGCAGGCGGGCGGCCTGGACGTACTCCAGCTGCTTGATCTGGAGCACTGAACCGCGCAGGTACCGCATCGTTCCGGCCCAGCTGAAGAGCACCAGCACGAAGACAATGGTCCACACGGTCCGCGACTTGAACTGGTACAGGATCACCAGGCTGGCTATCCCGACCGGCACACCCAGGACGATGTCGGCGGTGCGGGAGATGACTGTGTCCACGGCGCCGCCGAAGTACCCCGCCAGCGAACCGGCCACCATCGCGATGAAGAACGTGAAGACCGCAACCAGCAGGCCGACCTCCAGGGAGATCCGCGCTCCCTGGACGACGTTGGAGAAGTAGTCGCATCCCTGCATGTCGTAGCCGAACGGATGCCCTGATCGGGGGCCCAGCCGGGAGTCGACGAGTGAGCAGTCCCGCGGGTCGGTGTGGGTGAACAACCTCGGTGCGGCGGCCATCGCCACGACCACCGCGATGATGAGCACGGACAGGATGAAGAACGGCTGCCGCCGGGTGCGGAGCAGCCCCTGCGTCATCAGTCCGCGGCGCTTCCCGCCGCGCTCCAGCGGGGCGGGCGGCTCGGGTTTGGCTCCGGTCGCGACCAGAGCCTCGATGGCATCAGACATGGCGGACCCTCGGGTCGATGATCGGATAGAGCAGGTCGACCACCAAGGCGGTGACCAGGTAGAAGAGCAGCAGGAACACCGAGACGCCGACGACGACCGGCCCTTGCTGCTGGGAGATCGCGGTAGCGAGGGTGCCGCCGAGACCGGGCAGGTTGAAGATGGACTCGATCAGCACCGAACCGCCCAGCAGGCTGGCCAGGCTCAGTCCGAGGTAGGTCACCACCGGCAGAAACGCGTTCCGCAGGGCGTGCAGCCAGATCACCCGACCGGGTGAGGCGCCCTTGGCTCGCGCCGTCGTGATGTAGTCCGCCTTCAGGACGTCGACCAGGCTGGTCCGGGTCAGCCTCGCCAGCGGTGCCGCGGTCTCCAGCGCCAGTACCAGGGCCGGCATGACGAACGCGGTGGGGTAGCCGGCCTGGACGCCGGCTATCGGCAGCAGGTGCCCCTTGATACCGATCAGGTACTGGGAGAAGTAGGCGACGAGAAAACTCGGTACGGCGAGGAAGAAGACCGTGAAGAACAGGTTGAACTTCTCGGGTACGCCGTCCCTTCGCAGCCCGGTCCAGACCCCCAGCAGCACGCCGATGACGATCTTCAACGCGAAGGCCGACAGCGCGAGCGCCAACGTGTAGGGGAAGGCGGTCTTGATCAGCGCGGTGACCGAGTTGTCGTTGAAGTCGTATCCGAAATTCCCGTGCAGAACGTGGTCGAGGTACTTCCCGTACTGCACGAAGAAGGGGTCGTCCAGGTTGTACTGCTTCCGGATCGCGGCGATGCTCGCCGGCGAGAGCCGCTTGTTACCGCCGGCCAGCGCCAGCACCGGATCCCCGGGCACCAGGAAGACCAGCAGATAGATCAGGAACGTCGAACCGACGACGGTCGGGATCATGTACAGCACTCGCGTGATCGTGTACCTCAGCACTGAGGTTCCTCCTGGTTCGTGCTGGTGAAGTAAGTGACGAGCTCCGCGTTGGGCGGCTCGACACGGCAGCGCTCGCCCTCACGCAGAAGCGAGAGCCGGATCGCCCGGACCGTCGCCAACGCCTCCCGCGCCTCCTTGGCCGAGCGGGCGGGTCCGGCGGCCAACGCCGACACATCCAGCGGAGTCTCAGGCCCCGGTGGGGGCACCAGAACCGACGATTCGGAGCCCGCTGTCCCGGTGAGCCAGACGTCGTCGCCGTCGCTCTCCAGGCGGCCCGTCGTCCCGATGACGCTGTAGCAGCGCCGGACGGGGCCGGCGCCCCGGCCCCTCATGTAGCCCGCGGACACGCCGTTGTCCAGCGCGAACGCGATTATCGAGATCCGTGGCTCACGATCGGTGGCCCGGGCAGGGTCGGGCACGGAGCCGACGGCACCGCAGGACTCGGTCGTGCCTTGGGAAAGCCAGTGGAGGACGTCGATGTCCAGGGCGAGTTGCTCGTCCGTCACCTGGCTGTCGGCGTCGGCCTCGGTGAGATGCCGGCACCAGACGGCGGTGACGTCCCCGACCAGCCCGTCGTCGACGCAAGCCTTGAGGGTGCGGACCGCAGGAGACCTGCGCGGCGCGTGATCGACGCACATCGGCACGCCGGTCCGCACCGCCACCTCCAGCAACTCGTCCAGCGCGGCCGGCGAGTCGGCCGGCGGCGCCGCGAGCGTGACGGCGATCCCGCGATCCAGCACGGCTTTCGCCGCGGCGGCCCGCTCCGGACCGGGCAGATCGACGAACACGTGCTCCGGCGCGACCTCGAGTGCCAGCAGGTCGGACACCTCGGCGTAGCTCCGGACGCCACTCGCCAGCTGTGACGCCCTGACCGCTTCGCCCAGCGCGCCGCCACCGTCCAGCAGGGCGATCCGCGGCTGGGCCATGGGATGCCCGGTGCCGGAAGTGAGGGCGGGACGTACCCGCGGCGGAGCCACCCCGTCGGTGCCGTAAATCGCGGCGGAGAAGCCCTCGAAGGCGCGGTGCACGGCACCCACGCACACCCCGTCCCGGCCCAGCGAGGTGGAGGTGATCACCACGTCGAGCTCGCCCGCGCCGTCGGCGAACTCACCCACCGCGGTGGCCAGGTCGGACGCGATCAGGTCCCCGAACCGAGCGAGTTCGCCCCCCAGCACGACCACGTCGGGGTCGACGGCGAGCACGAGCGCGCCGATCGCCGGGGTCATGGCCGACACCAGCGCCTGCTGCGTCCTGCGGCCTTCCGCGTCCGTCGGATCAGCGAGCAGCCGCTCCAGCGGCCGCGCGATCCGGGCCATGGCCTCGTTCAGCGGCCCGGTGGGAACCTCGATGTCGCTGAACGACCGAAGCAGGCCGACCTCGCCGGCGCTGTTGTGGCGCCCGCGAAGCACCGCGCCGTCGACCGTGATCCGTGCCGAGACATGGTGCCAGGTGAGCGCGTAGACGCCGGTACCGGCCTCCTCCATCGCACCGAACCGCGACTCGGCCGCGGCGGCGAGCGACAGGTCGTTGTCGACGACCACGGGGACGCCCAGCAGCGCCGCGAACCGGTCCTGGAGGTTGGTGCCGACCCAGGACCTGACCGGCGACGTAAGGACCTCACCGTTCGGCGTCACCAGACCCGCCACGCCGATGCCGACGGCCCGCAGGTCGGCGCGGCTGAACCCGGCGCAACCGAGCGTTTCCTCGACGACGGAGACCACCTGACCGAGCTCGGGTCGCGCGTCGCTGCAACCGGGCCACCCCGACGAGCCCACCGCGACGGTGCGGCCCGCCAGATCGGTGAGCAGGACCCGCATCTCGGAAGCGCTCAGGTCGACACCGATGACGACGCCCTTCTCGGAGCGAAACCTCGACTGCCTGGCCGGACGGCCCCCCGCCTCACCGTGCTGGACCTGATCCGCCTCGGCCTCGACGAGGCCGTCAGCGGTGAGGTCCGCCAGCGCGGCCTCCACCGTTGGCCTGGACAGGCGGGCGGTGGCGGCGATCTCAGCGACGGTGGCCCGGCCCAGGTCCCGGATCGCCGCGATACAGAGCGCGCGAGAGCCGTTCGCACGCTTTCCGTCCGAATTCACCACTTTCAGCCCCTCGCCTTTCCCTGACCTACCGGACCCGCAGGTTTCACAGCCACTTTCATATTGGTTAAGAAGGCTGTTGCGCAACAGATTCGAGCCGGTCTTTCGCCAGATCAAGACACCGTCCAACATGTGGACTGATTCCTGAGTGCTGTTTATGCACCTTAGAGATTGATGTAGCAATTCATAGGCCACACGAAGCATGTCGCTTTTTCGGGAGTTGCTCCGGCTTTACCCCCGCCCTCGCGCCAGGCACATCGGCCATACGGGAGAACCAACAAGGCGTATCCCGCTCGGCTGGAGACAAGAAAGAGGCCGGAAGAGTTCGGCCCCGGACCTGCGCGCCGCCGTGGGCTCCGGGGGTATGCAGAAGGCGGGCTGATGTCCGAGCCCGATGAGCAGCGGCAGTTCACCGAGGCCTGTCTGCACGGGCTGCGCGCCCGGCTGTGCGACGTCGACGCGCTGGACAGCTACCTGCCACCGCACGACGTCGCGGCGCTCGCACGGAAGATCGCCGGAGCGCCGGAGGCGCCGCAGCGGCCGCCCCGTGACGGCGGGACCGCAGCCTCGTTGGACGGTGCGCCCCGAACCGGCCCCCGGGGACGTCATGGCTGATCCCCCGGCGCCCGCGGTGTATGGCCCTGGTCGGCCCGGCCACCGGCCGGGGTGAGACACCCGTCCCTCCGGCCCAGGACCTCGGCGTGATCACGTGTCGTACCGTTCGCGACGACCTTTCGCATTGATTCGCCATCAAGTCAGCGGGTGCAACTCGCCTGGACGAAGATCTAGTAGGGCCTGGTCAGGTTCACTCGCCGGTGGCGTGTCCCTTTGATCGCTTGTTCCGTTGACCTGTTGTGATGGATGGGGAGTTGGCCGCGGTCCGGTGCGATCTGGAGGACTTCGCGGCAGAGATGTTCGAGCCGTTCGCACGGGCGGATCAGCGCCGGTGGGGCGGGGTCTATCTGCGGGGACTGCTGCTGGACGGGCGGCGCAAGTCGGTGGAGCCGATGGCCGCCCGGCTGGGTGAGGACGGCAACCGGCAGGCCCTGGCGAACTTCATCACCACCAGCCCGTGGGACGCAGCGCATGTGCGGGCCCGCCTGGCCTGGCGGATGCAGCACGTGATCAAACCGACCGCGCTGATCGTGGATGACACCGGTTTCCTCAAGGACGGGGACGCCTCGGCGTGTGTGGCCCGGCAGTACACCGGCACCGCCGGCAAGGTCACCAACTGCCAGGCCGGCGTCTCGCTGCACCTGGCCTCCGACAACGCGTCGGCTTCTGTCGACTGGCGGCTGTTTGTACCCGAGAGCTGGGATCCCGGCTCTCCGAAGGCCGATCCGGCCCAGGTCGCCCGCCGCACCGCATGCGGCATCCCTGAAGAGATCGGCCACGTCGAGAAGTGGCAGCTGGCCCTGGACATGATCGACGAGACCAGGTCGTGGGGTATCGATGTCCCGCTCGTCGTTGCCGACGGCGGCTACGGCGATGCGGCAGCCTTCCGGCCAGGTCTGGAAGAACGCGGGCTCGGCTACGTGGTCGGGATCTCCACCACGACCACCGCCCAGCCGGAAGAGGCACGGCCGCACACCCCGCCTTACGGCGGTCGCGGCCCGCGGCCCCAGCCTGCGTATCCCGAGCCGGCCCAGGCGGTGAAGAGGCTGGTCATCGAGGCCGGCAAGCGGGCCGCGAAGCCGGTGCAGCGGAGGGAAGGCTCCCGCCCGGGCACAGGTCGCAGCGGTGTGAAGCGCATGTACTCGCGGTTCGTGGCCCTGCGGATCCGTCCCGCTGGACGCGAGATCCGCAAGAACAACGACGGCCCGGAACTGCCGGTGCGCTGGCTGCCGGCCGAATGGCCCGCCACCGAGCCCGAGCCCGTCCAGTTCTGGCTGTCCAACCTGCCCGCCGACACCCCGCTGGCCACCCTCGTGCGCACCGCAAAACTGCGGTGGCGCATTGAGCACGACTACCGCGAGATGAAGCAGGCCCTGGGCCTGGCCCACTTCGAGGGCCGCACCTGGAGAGGCTGGCACCACCACGTCACCCTCGTCTCCGTCGCGCACGCCTTCTGCACCCTCCAGCGCATCACCCGGTCCCCAAAAGAGACGGCGCCGGCCTGAGCCTCTACCGAGTCGCCCGCGAAATGCAGTTACTCCTCGCGGTCTGGACCGGCGCCTGCCCCACCTGTCACCGCAACATGCCAGAGCCAATACCAACCTGACCAAGCACTACTAGGAGTTGTCTTCAAATGTCACGCCCACATCAGGAGCGAGGCGAGGGTGACGGCTGCCTGGTAGGACTCGGCGGTCTTGATGCCCCTATGGATGTCAAGCGGCTGATGCTGGTGTCATCGTGGTCTGCCTGGGCAAGGTGATCGTTTGGTAGATCTCTCGCGCAACGTAGCGCTTCAGGCAGCGGATGGCTTCTCGGCGGGTCTTGCCCTCGCTGATGCGTCGCTCCACGTAGTCGCGCGTGCGGGTGTCCCAGCGCAGACGGGCCAGGATGATGGTATAAAGCGCGGAGTTGGCTTGGCGGTCGCCGCGGTTGAGCCTGCGGCGTTGGGTCTTGCCTGACGATGCCTCCACCGGGCTGACGCCACAGAGCGCGGCGAAGGATGCCTCGCTGCTCATCCGGTCTGTGTTGTCCCCGGCCGCTATCAGCAACGCGGCAGCGGTGTCCGGGCCGACGCCGTAGCGCTCCAGAAGCCTCGGTGCGCAGGCAGCGATGGCGGTGGTGATCCGGGCGGTGAGGTCATTGATCTCTTCGGTCAGGTGCTGGATCCGTCGGGCCAGCAGCCGGAGTGTGTGGCGGGCCGCGGCTGCCGGGTCGGCCCCGTCCGCGGCTTCCAGCTCGGAGCACCTGCGTATGAGCTTGGGGTTGCTCAGGCCGGTCAGCGACTCGCGTAGGGCAGGATCCGCGGACACCAGGATGGCCTTGAGCTGGTTGATCGCCTGCGAGCGCGACTTGATCGCGGAGCCCTTGGCCATCTTAAACATCCGGATCGTCTCCACCGGACCGTCGCCGGTCTTGGCGGTGGCGGTGGCCCTGCCGGACAGCACCGCGTGGGCTGCAGCTGCCGCGTCGATCGCGTCGGTCTTGCCGCGCCGGCGCCGGGTGGCCTTGTCCGGCTGGTTGACCTCGATGACCGTGACACCTTCGCTGTGCAGGTAGCGCGTCAACGCCGCGCCCTAGGAGCCGGTGCACTCGACGCCGGCCCGTTGGAGCCGCCCGAAGGAGCGTGCCCAGGACAGCAGCTGCCAGTAGCCCTCCTGGGTGGTCGGGAAGCTGCGGGTGTCCAGCATGGCCCCTGCAATGGTGGTCACCGCAGCCACGTGGCTGTCTTTGTGGGTGTCCACTCCGAGTACAACGTCCTCGGACGTTTCGGCCATGTGGTGGCGGGGACTGGTGGGTTGGGTCATGCTGGGCACGGTCGCCTGTCTCCTGAGCGCTTCGGGAACACCGGTGGCCGACGCCGGACCAGGTGTGGCGGTCAGGACTGTGACGGTGCCTGTCGCGAAGGCCCCTATCGGGACACGCCCACCGGCCCGGCGGCAGCAAGCACCGCCTCAGACGGCAGTCGGCAGATCAAAACCAAGGCACCAAGGCCAGTCGTAGCGCGGGCCAGACCACCGCCCGAGGCGGCACCCGACCATCCTCACAGTCGTAGCGGGTCGCGATGCCGCGCCACTGCTTGAGGCGGTTGAAGCACCGTTCCACGACGTTGCGCTGCTTGTAGAGCTGCTTGTCGAAGACCGGTGGGCGCCCGCCTCGGCTGCCGCGCCGGAGCCGGTTGCGGATCTGGTCGGCCCGCTCGGGGATGGTGTGGCTGATGCCGCGACGTCGCAGCCAGGTCCGTATCGCGCGGGAGCTGTAGCCCTTGTCGCCCAGCACATGGTTGGGCCGCAACCGGGGGCGTCCCGGGCCCATGCGAGGCACCCGGATCGCCTCCATCACGGCGGTGAACTGGGTGCAGTCGTTGGTGTTGCCGCTCGTGAGCACGAAGGCGAGCGGACGCCCGAAGGCATCGCAGGCCAGGTGAATCTTGCTGGTCAGGCCGCCCCGGGAGCGCCCGAGGGCGGGGCTGCGGAGCCTCCTTTTCGAGCCCCGGCGGCATGTTGGTGGGCGCGGACGACGGTGGAGTCGACCGACACCAGCCAGTCGACCTCTCCCGCCGCGTCCGCCCGGGCCTGGGCGGCCTGGAGCATCCGCTCGAAGGTGCCGTCCAGGGCCCACCGGCGAAAGCGGGTGTGCAGCGTGTGCCAGGGTCCGTACCGCTCAGGCACGTCCCGCCAGGCCGTGCCCGTCCGGAACTTCCACACGATCCCGTTGAGCACGGTTCGATCGTCCAACCGCTTCCGTCCACGCAAGGACTCGGGCAGCAGCGGACGGAGGAACTCCCACTCCGCATCGGACAGTTCATGGCGACGTATCACCCGACCATGATCCACCAGTCAAGATCCATTGAAGACACGACCTAGTTCAGCCCGCTCGGCCTCCTTCAGCCGACCGCCCGGCATCGCCGGCACAGGCCGGTCCGAAGAAGCCGAACCGTTGCGCCGCCACCGCGAGACCCAGCTGTGCAGCGTGCCCGGATGAACCCCGAGCTCCTCGGCAACCTCCGAACTCGGCTTGCCTGTCTCGATCACGATGCGTACAGCACCCTCACGGAACTCGGCATCGTACTTCTGTTGCTTGGACCCCATGAACCCCAACTTCCCCTGCAATCACCGACTCCACGCTACGAGGGGACCCTCACAACCCCGTCGAGTGGGTAGGGGCACACGTCAAGCGCAGCCTGGCCAACCTCGCCGTGGTCGCCCTCGACCGGCTCGAGACGCTCGTCCGCAACCGGCTCAAACGCCTCCGGTACCGGCCCGCCACCCTCGACGGCTTCATAGCCGGCACCGGCCTGGCCCTCGATGAACTCACGTCACCTTGACGAGCCGAAGTCAATAGCCCCCCGGGTGAGGCGCAGCGATGCGTGGTCATGCGGGACGCTGTCGGCGGGGACGGTGGGGCGGTTTGCTCTCCTGCGCCGGTCCCTTCACGCAGGAGCTGTCGGGTTCTCGCTCAGTCGATGAGGTCGAGGGTGGTGGTGATGATGCTGTCGGTGTCGATGTTGTGGTAGCGGTAGACATCCTCGATCGCCCCGGACTGGCCGAACTTGGTGACACCGAGGGTACTGACGGGAACGTTCTGGATGGTGCTCAGGAAGGCCAAGGTGTGCGGGTGCCCGTCCAGGACGGTGACGAGCGGGGTGGCCCGGTCGAGGGGGAAGACCTGGTCGAGGATCCAGGTCGGGTCGTCCGACAGCCCGCGGCGGGCCTGGAGCGCACGGAATAGCAGGTCAGGGCTGGTCACACACACAACATCGGCGGCTTGCCCGAGGGCGGCGAGGCGGTCGGCGGCGGCCAGGGCTTCGGGTACCAGAGCGCCCATTGCAGCGATAGTCACCACGGGCTTCTCGTGTTGCCGCAGCCGGTAGGCTCCGGCGGTCACATGCCGGCGGCGGCGTTCGCGGGCGGCAGGGTCGGTGGGCACGGCGGCGAGTGTCTGGTCCACGGGACGGGTGGACAGCCGCAGGTAGGCCGAACTGCCGTCTGTTTTACCGAGGTTGCCGAGGGCGGTAAGCAGACACCATTCGGTGTCGATCGCGAACGCGGGCTCGTAGGTGACGCAGCCGGGCTGTTCGATGCCGAGCGAAGGCGTGGTGATCGACTGGTGTGCGCCGCCCTCCGGGGCGAGCGTGACACCGGACGGGGTGCCGACCAGGATCGACTGTCCGCCCGCGTAAATGCCGAACGACCACGGTTCCAAGGCCCTGTTGACGAACGGGTCGTAGACCACGCCGATCGGCAGCAGCGGCTGGCCCCAGCGGCTCCAGGTGGCACCGAGCTCACCGAGCACGCCGACCAGGTTGGTCTCGGCGATGCCGAGTTCCACATGCTGGCCTGTCGGCTGCTCACGCCAGTGCAGGATGGTCTCGGCGTCGTCGGCGAACCAGTTGGGGCGCTCGGTGGGCGACCACACGCCCACCTTGTTGAGCCAGCCGCCGAGGTTGGTGGAGGAGCTGACGTCCGGACTGACGGTGACGATCCGGCTCGCCGCCTCCGGTGCCCGGCGGGTGAGGTCCAGCAGGACGCGTCCGAGAGCCTGCTGGGTATTGCCGGTGCCGGTCGGCGCGGCTCGACTGAGGTCCGTGGGTACCGTGGGAGCTTGCTGCAGTGTACATCCGGGGCGGCGCAGGCGCTGGACCGCCTTGGTGCACAGGGCCGCTTCCGCCGAACCGTCGGCGAAACGGGTCCACGGGTGACCCAGATCCAGTCCGAGGCGGTCGGCCAGTGCCGTCATCTGGTCGGCTGTCAGGAGCGAGGAGTGGTTCTGCGGGTGGCCCTCGGTGGGGAGCCCGTAGCCCTTGATCGTGTAAGCGAAGATCACAGTGGGCCGAGTGTCGTCGACGGCGTCATAGGCGTCCATCAGAGCGCCGACGTCGTGGCCGCCCAGGTTGCGCAGGGCCGCCAGCAGTGAGGCATCGTCTAGGGACGCGATGAGCTCGGCGATGGACTGTGCCGTGGAGCCGTTACCGGGCAGGCGCTCGCGCAGCTGGTCGGCCGAGCAGCGCAGCAGACGCTGGTACTCGGGGTTACCCATGGTGTCGATACGAGCACGCAGGGCCTCGCCACCACACCTGGTGAACAACCCCTCCAGGAGATGGCCGTACTTGAGGGTGAGCACTTGCCAGCCGGCAGCCGCGAACATGCCTCGCAGCTTGTCCGCGGCGATGCCAGGGATGACTCGGTCGAGGGACTGCCGGTTGAGGTCGACGATCCACACCGCTTCGCCCAGGCCCGGCACCATCGGGTCCTGGATGGCTTCCCAGGTCGCTCCCTCGTCCAGCTCCGCATCGCCGAGCAGGGAGTACTGGCGCCCTGTGCCGGCACCGCCGAAATGACCCTCCACATAGCGCCGCGCGAGGGCGCCCCATAGGGGGGCGGTGGCACCGATGCCGACCGAGCCGGTCGAGTAGTCGACCGGGTCGGGGTCCTTGGACCGGCTGGGGTAGCTCTGCAGGCCGCCGAAGGCGCGCAGCGTGGTCAGATAGGACTCGTCCAGCTCGTCCAGCAGGTAGTTGATCGCATGCAGCACCGGTGAGGCATGCGGCTTTACCGACACTCGGTCCTCGGCGGTCAGCGAATGGAACCACAGCGCAGTCATGATGGAAGTCATCGAGGCACTGGACGCCTGGTGACCACCAACTTTCAGACCTGTAGGGTTCGGCCGTACCCGATTGGCATGATCGATGATCGCGGTGGAGAGCCACAGCACCCGCTGCTCAACCGCCTTCAGCACGACGAGCTCCTCCGCCCGGGCACGACCAGAGCTGTCGGCGTCCGCCGACCTCAGTTCCGCGACCATCACAGACCTCCTCCGCATTCGGCATCATGCCTTAAGAAATTTCGCGTTGTGCTCCGCAAGTAGACACATGAGCCTGCGATTGCACAAGATATTGCCATTGAGTTGAGCATTCTGCTCAAACTTCGAGTTTGCTGGCAGGCATTCGCGGTGCATCATGACCAGTGGACGGCCTCCCGATGCCGTCAACGCCTGATCAGCTGATCCTTCGAAAACGCACTGCCGGAATACGTGTGCGGGATTCCTCCGCCCCTACCGCATCTGGCAGACGGCCGGCCAGGGCGCTGACGATTGCACAATGCCACTACCCTGCCATGGAAAGCGCTGTTCAGGAAGCCGCACTCTGCAGCCGGACGACTGAATTTCAGGGCTCGATCAAATCTCTGCACATCTATGTGACGTGATCACGAGTTTCGCCTGACGGCAGAGTTGATCGCTTGTAAAACATCCGACAGCCATGCGACTTGCCCGTCGAACTGTGCCAGCTTCCAGGGCCGAACCCACCGGTATGCCTCGTGTTCCCAGTTGAGAGTGAGCCGGCGCTGACTGGTACAGGCCACAAAGGTGTGCACGGTCCAGTCCGGACCGCCCCGAGGGTCGGCCAGGCGTAGCGTAGGGCCCGCAGTCAAGTATTCCAGAGCGCGGGCGGGGAGCAGAGTCTCCTCCCAGATCTCCTGGATGGCCTGCCGTACCGGGTCGCTGTCAGCGTCCAGATATCCAGTGATGCAGTGCCACAGGCCTGCGTCATGCTGGACAGATCCACTGCGCTTGAACAACCCGATGCGCCCTCGCCACATGAGGATGACGGCGACGATGTGTCGCGGGCCTTGAGGTGTGAGTCGGCTGAACTCGTCCAGGGACTGAGCCCTTTGCGAAGCTTGCTGAATCACTGGGCTATCACCGCCTTCGGCAGGGACACTCGGATACGGCCCGATAGGCCTTTTCACCTGGAGTGCGTGGCAGGTCAGGAGTACTCGTCCCATTTCTGGTCAGTGCCGGATGCCCGGCCGTGTGACAGCGCGAGATACGGCGTTCCCTGACGGCGACCTGCCGACCACCGTCACTGCTGTTGTTTCACCGGATGCGTCTCTCGCTCCCGGCCCAGGCCTTCTCACGCAACACGAATTTCTGGATCTTCCCCGTGGAAGTCTTCGGAAGCTCTGTAAACGTGACCGTTTTCGGCGCCTTGAACCGCGCCACTCTGCCCTTTACATGCTCGATGATCTCCGCCTCAGTCGCCGTGGCCCCGTCCTTCAAGCGCACGTAGGCGGCGGGGACTTCACCCCAGCGCTCGTCCGGAACGGCGATCACCGCGGCCTCCAACACCGCTGGATGATCCTCGATCGCCTGCTCTACCTCGACCGATGCAATGTTCTCCCCCCCGGAGATGATCACGTCCTTCGAGCGGTCACGCAGTTCAACGTACCCGTCAGCGTGCACGACGCCGATGTCACCGGTCCGGAACCACCCGTCCGGCACCGCTGCCAGGGTGGCCTCCGGGTCGTCGAGGTAGCCGAGCATGAGGTTGTTGCCGCGCAATGCGATCTGCCCCGTGGTGACACCGTCAGCAGGGACGTCGGTGCCATCGTTCGCGATCACCCGCGGCACGCACGAGATCATGTTCCCGACGCCCTGGCGCGCCTTGAGCCGGGCCTTCGCCTCGGCGTCGCGGTCGTTCCACTCCGGGCGCCAGTCGCACAGCATCGCCGGGCCGTACGTCTCGGTCAGCCCGTACAGGTGCGTGACTTCGAACCCAAGCTCCGCCGTCCGACGCAGGATCGCCGGCGACGGCGGCGCCCCACCGGTCGCGATGCGCACCGTGCGGTCCAGCGGCGCGGCCTCGTTGGCATAGGCGATCATCGACAGCACCGTCGGCGCCCCATTGAAGTGCGTGACCCCCGCCTCCTTGAGCAGTCGCCAGATCTCCGCCGGGTTCACCTTCGGCAGGCAGACGTGCGTCGCGGCCGCTGCAGTCACCGCCCACGGGAGCGTCCATCCGTTGCAGTGGAACATCGGCAGCGTCCACAGGTACACGCTCGATGGCGTCAGTCCTGTGTGCCCGACCATTGCCACGGCCTGCAGGAACGCCCCCCGGTGGTGGTACATCACGCCCTTGGGGCGACCTGTGGTCCCGGAGGTGTAGTTGATCGACAGCAGAGACCGCTCGTCGGCCGGGGTCAGGTGCAGCGGCTCCGAAGCAGCCAGTAGGTCCTCGTACTCCTGCCCCGCTCGGATCCGGTACGGCGGAGCGTCCAGCCGGGTGAGGACCTCGTCCACCAACCCGTCGAACGACGGATCGTGGATCAGCACGGCGGCCTTGGAGTGCTCCAGGATGTAGGTGACCTCGTCTACCGCGAGTCGCGTGTTCACCGCGACCAGCGGCACCCCCGCCCACGGCACCCCGAAATGCACCTCCAACGACACATGGGTGTTCGGCGTCAGCACCGCCACCGGGCGGCCTTCGGCCAGCGGTGCCAGCCCACCTGCCAACCGCTGACACCGATCACGCAGCTCCGCATAGGTCCAGCGGGACTGCCCATCCACCACCGCGACCCGGTCTCCGTGCGCCGCCGCGGCACGATCCAGATACGAGGTCGGGGTCAACGGCTCGAAAGACAAGGAGTCCGCGTCGTGGGTCATCGCGCGGTCTCCTTGGTGTGGTTGGCGTGGTATTGGCGGAGTGCTTCTTCGTGGGCGGGGCGTGCGGCGCGGATGTCGGCGAGGACGTCGT
>NZ_JBFACU010000061.1:0-25889 GCF_040641015.1 Streptomyces sp. NPDC021356 | reverse complement strand
GACACGACAGTCGGGCCACCGGCCTGACCATCACCCACCGGACAAAGCAAAACGGTCCGCCGACTCCGTCGGCAGACCGTCACGCAAGATCGAGGCTAACGGAGTGCTCAACGTCGTCCCCACCACCCGGGCCGCCGCGGTCACCGAGCCCCTCCTCCGGGACGGCAGACTGCGCGAACTGTCCTCCGGCCTCCCGGCTGCGCGCCGACGCCCGGCGCAATTCCGAACAGATCCGCGCCGCCGCGATCGGTACCTTCCAGGGTCAGGGCCTGACGGTGCCGCTGGGGGAGGTCGCCAAGGCGGCAGGGGTGAGCAAGGCCACGATCTTCAACCGGTTCGGCGGGCGGGTCGGCCTCATCGAAGCCGTCATCGAAGAGGTCGTCGCGAGGGAGCTGTTCGCCCTCATCGACCACACCCGGTCCATCGACGACGTCGGCGAGCGGATCGTGTACTACCTCACCGCGATCCGCGACCTCCAGTACCGCCAGCCCGCCTTCAACGACGTCCTGTTGCAGACATATCCGCACTCGCAGCAGCTCATGGAGATCTGCCGGGTCGGAAGCGAGGCCAGCGAAGAGCTCATCGCAGCGGCGCGGGCCTCCGGTGTGCTGCGGCCGGAGTTCACGGCGGGCGACCTCCACACACTCGTCGTCACAACGCCCTCGCCCTCAAGCACGGCAAGCGGCCTCCCCGGGACGACTACGACCGCCGCACCCAGTACCTTCTGGACGGGATCCGAGCGCGCTCTTCCGCGTCTGGCGAGGATACGTAGGGGTCCGCGCACAACCCGCTTTGACAGGACGCATCGCGGGCTGCCGCCTCCGCGGACGCGCCGCGGGTACGTCCATCGCGCCGACGCACGACTCGCGGCCGAACCGCCACCCCTCATCGTCCGTCAGTGCTGGACCTGGGCTCCGGCCTCCCGTCGGCAGGACATGCCCGTGAGCATGTTGCCGGTGGCGGCGGTGATGACCGAGTCGAGCCGGTCCCGGGCTTGCAGGAGATCGGTGATGCGCTGGTCGACATGCTCGCGCTCCGTCGCCAGCCGCTTGAGCAGGGCGGGTGTGGCACGGCCGTCGATGACGCACGGCAGGAGTTCGGCGATGGTCTTGCTGGACAGCCCGGCGGCGTACAGCTGCTGGATGAGCTGGACCCGGCCGACAGCGCTCTCGGGGTACTGGCGCTGGCCGCTGGGGCTGCGCTCGGCACTGAGCAGGTCCTGCTCCTCGTAATAGCGCAAGGCCCGGACGCTGACGCCGGTCCGAGCGGCGAGTTCTCCGACGCGCATCTCGACTCCTGTACGACTTCCGTCCACGTGACTTGCCCCTGACGTCAACGTCAGGTTTTAGCGTAACCGACGTGCACCTCACCAGGGGACTGCCTCCCCGTTCGTCTCCTGGCGCACGAGGACCCGCATAAAAGGAGAACGCGAAAATGACCGCGAGCCAGATGACCGGCCTCACCGACCCCCCGTCCACCCCGACCGTGTCGGTCGAACCGGTCGTGCTTCCCGCCCCGTATCGCGGCGAGGACCTGCACGTACGCGTTTCCGCACCGGTCACCGGAACGCATCTGCCGATCGTGCTGTTCGCGCACGGATTCGGATCGCATCTGGATGGCTACGCGCCGCTGGTCGACCACTGGGCGTCCCATGGTTTCGTAGTGATCCAGGCCACACACCTCGACTCCCGGCGCTTCGCCATCCCCGCTGACGATCCCCGCAAGCCCCACATGTGGCGTTACCGCGTGCAGGACATGAAGCAGATCCTCGACGAACTCGATCACCTGGAGGCGTCCGTACCCGCCCTGGCCGGTCGGGTGGACCGCAGTCGCATCGTCGCGGCGGGGCATTCCTTCGGCGGTCAGACCGCGGGCGTCCTCGTCGGCCTGCGCGTCACGGACCCGGCGACAGGCATCGCGCAGGACATGTCCGACCGCCGGATCATGGCCATCATCCAGCTGGCCACCGCAGGCAAGGGCGGCGACGAATTGACCCCCTTCGCCATCGAGAGCGCTCCCTGGCTGCGCGGCCAGGACTTCTCCCACATCACCGCGCCCGGACTCGTCGTCGCCGGGGACAAGGACGAACTCCCGCTCTCCACCCGGGGACCGGCCTGGACGACCGACCCGTACACCCTGAGCCCCAGCGGCAAGAGCCTGTTGACGGTCTACGGCGGCCAGCACTCCCTCGGCGGCATCGCCGGCTATGAGGCAGCAGAAACCACCGACGAACATCCCGGCCGTGTCGCCCTCGTCCGGCAAGTCACCCTCGCCTACCTCCGCCACGTCACCGGCATCGACCACACCGCCTGGGAAACGGCGCAAGCCGCACTCGCCGGCGACTCCCACCCGCTGGGACGACTGGAATCGAGGTAACCGCCTTCGCCGGAACCGGCTGCCACACGATGGCGTCCCGCTGTGTGGTGTCAGGGGCTCCGCGGTTGGTTGCGCGGGTTCTGCTCCCCCGGGTGCCCCGTGCACCGTCTGCCGGTGACTGCTCCCTGCTCAACTGGCAGACTACCGTCCAACTGCCCAATGTGGCGGGGCAGTTCGGCCCCAATGGGTGCACGGCCACCTCTCTGGTAGATCACTGACGCCGCCGGCCGCTTCGACGCCTTCTGGCAGTACTGCCGCGACGACACCAACCTGCCGGCGAGCGCGCTGATCGCCCAGGAGGCGGCGGGCGCCGTCGTCACCGGCATGAACGGCGCCCTGGTCTGCCTGCGCCAACGGCATCCTTGTCGCGTCCGCATACCTGCGCGAACGGCTGCTGGACATCCTCACCGGGGGTGGCGCGGCACGGCAGTGACTGGCGGGCCGCAAGGCGGCATTGTGCACCGAGCCGCCGCCGCACACCTTTCTCCTGCGAGCGGCGGCTCCCGGCTTCGATGTGACCCGGCGCGCCCTTCGCGCCTTGCGTGGTCCGGTGCTCGGGCAGCCGGCGTTCGCCCGTCGCTCCTCTGCCTGGGCCCCCGCCCCACGGACCGGCGGTTGTGCGTGGCGTCGGCGCGCGGGGAGACAGCACGACGTGCTCCTTCTGAGCCGCTTCGTCGGCAGGCCCAGGTCCGCAGATTCCGCACACTCCCGGAGACTCCGCACCTCCCGGAGATTCCGAACCTCCCGCAGGTCCCGCAAGTTCCGCAGATCCCGCAGATCCCGCAGATCCCGCAGATCCCGCAGATCCCGCAGATCCCGCAGATCCCGCAGGGGACGGTGCGCCGGAGCAGCCGCTCGGCGTTTGCCTCCATGAGACGCGCGCAGCCAGGGTTGCTGCCCGGTCCAAAGCTCGGATTCCGCGGCGCCGCCAGGAGCCGTGGACGATCCGCTTCCGTTGCGCCCACCGCCTGTTCCACGGCTCAGCGGTGGCCGCTTTCCGGCCCGCAGACGTCCTCGGACCAGTCGACGCCGAGGGTCTGCGCGAGGTGTTCGAGTGCCTCACGGGTGCGGCCGTAGACGGTGAGTTCGCTGAGGTAGTCGCTTTGCGGGTCGTGGCAGACGATGACGTCGAGGCCGCCGTAGTACTCGCTGCGGCAGGTCATCTCCCGCCAGGGTTCGAAGCCCAGGGGGGTCAGCTTCTCCCGCACTCGGGCCAGGAGTTCCTCGCCGGGCTCGTCGTCCTCGACGGTCCAGCCATAGTGCGGGAGCAGCCGGACCAGGGCGAGCAGCAGGAAGAACTCCGAGACGCTGTGGGCCTGGCGTATCCAGCCCTCCTCCCCGTCGTCACCCAGGGCGGACACCAGGACCGGCGGGTCGGCGAGGTGGGCGCGGGCCGCGGGGTAGCCCCACTCGTTGCAGTACTGGTTTTCCGCCATGAACACGCAGACCCGCGGATCCTCGTCCGGTTCAGTGAACGGGTTGTCGCTGGGCAGCCCGTCCGAGACGCCGTAGCCGCCCGGGTCGGGGCGGACGGTGGGCGGCCACTCGGGATTGGTCTCGTACAGCTCCGAACGATCGGCGAACGAGTTGAACGGCAGGTTCCACCATTCGTCCAGTGCCGCCGGTACCGGGATGCGGGGGTCGACGCTCTCCGGCCGGTCGTCCTCCGGTTCGCCCGGGTGCGCCGCCTTCAGCCCGGCAAGGTACTCCTTGTGGAGATCGGGCGCCTCCCGCTCCCAGCGCTCGCCGCCCGTCGGCATGTACCCCCACTGCTCCTGGAACTCCCGCAACAGCTCCCAACGCGCCCCGGTACCCGCCATGTCCGCCTCGCCGGCAGGCCGGACGCTCTCCAGCCGCTCCCGGAACCGTCCGTAATCGATGATCTCCGCCACGAAGGTGATCCTATTGCGCGGCTGGTGATGGAGGACGGTACGGACAAGCGGTGGCTCGGTGGGGCGCTGCACGCGTCGGCCGACGGGCGCGATCCGGCGCCGGCGCGCCCAGCACGTACGTACACCCCGGAGAGATCCACCTCGACGCACGCTCGGTGCGAGGTGCGCCGACCGGTCGAACTCAGGCTACTCGCAGGACGTTCGGCCCCGCACCCCAGCTGCACGGACGACCTCCGGGAACCCCTGGCGGTGCAAGGAGTCCAGGAGCGCTACCTCATCCTCGGAGAACCGGAGGGCGCCTGCCGCCACGTTCGATGCCAGGTGCACCGGGTCACCGGTGCCCGGGATGGGCAGCACGTTCGGGCCGCGGTGCAGGGTCCAGGCGATCCGGACCTGCGCGGGGCCGACGCCGTGTGCCTGGGCGACGGCCAGGATCTCCGGATGGTCGCCTTCGCTCGCTCCGGCTTGGCGCCCGGTGGCGGCGATCGCGTAGAACGGCACGAAGGCGACACCCTGCTCACCGCAGGTGCGGACGAACGCGTCCTGGTCGGGCCCGACTCCGAGCCCGTACATGTTCTGCACGCAGACCACGGGCGCGATGGCCTGGGCCTCGGCGAGGTGATGGGGTTGGACGTTGGAAAGGCCGAGGTGGCGGATGAGTCCGGCGTCGCGCAGTTCGGCCAGTGCACCGAACCGCTCGGCGATCGATCCGGTGCCGACGATGCGCAGATTCACCACGTCCAGGTGGTCCCGACCGAGCTGGCGCAGGTTTTCCTCGACCAGTCCGCGCAACTGCTCCGGCCTGGCGTGGGGCAGCCATGCTCCTGACGGGTCGCGTGGCTGTCCGACCTTGGTGGCGATGACGAGGTCGTCCGGGTAAGGGGTGAGAGCTCGGTTGATCAGTTCGTTGGCCGAGCGCAGCGCGGAGAAGTAGAACGCGGCGGTGTCGATGTGGTTCACGCCGAGCTCGACAGCGCGGCGGAGCACGGTGATGGCTTGGTCCCGGTCGCGCGGAACGGCGTCGGGTACGAGCGCCTTGCCCGTCTGCGGCAGGCGCATCGCCCCGAAACCGAGCCGGTTGACCGTCAGGTCGCCCAGCTCCCAGGTTCCCGCTGCCGCGGCGGTGATCGTCTTTGTGGTCATGCCGTCATGATTTCCGCACGGTAGGGTGGCCGCCATTGATTCAGGTATATGTGAATCCTCGGGGGGACCTCCTGGCGGAGCTCATGTTCTCGGCGAGGGATGTGGCGCAGGTGCGGTTCGCCGTCTCGCCGATGTGGCAAGTGGGGGCCAGCGTCCGGTTGCTGGCCTCCGGTGCGGTGGATCCCTTGCACGGGCGGTGGCTGGAGCAGGTGCGGCCACGGGTCGCGGCTGCCGGCCTGGACAAGGGATGGCTCGCCGAACTGTTCCCGCCCACGGGCTACGCCCCGGACTTCCTCAACCCGGCGCCCACAGGTCCGGCGCCCACGCTGACGGAGGAGCTGTCCGCGGTCGTGGCCGCGCCTGCCGACCGTGTCCGCAAGGATCTCGACCACCTCGGACACCACCAGGGGGGTATCGGGCCCCGGCTGCGGTCCCTTCATGCCGATCCGCGTACCCAGCTGCCCCGGATCGCGAAGGAGATCGAGACGTATTGGGAGCTGGCGCTCGCTCCTTACTGGGCGCGGATCCGGACGGTACTGGAGGCCGACGTCCTCCACCGCGCCCGGCGGGTCTCGCACTACGGAGCCGGCCACGTCCTCGACGAGCTGCACCCACGCCTCAGCTGGAACGACGACGTACTGCGGTTGATCCGCTGGCCCCGGTCCCTGTCCCGGGAGTCGGCGGGCGCAGGACTGCTTCTGGTCCCCTCTGCCTTCAAGGGGCCGGGCCTGTCCACGCGGGTCGCTCCACCGGACCCGCCACAACTCGCCTACCGAGCCCGCGGCACCGGAACCCTGTGGGTACGCCGCACCGTCACCAGCAGCGCGGCGACCATCGCCGTGCTCGGGCGGGCACGGACCCTCCTGCTCACGGAACTGGAGACGCCGGCCACGACGACAGAACTGGCTCAGCGCACCGGGATGTCCAGGGCCGGGGTCTCCCAGAACCTCACGGCACTGCGCGATGCCGGCTTCGTCACCGCTCACCGGGCCGGCCGCTCAGTGCTGTACGCACGCACGTCTGTCGCGGAATCAGTCCTCGCCGCCGGCTGATGCTGCCGGCCACCGTGCCCGAAGCGGTGGTACCGGGACGACTTCGGTGACCCAGCCGGATGCTCCGGCCGCCGAGCATCCGGTGGCCTGCCGCGCGCCCACTCCCAGCGGTACGGCTGTCCACTCTGAGGCCGGATAAGGCTCGGCCTTGGAGCGCACCGAGGACATCCGGCCGGTGCGTCACGCGGCGTGGTCGCGTTTCCGCGGCCTGGCGGTGATCGACCGCGACGCGGGCAGCGCCCAGAGCGCCGACCAGCCCGCCGTGTCCGCGGGGCGCCGGAAACCGGACGCTGTTCGAACGCGCCCAGAGGCTCGATGGACTCGCTCGCCGTACTGTGCGGACACGGGAGACGGTACGGGCCAGGTGCTCTGTACGCAACGGTCGTGGAATCCGCCGGTGCCGACCGTCGAGGTGACGGAGGAAGACCTGCGCCGCGGCGGCACGGTCACGCTGTCGAGCGAGCTGAACCTGACGGCCATGGCCGAGGCGTTCCAGCGCGGCCACTGGCTCGGCGGGGGCGGCACGAAATGTCCGGTGCCAGCCAGCTCGCAACGTCCTCAAGATGGCGGGAGGACCCCGGTGACCGGACCCGCCGGCAGCAACCTCGCGGACCAGGTCAGCCCCAAGTCCATGAGCTCCCCGTCAAGCCCGACCAGAGGTCGACCCGCCCGACTCGACCAGGCCCGCACCATCCAGACCGCCCTCGGCCTGCTGGACGAGTCCGGCCTGGACGCCCATCGCGCCGGCTCGCCGACGCGATGGGCGTCCAGGCCGGTGCGCTGTACCGCTACTTCGCCACCAAACAGGACTTGCTCACCGCGATGGCCGAGCGCATGGTCGACGGGGTCGCAGAGGCCGCCGGGCCGACGGGGGACGGCGACTGGGGCGAGAGAGCGGCGCGCCTCGCCCGCGCGCTGCGTACGGCCCTGCTCGCCCATCGCGACGGCGCACGCGTCTTCACCGGCACCCACTCGACCGGCCCGAACACCCTGCGCTTCGCCGACAGCCTCGTCGGCGTGCTGCGTGAGGCGGGCTTCGGCGACGGCGAAGCGGCGCGGACGCTCTACGCAGTGGCCAACTTCACCGTCGGCCACACCCTGGAGGAGCAGACCGCCCTGCGGCCGGGAGACGGGGGCCCGCCGATGCGGGGGCCCTGCACGAGGCGGTGGCGGCAGGGACGTACCCGCACCTCGCCGCCACCCTGCCGGTGCTCACCAGTACGGACTTTACGGCGCACTTCGAGTTCGGACTGCGGCTGCTCCTGGACGGACTGCGTGCCGTCCGGCGGTGAGCCCGGGGGCGATGAGACCTCCCACCGCGGCCCCCGTGCGGGGCGTGAGCAGATCGACTGTGCACCCCGGTCCTCGTGTGGAGCGTGAGCAGATCGACGGGTGCACCCCGGTCCTCGTGTGGGGCGACGTACTGGACGATCCTCCGGATACGCCTCGGCCAGTGCGCCATTTCCAACTTGGCCGAGCAGCGGGTCAGGTGGCGTAGAGGTGGCGTTGAGGAAGTAGTGAAGCCCCTGGTGGACGGGTTGTCGACCACGATCAACCTGTCCGCCCGGCGCTTCATGTGCTTGTCTACCCATCCTGGCGTGTGCGCTCGCCCCAGAACCCCCGACCGAGTCGGAGAAGTTTCGCACCACGTGCACTTCTTACGAGGCACTGGCCGGGAGAAGCGACCGCCGGGGAATCCAAGGTCAGGCGCCTTCCAACGCCGCGAATCACCGTCATCGGCTCCTGCAGCTGATGCTTGCCCTGAACGGCAGCGCCCAGTGTCGCCGATCACCCGGCCGCCGGCTTGCCCGCACCGCTACCGAAGCCGGACTCCAGATATCGGCGCAGGGCCTCCCGCCCTCCCGGAACGAAGAGCCATTCATCAGCGACTTCACGAAGTTCGTCGACTGTCATCCAGTCCTGCCAAGCGATCTCACCCGGGTCCGGGACCAAAGGGTCCGTCACGACAGCCTCATGCACCCCGAACCACACGGGGCTGATCCCCTCCCGGCAAAGGAACTTGAACATGAAACGCACGGGCGCGCGAACGCCCAGCTCTTCAGTCAGCTCGCGGACTGCCGCCTGCTCATACGACTCGCCCACGTTCACGGCACCGCCGACCATCACGTCGTAATAGCCCGGGAACCGGGACAACGTCTCGGCCCGTCGAAGCACCAAGATCCGCCCATCGCGATCACGACAGATCGTCGTCGCAATGCGATGCGGCCAGTTCTCACGCACCGCCTCATCTCGGTCGACGACTCCCAACACGCGGTCATGCTCATCGACATGCTCAACCAGTTCACTCACGGAGGCACGATCTCAGCTCCCACTGACAACCCTGCCCGACCAGCACGCGAGGCAACTGATCCGCACCAAAGGGCATCCCGCGGAATGCAACACGCTCGACGATCGGCCTCGCGAACAGCGCCTCGAAGAGCGACCTACTCAATCGCCGCACGAGGGCATCCGCACACGGTCTCTGCGGACACAAGGCACACGCCCGCCGGGCACATCGCCCGTCGCCCTGGCGGCCTGGTTGCCCTCGCCGTCCAGCACGGCCACCTGCGCACCGCCATCTCCTGTGGCTACGCCTCCCGCGGCCTGACGGCATCGTCGACCTTCTCGACGTCGAAACAGCCCGCGCCACCATAGAGACCCTCACCACCCTCGATGAGCGCTGACCAGCGGCGCCGGTGTCTCGGGCCCCGCAGCCCGCCGGGCGGCCCACGCCGCCACACGCGCCGCCACCTTCACCGGCCAGATCGTCACCGCGAAACAGGCTCGCGACCTGCTGGCCAACCACCACCTGACCGTCTACGACAACCCCAACACCCCGCTGATGTGTGTCTGCAAAGCCGACATCGCGCAATCGTCCTCAGTGCCTGCACTGAGGTGACCCCCATGGCGTGGACCCTCTGACGACGGATCTTGCAGATCCGAGGGACGGTGTCCTGGTGGGGCGTGAGTCTCCGCATCCGGCGGAGTTCGGGAACGATGCTGTCGCGCTGTATCGCGCGGCGAGCGGGAAGCGCACGTAGCGACGGTCGCGGCGGATGTCGGGGTGCCCGGCGTGACGCTGCGGAGCTGGGCGCGCCAGGCCGAGCAGGCAGGTCGCGATCACAGCCGCGGCGAGCAGAGCGCGGAGACCCGGGAGGAGGAACTGGCCCGGCTGCGCGCGGGGAACGGCCGCTACGCAAGGCGGAGAAGGAGTGCGAGCTCGAGCGGGAGATCCTGCGCCGGGCAGCGGCCGATACGAGGGGGCCTGGGTGCCACCGAAGTCCAAAGTCGGTCTGTACGCGGCGATCCGTCGCCGGCACCGACTCCTACCGCCTCGCCACCACCCGCGCTCGCGCGAACAACAGGCCTCAGCCGGCTGAAGGCAGCCATACACCTGTGGTGGTGTGATTGCACCCCACCGACTCATCGGATGGCATACCCCTCCCACAGCGGGCCGCCGGCCAGGTCCAACACTTCTGCCACGACCGCGGCGAAGCCCTTCGTATCCCCGGCGATCGCCTGCGTGGCAGTTTCGGACAACGCCCGGTGCACCCCTGGGTCGGCCGCAGCCAGCCGCCGAGACAGCCATTTGCCTCCGCCGAGCCAGTGCCCGCCGACCAGGAGGACGAGCTCCGATGCGCGCTGCAGCATGTGCGCGACCAAGTACACCCGCTCGGCAGGCTCCGCGCAGCCACGCAGGTCATCGAGCAAGTCGGACAGGATGTACCGCTGGTAGTCCCGCTCATGGTCCGAGAGCGGCGGCGGGCCCGCGGCCAAGCGCTTGCGCGCCTCGTCCTGGAGCGCAGCGCCGAGCCCATCCGTGTCCACCAGGAGCATGCCGTCAGCACACATGGAGAGCAGCGGTGAACTCCGCTTCGCGGTCTCCTGGTCGGCGAAGCTGTGCCAGACGGGCTCCGTTTGCACGAACAGCTCCACCGGCCAGCCGCGGTACACCAGGTTCTCCCGGCTGGGGGCGGGCGGCCCGTCCAAGAGGACCACGATGTCCAGATCAGATGTGGGCGTCCGGCGGTCGGTGAGCACGCTGCCGGCGAGGAAGGCCGCCCGGGCGGCGGGGAATCGGTCCCGCACCAGTTCGCGGGCGATGAGTACGGGGTCATCCATCATCGCAGCGTACGTGCCGGCCCTGCCCGAGACACCGGTCAAGATCCACCGGGTCACGGGTCTGTCCCAGCTGGCCCGCTGGTCTCCGACAGTCGGCAAGGGGCGCGGCCGGTGGTGGCGTGGGTTGTGCCACGGCGCCTGTAACAGGCATGTATCCAGCGGGCGGTGGGGGGAACGGCTCGCCGTGACTGAGCAGTCCTGTTGGTCAGAAACGCTCGCCGGTACCGACTGCCACCGACTCGTGCGGAGGTGTGCAGGACGGTACCGAGCGGCCGGTCCCCCCCAACCGATCCGAGGAAAGACGATGCGCGTTCACAAGATCACCTTCGCCGCCCTGGCCGTCGCCGCGAGCCTCTCGCTCACCGCCTGCCAGAACGACAACGGCGGCACGACGGGCCAGAGCGACCCGTCGGCCGCGTCCACCGCTTCTTCCCAGGACGGCAGTTCGGGAGCGGGCAGCGGCTCCGGGCAGGGCGACGGCGCGCAGGACTCCGAGGGCGCCGGCTCGGCCGGGAACGGCTCAGCGGGCAAGGACTCCGCCGGGCAGGGCGTGGCAGCGGACAGTGGGTCCGGCGCGGCAGGCAGTACCGGCAAGGCGGCCAGGTGCCGTAGCGACGAGCTGGAGATCACGGCGGTGGACAGCACCATCGACGGCGACCCCGACCGCACCGTCGCGGTGACGATGAAGAACAACGGTGGCCGGGAGTGCACGATCTCGGGGTACGCGGGCGTCGACCTGAAGCTCAAGGAGGGCTCGCTGTCCGCGAAGCGCACGGGTGAGAAGGCCACCTCGTCGGTCCTCAAGAACGGGCAGTCGATCGCCTTCGGCATCCGCTACCCGTCCAACGACACGGGCGGCCACGGCGTCCGCGTCACGGGGCTGCTGGTGACGCCGCCCAACGAGACCAGGACGGTCACCCTCAACTGGCCCGGCGCCGCCACGCTGCCCGTCACGGACGAGACCACCTCCCAGGTGACGGTCGGCCCGGTGGGCAGCGCCGGCCAGGGCGGCTGACCGCACACCCGGCCCGACGACCCAGCGGCGCACGAACGGCACGGGACGGCGACGATCGCAGAGGGCTGCTCGCTCGAGCCATCAAGTCCCCGCCCACAGGTACGGTGCGCCGAGCGCGGGCGCAACCCACACCTGCCGCTCGGCCTGTCCCTGCCCGTCGGCTTCGGTGGCCAGGACGCGCGCTGGTCAGCGTCCTCGATGAGGGGCGGCACCTGGCCGAGACCGATGTGCGAGGTGAACGTCGGGTCCGCCGCTTTCGCTTGGCCTGGTCGATGTCGCGGAACCACCCGTGCGCGGCGACGGCCTCGAGGACCACCTGGTCTTCCGCGAGCGGCACGCCAGGGTGGTTGCGGGCGGCAGCTCTCCCTGGTGGAACGGTTCGTCCGTCAGGCTTCACTGGGCCCAGCGCAGGGGCGTCAGGGCTGATGGGCAGGACGGTGCTGCTCAGGGCCTGTTCAGTTGCCAGGTTCTTTCCTGTTCGTAGGGTGGAAGTCCGTAGGACATTGGTCGTGACGCGCAGGCAACTCACCGATGCTCAGTGGAAGTCCATTGAGCCGTACCTGCCGATCGGCAGGTACGGAGCCCTTTCCGACCTGGCGTTTGCGCTGCTCAGGAGCCTTCCGCGGCGCTCGGGAAGCCGTGATCCGGTCGTAGAAGAAGGACGACGACACAGAAACCCGGCCTGGCACCTGGATCGACAACTCCCGCCGAAGACTCATCAAACTCAGCGAACAACGACGCGATGACCGTGGAGCCCTCACTATGGCGTTGGCAGCGGCCGACCGCCGCTTCGGGGAGTCGTGGTCCTGTTCCTGCTGCCCGGTCGCCCAGCTGCCCGGCTGCCTGGAAGCGCTGCGACCAGCGACGGCCACCGCGTCAGGCCGTGACACCAGCGGAGCGACAAAGCATGACGGTCCGCCGGTCGACCCGGCGGACCGTGATGAGAATGTGCGGAGGACTGGGCGCGCCCGCGGTCAGCCGCTGCGTCGGTGGCGCCCAGCGCGTGCTATCGAGGGGCGGCCACCTTGTGGGCACGCCCAAGGGGGACTCCTTGGTTCGCGCTGGTGGGATACGCCAGGGCGAGGGTGACTGCGACGACTGTTGCGATCAGCCACACGATGTTTCGGGTCATTGCTCATTCCCTCCGGTCTGATGCTCAGAACGCGAAGCGTTCGAGGTGGATGTGTCGGGCCGCCGCCCCCGCGCGACGCGCTGCGTCGGCCGCGGACCGCCCCCAAGCATCGGGGCCGCAGATGTAGACGTCATGCTCGCCGATGTCCGGCACGAGCCGCTTCAGTGCGATGTGGTCATCCTCCAGGGCATGTTCCGGCTGCCAGGAGGAGCGGTCACGGATTCGGTGTCCAGGCAGGTAGACGACGCGGACGCCGCGCCGCTGCGCCAGCGCATCGAGTTCCCGTCGGAAGACGAAGTCCCGCTCACTGGCAGCGCGATACAAAAGCACCGCCTCACCGGGCCCGTAGTCCAGGCCCTCCAGCAGGGCACGCACCGGCGTGATACCGATCCCGGACGCCATCGCGGTGAGCTTCCGCCTCTGCCTGGATTCCTGTGTGAACCGGCCGTAAGGGCCTTCGAAGAGCACTGCCGTACCGGGACGGAGCTCACGCAGACGCCGACTGTTGGCCCCCACCTCCTTCACGGTGATCCGAAGCATGTCGCCGTCAGGCGCCCCCGACAGCGCGTACGGATTTCCTCGGGTCCAACCCCGGCCGTCGCGGAAGCGCCAGACGAAGAACTGGCCCGCCTGTGCCTTGAGCCTGTCCAGGCCACGGCCGCGGAGGTACACCGAGACATTTCCCGGGGTCTCCTCAACCACCCGGTCGACGACGACCCTGTGGCGCAGCGAGCGCAGGACGGGCACGATCACGCGGAAGTTCAGCAGGGCGCCGAGTGCCATCGCGTAGAGCCCGATCACGAGCAACTGGGTCCACAAGGGCTTGAACTCGCTTCCCGCCCAGACCATGTGCGGGACGACCAGTCCGATACCGAGGAAGGTGTAGAGGTGCAGCAGGTGCCAGGAATGGTATTGCAAGCGCTTGCGGGCAGCACGGCTCGACGTGATCCCCACGATGAGGAGCAGCAGCGTGCCCAGGGTGGCCAGCACCATGCCCCGCCACTCCGCGACCATCCACCACAGCGACCCGATCAGGGAACGGCCGTCGCGGACCGCGTAGTCGAACATCAGCAGCACGATGTGCGCCAGCATCAGGTTCAGTGAGGTGAAACCGCTCAGCCGGTGGATACGGACAAGTCGATCCCTGCCGAAGGAGCGCTCGATCCACGGGATGCGCGCCATCAGGACGAGCTGGACGAGCATCAGATCGGCAGAGAGCAGGCCGGCGAGCTTGCCGGGATACGCCAGGGGCCCCTCGGTCTTGGTCACCATCTTCCCGAGGGAACCATCCTGAATCCACAGACAGACAAAGAACGCCAGGCTTGCCCAGAAGGCCGCTGTCCAAAGGCGGCGTGCCAGGACCCTGCTCACTGGCCCACTTATGGGCGGCGGGCCGGCCGGGGTTCCGTTGGCTTCGAAGGGAGGCGGTGAGGCTGCCGGCATCTGCTCGGTCATGCGGGAGAAACTCCTCACGGATGAAGAACGGGCTGGGACTGCGCCGTCTTCCCTGTCGAGGCAGGGAAAGACAGTCATGGCGATTCGAACGATTGCCGCGGCAGCATTCTCGTCAACGCCGAGTTCACTCATGGAAGCCATGGCTGCGTCGCGTGGAACTGTCTGGACAAAAAGCGGCGGAAGCGGATCCAGGGGCCGAACACGGGAAACAGTGGGATCGCCACTGGTTCCATCAGGAGAGAACGATTGAGAAGGGGGTGCTCAATGGCTCCTGATGGCCGGACCGGTCAACCAGCCGGACTGTATAAGCAGCCGGAGCGACGGGGAACGCCACCTGTCGGTTCTTCCCGTTCCTCGACGTTCTGCTCGTTTCACCAACAGGCGGCAGGGGCTGCAAGGCGCGGGAACTGTCCGGCGCGAGGGACGCCCTCGGTAGGACCCCGGTGATCGCGGACGGCGACTACCGCGGCACGGGCCTGCTCATCCTGTACCGCCGCGAACGCGGCCGGGCCGGACTTTCGGCCACCTACGGGTGGGGCACTGCTATGCCCGGCTCGCGGCCGGATTCGGCGTCGGACCGTGACCGCCTACCGCTGCCTCACCGAGGCCGTCGATCTCCTGGCCACCCTCGCGTCCACCCTGGCCCCCGCCGTCCGGGCCGCGTCGGTGGAGGCGTACAGATCACCTGCTGACACGTCTGCCGTTTAACTCACATGAGTGGTAGCGCCGGTATGCCGGTTTCCCCGGACCTGGGGCGGGGATCTGCCGGGTTGAGGGACATCGCACCCATACTCGGCGTCCCTTCCGAAAATTCTCGCCGAGGAGATGACTCGATGAGGCCCGGAGAAAAATGCCGGTTCCGACGGGATCCGCTGGAGTACATCGACAACCTCTGTCGCAGCAGTGCTACGCAAGCCATTCGGCTTCCGTGGGGCGGCTATTGTGTCGGGGACGCGGATCTGGCACAGACGCTGCTGCGCGACCCTGAATACAACACCGGTAAGTCGAGGTTCTTCAACGAACTGCTGCCTACGCGGCAGACACAGGTGGAGGTCGGCCACGCGGTACGGAACTTCTTACGGGCGAGCCTGCCACAATACAGCGCCGAGTTGGGTCGGGCAGTGGCCGAACTCCCAGCAGTCAGCCGATGGCCCAGCGCCGGAAACATGCTGGTACACCGATGCCTGGCGAACCTGCTGCTGCACCCCGGCAGCACCGTCAGGACCCGTCGCCTGGCCGATCAGGCAGCGCGGAAGGGGGTGTTCTTCCACGCCCCGCGCACATGGCAGCGAGCGCGGGCGGAGGTACTGCGTGCCCAGCTCATCAGCGCCCTGACGGAGCAGGTGCGTAACCGCCGGGAAAGCCCCGCCAGTGAACCGCGTGACGTGCTGGACGCCGTGCTCGGCGTGTGCCGACCCGCCGAAGTGACCGACCGGACGGCCGCCGAACTGCACCTGATGATGTCCCGGGCGATCGTGGTCCCCATCAGTGCTTCGCTCGCATGGTCGGTGCTCTTGGCCTGCCTGCATCACACATCGGACACGCCGTGGCCCTGGCCCGCCGATCAGATCGTGCGGGAGTCGCTCCGGTACCGTCCGACCCCCTGGATGCTCGGCCGCACCATCCCTCACCCCGTCGACATCGGCGGCGTTTCCTTCCAGCCCGGCGAACTCCTCTCCGTCAGCCCCTACCTGATGCACCACACGGAAGGCCAGTGGACCGCCCCTGAGGCATTCCGGCCCGACCGCTGGAGCGAGCCGGACGAACACGGCCACTACGTGACGTTCGGCGCAGGCCCCTACACCTGCCCTGGCGCCGCGGTGGCGCAGACGTTGCTCACCGACTCCCTGAACGCCCTCATCCGCAACGCCCGTCTGACCGTGATCGGCGGCGACACCCGGCCGGTCATGGCCGAGGGCAGCGTGCCGCGACCCTTCACCCTCCACCGCACACCACGCTGCGGTGGACCGGACACGACACCGCAAGGAGGTGAGTAGCCATGGCCGCAACGATGCGACGCATCTTCAGCAACAAGCCCGCCCGCCGCTGGTACTGGTACTGAGAACCACGGCCTGGTGGCCCGGAAGCCGGCTCGGGCCTCCGGGCCACCGGGCTGGCCTGAGCCGAGTAGTCGGCCGGGGCCGAAATACTGTCCCGCCCACGGAATTCCGGCAGTGTCCGCCGTTGTACCAACGCCGGCAGCTCGCCCTTCGTCGGCCGTGATCTTCTTGACGGCCTTGGGGAGCTTCGCACCGTAGAGCTGAGTGAACGTCGTGATCCTCTTGGCCGCGAGGTCGCGCTCCTCGGCGTTGCAGAGGTCGTGAAGCGCCTTGCGCGCGCCGGGCTGGGCCGACTTCGGCAGAGCGTGAGCACGTTGGCGGGTTTGTGCCCCCAGCACCTTTGATGACGGGAGGCGGGGAAGACCTCGGCCAGGGGCTTTAGAAGCCGAGCGCCCCGTCGCCGACCGTCAGGGCCGGGGCGCGCATCCCTCGGCGGGCGCAGTCACGCAGCAGGTCCGCCCATAGCTCGCCCGACTCACGGTAGCCGTCCTTCAGCGCGACCAGTTCCTTGTTGCCGTCGGCGCGCACACCGACGAGGACGAGTACGCAGGCTTCGGCCTCTTCCAGGCGGACGTTGAGATGTATGCCGTCGGCCTACACGTACGCGTGGTCGACCTCGGCGAGGTCGCGGTCCGTGGATGCGACATGGCCGGCCTGCGACTGCCGGGTCAGCCTGGTGACCGTGGCCGACGACAGCCCGGCCGAGTTGCTGAGGAACTGCGCAAGCGGGCGAAGTCGCCGGAGGACAGGCCGTGCAGGCAGAGCAGCGGCAGCACCTCGCTGGTCTTCGGGGACTTGCGGCACCAGGGCGGCGGAATCGCCGAGGAGAACCGCTTGCGCTCGCCGGTGGCCTCGTCGACGCGTTTGTCGTGGCAGGGGCCGGTCCTGTTCTCACACGGCTACGCCAACGGACAGGTGAGGACCGTGCCACAACGGTTCCCGGGGCCGGCGCGGGTGCCGTCACGCGGGCACGCAGACCTCCTGGCCTTTCATCGTGTACTGCTCAATCACGTCGATGAGCGGGTAGACACAGCCCGGGGCTAGATAGGTGGTCCACACCTCCGTGCCGGTGTCATCGCCGGGGAAGAGCGGACCGTGGACGTTCCTGCTGTAGTTCGCGGCGCCGCCCGTGGTGTTCTGCCAGCCGAGCCGGACGTGGACGATGTCGCCCGCGTGCTTCCAGTAGCCGACACCGATGCGGCCGGTCTGGCCCACCCCACCGGTGACGTCGATGCAGAGGTCGCCGTTGCCCAGGTTGGTGCACCGCTGGACGTATGCCTGCGGCGCGCGGGGGGTGGCCGCCGTGGCCGCGGTCGCCGTCGTCAGCATGATGCCGGCGGCGGCACCGATGATGAGCCCGGTTCGGATGGGTGCGCGCACGGTGCGGTCCTCTTCTCTCGATTGCGGGGGCGGGTGCCGTGAGCCACGGCCAGCGCCTTCAGCATTCAGGAGTCCCGCACACTCGGACAGCGTGAATCCGGCCAACCGGCGTGACGTCGGGCGAGCAGACGGCGTACCGTCGCCGGGTGCGGGGCCGTCACCTGCCCGGTCAGGGGCTCCAGGTGAAACCGAGGATGTCCACGGCCCAGCGCGGTGCGTCCGTGATCCACTCACCGATCACAGCCGACGAGCGGGCGCCGGCCGACACGGCGGCCGCTGCCGCCGCCGGCGGTGCGGACAGCGGATACCGGCGGCCCCTGTGATCCCGCGGGTCGGGTACCGCGTCCAGGAAGGGACGCAGCCGGCCTGCGTCGATGAGGGGTGCCGGGGAAGGCGCATGGGTCAGGTGTTCCGGTGCGACGGGCAGGGGGAGGATGCAGGGGTCGGCGCGATCTCGTTCGGTTCTCATAGGTCTCGGCGACCACGTGATCACCGGCGCCGTGCCTGCACTGTTTCCCGGCCTCGGTAGCGGACATGACGCAACGTCACGGGCGATGCGTTTGAATTGGACGGATCCACTCCCTCCGATGCGCCTTGTCTTTCACCGGCCGGGATCGAGGCTTTCTCGCTCCGATCAGATGGGAAGGGCGACGACGGTGAATCGTTCGGTCTGCGGCGATGACACCTCCGTGCGGGCATTGGTCAGGTAGAGGTGGTTGCCGAAGCGGGCGACGCCCGTCGGTACGTCGAAACGAGGGTCGGTGCGCTGGTCAATGAGGCGGCCGGAGGTCCCGCTCGCGTTGAGCCGCACCACCGAAACGATGTTGCTTCCGCCTTGTACCACGTACAGAGTCCGGCCGAGCATGAGCAGTCCGTCGCCGCCGATGAGGGTGACGCTGCCGAGGTCGACGTGGGTTCCTGCGCCGCTGACCGGGTCCACTCGATGGAGCTGCCCCGTGTTCGACTGCGCGACCAACAGCGCGGTGCGGTCCGGGGTCCGCACGATGCCGCTGACGTTCCATCCCTCCTGATAGACGATGTCACCGCCGAGCGGGACGCGCACCACGTCGGACTGCGCGGGCAGCGTGCCTCCGCGACCGAACGGAAGCCTGTACAGCACCGGCAGCTCCGAATCGGTGACGTACGCCGCTTCGGAGGTGAGCAGGACGTCGTTGAGGAATCCGCCTGGCGCTGCGATCTGATACCTGGCCAGGATCACCCCTGTGGAGGCGCTGATCACGGTCAGGATGCCCGTACCGACGACGAACAGCCGGCCGTGAGCGTCGATCTTGATGCCGCAGGAGGAGGTGCCAGGTCCGGGTGTCAGTGTGCGTCCGGTTCCGGTGACGAGGTTGATCTTGTACACGTCGCCGCTGGTCAGCGAGGTGACGTATCCGTACCGTCCGCTGATCGCGATGCTCTCCGGCTGGAACCCGGGGGGCAGGGCAAGCGTCGTGGGCTGTGATCCCGCACGGCCGGCAGAGGTGGAAGCCGCGGCGGCTGTCGGTGCGGTGACGCCGCTGGTGGCAGCCAGCGTGGCGGCACCCGCGAGGGCTGCGAGTATGCGTCGGCGACTGGTCATGGTCTCCCTCAGTCAGGTCCGGACGGGGTGTGCGTGGGCGTGCGCGACTCCCCGCTGCTGTCTGCGCAGGAGGGGCCCGCAAAATCGGACAGCGAGTCCGAATAGCTGGACTGTAGCGGACACACTGTCCGGATGCGAGACTGGGGCATGATGGTCCGGAAGGAGGACAGGTTGTCTGAGCAGAAAGACGCGCCGCTGCGCTCGGACGCGCAACGTAATCGCGAGCGCATCCTGAAAGTGGCGCTGGCCGAGCTGACGCACTCTGGGGACGTCCCGCTGAGCGTCATCGCGAAGAAGGCGGGCGTGGGGCAAGGCACGTTCTACCGTCACTTCCCCGATCGCGAGACGCTGGTACTAGAGGTCTTCCGCAGCGAGATGGCCCAGGTGGCCGCCCTCGCGACGGAACTGCTCAAGGCCCTGCCCCCGGATCAGGCCCTACGGGAATGGATGGACCATCTCGCGCGGTGTGCCATTGCCAAGGTGGGCCTGGCCGACGCGATTCGCCTGACCATCAGCGCGCCGGACTCTCCGGCGACCACCGGTCACGCCGCAGTAGCCGCCGCCGCCGACCTCTTGCTGCGGGTCAACGAGAACGCAGGCACCATCCAGCCGGGCGTAGCGGTGGAAGACCTGTTCCTCGCTCTTGCCGGTATCTGGCGGCTCGACCTGAACGCAGACTGGAAACCGCGGTTGACCTGGCTACTCGACCTCGTCATGGACGGACTGCGCGCAGGCGCGCCCAACGCCTGACGACCGGACTGGCCGCGCACGGGCGTGCGGTCACCGTGGTCGAGCGCGATGCCGATCCAGGCATGCGGTGAGCGGAACTCCACGGCCGGGGCCCAAGGCCGACTGCGGTTCATCGCCGCCGACCTCGCACCGCTCGGTGGAGCAGCAAGCCGTCACGGACGCCTCGGGCGACGCTTCGCGCTCGGCGCACGCCCGTCCTTGACCGCGCTCTGACCAACCCTGAAGACGGGGCGGCTGTCAGACGGCCCGGAAACCCTGGCGATCACGCGGGACGAGGAGCACTTCGGCGTCCGCTCGGTACGAAGGCGTCGGCTCCGCCAGGGCCTTTCTCTCGGATCAGCACTCGCAGCGATCGAGGCGGAGAGTCCTGGTCGCCACCTCGGTCCGGCCGGCACAGGACGGGCTCCAGGGTGATCGAATGGACGTGGGTGCGGTACTGATTGCGATCACTGGTGTAGCGGGAACTCTCGGTGGTGCGTTGCTGCAGTCAGCCGCTGAAGCGCAGCATGCGCTCTGGTCTCTGACAAGCGTCACGAGGGAGTCGATGCGTCGTGATCTGGGCGTCACTGCAGACGCCGGCGAGGAAGCCACCCGTCGTCCACCGTTGGTGCGCTCCAGCAACCCCGCCGTTTTGACCAGGGATTTCACTGAGTAGCTCGACGGCCTCGACTCCTGGACCGTTTCCTTGTATCACCCCGCTGACCAGATGAAGACGGCGGCGAGAGGGAGGCCGGCGAGAGGGATGGTGGCAGTCTTGTCTAGCGGGTGGCCGGGCCGCGCCACTGCTTGAGTTTGTTGATGCACCGCGCGACCGTGTTGCGTTGCTCATAGGCCTCGCGGTCGAAGGCCGGTGGCCTGCCGCCACGGCTGCCGAGTCGTTTGCGATTGGCGGCCTGGGCTGCCTTCCGGATGCCGTCGCGGTGGGTGGCGGCCAGTGCGAGCAGTTCCGGGGCCGCCGACGGGTACCAGTAGGCACAGGCCGGTCAGCGGTGTCCCATAGAGGTGGACAACCAGAGGTGGACGGCGACCGGTCTTCGCCGGGATCGTGTCCTCGGTGCGATACCAGTGCAGCAGGGTCCGGACGGCGAAGGTGTGTCGCAGTTCGTGCAGCCGAGGTCTGTGCGGGGCGTCGATGCCGACGCCGGCCGTGTCGACCAGGGCCCGGAACACCGGATGCACGCAGGCGTAGATCAGCCGCTTGCCGGTGAGGGAGATGAAGAACGCTGGGTCCTTGGCCCTGGGCATCAGCCTTACGCGCTGCCTGTCGTACTCGCGCAGCGCGTTCCTGGCGCTGTCCTGTAGCGGGACAGCCGGGACTCGCCGGACTCGGACTCGCGGATGTGCAGCACGCCCTCGGCCCAGTCGATGTCGTCGCGGTCCAGCTTGATTGCCTCGCCGATGCGCAAGCCGGACGCGGCCGGCAGCCCGGTCAGCGGGATGGCTTGCCGCCCGCGACGGCTGAGGGATCGTCTCCTTGGCTGCCGTCGTGATCGCCGCGATGTGACCCAGCCCAGTGTGGCGGCGACGGTCACCGTCTGTTCGCCGTGGTGGTCCATGAAGCTGCCGAACTCACGCCCGCGACCGCCGAGCGGAACGACTGATACCGCCATCTACTGTACCGCTGACTATCTCGCCGAGCGTAGACCTGAGTGTTACGCAGTGATACACGCCATCTGAGCGCAGCCGTACGAGAACAGGCCTATGTAGCCGAGGCCGTGTTGGTGTCGGTCGTACTGCCGGCGTGCCCCTGGGGGCGGTGAGCGGTTGGGCGGGAGCCGCTGGACAGGTGCTCGAGTGCACCGAGGAACTCGCGGATGGCTCGGTCGGTGCGAGTGGTGTCGCCGGTGGCGTCGAGGTCCATGAGGAGACCGCGGATGACGGCGAGAACGAGCGTCGCGAGATCCGGCCGGCCGATGCTGCGCAGGCCTTCCTCGAGTGGCCCGAGCCAGTCGGTCGTCGCGGTGCGCCGGAAGCCGGGCCACAGCTGCTGTTCCGCGCTCTCGCGCAGCTGACCGAACATCCGCAGGTACGGCTGCCCGTCCGGGCCGGTGATGGAGATCCAGGCGCGTTCCAGGGTGGCCGTGTACGGCTCGCCGGGTCGCACCCGCAGGAGGTCGCCGAAGGTGTCGAGCTGGCGTTGCCGCGCGCGCCCGAGGACGGCCCGCAGCAGGGCGTCGCGGGTGCCGAAGTGATAGATCAGCATGCGGGCTGAGGTTCCGGTGGCGGTGGCCAGCGGCTCGAGCCGGTCGGGAAGGCCGTGCGCGAGAGCGTGATCGGCGCAGGCGTCGAGCAGCCTCTCCCTGATGTGCGGTTGCGGTCGTCTGCCCACGGTCCGACTTTTTCACGTAACGACAGCTACGTCTACCGTTGGTCGAAAGGCAGTCGAGGCAGAGGCGGAGGCAGCGATGAGGGTCGTGTTCGTGCATGGGGCGTGCGTGCGGGACGGGTCATGGTGGTGGCATCGCACCGCCGAGCTGCTGCGGGAGCGAGGGGTGGCGAGCGTGGTCCCGGCGCTGCCGAGCTGCGGTGAGGCGGGCCCGCCCGGTGGCACCGGCGGTCCGGGGCTGTCCGAGGACGTTGCCGCGGTGCGGCGGGTGCTGCAGGCCGGTGAGGAGCCGATCGTCGTGGTGGCCCACAGCTACGGCGGCATCGTCGCGGCGGAAGCCGCCGCCGGCATCGGGTCGGTACGCCACCTGCTGCTGGTCTCCAGCTACCTGCCCGAGGTCGGGCAGAGCCTGTCGGAGTTCGGGGACGGCAGCCCCGCCCCGTTCCTCGACGTCGACCCCGACGCCGGCACCTTCGGCGTCCGCCCCGAGCTGCTCGTGGACACGTTTCTGCAGGACTGCGACCCAGAGGTCCAGGCGCAGGCGGCGGACCACCTCGCCCGGCAGAGCGTGCAGGTGACCGGGCAGCCGGTCGGGGCGGCCGCATGGCGGCAGGTGCCCTCGACGTACCTCGTCTGCGCCCAGGACCGGGGCACCCCGCCAAACCTGCAGCGCGAGTTCGCCCGCCGGGCCGGCAGCGTCGTCGAACTCGACGCCGGCCACCACCCGTTCCTGTCTCAGCCCGCCGCGGTCCGGGACCTGCTGCTGAACCTGTGACGGCAGCCGCGGACGAGCGGGGTCGGCGATCGGTGGACCAGGAGACCGTGGTGGGTGCCGAGGAAGAGCGGCCCCCCGGCCAGTCCCGGGGGCGAGGATCGGGGCGTCGCGGGTCATGCCACTCAGGCCTTGCCCATGGCCGGTTTCCGGTCGGGTCGGTGGTAGGTCCCGGCGCCGCTTTCCTCGTCGTTCCGTCCAGGTCGGACATGTCGAGCTACGAAGCGGTGGCGGACGTCGTGGTGCCGGCGTCGGTCGAGGGCTTCGTACACGCGGGCCGGAGGAAGCAGCTCGATGTCGGCGGTGATGCTGTGTTCGGCGCAGAAGTCCAGCATGGCGGTGATCGCGGGCCTGCCGCCGCTGCCTGCCGAGCTGAGCTTTTTGCGTTCCACGAGCAGGTCGGTCATCTCCACGGTGGCGGGTCCGGGGTGTCCGAGGTGGCTGGGCGTCCCGTCCATGGCGGTTAGGCGCGGGTAGGGGCCCAGGTCGTGCGGGGCGGAGATGGTGTCCATGATGCCGCCGAACCGGTCGCGGGGCCGGGCCGTCTGTTCCAGCTCCCGGGGTGTCGGGCGGCGAGTGAGCCGGCTGGTCGGGGCGTGGCAGCCGGCCGGTCGGGGCGTGGCAGCCAGACGCCGGGGCCGCATGGCCAGGATGATCATGACTTGCGCGGACGCCCAAGGCGGCCAGCCCGAGGTTGGCGAAGGCCATCTCGAACATGAAGGGTGTCCGGTCGAAGCCGATCGTGGTGGCCATGACGTCCGGGATGGCGAGGAACGCGACCGGCACCACAGGCTGCTGATGCCGAAGGCGCCGACGGCCCACCAGCGCTGCCAGATCTCCAGCCGTCCTCGGGGTGACGAGGCGTGGCGGCCCCGCACGAAGGCGCCGACGGCCGGGACCAGGATCCAGAGCAAGGGGAAGGCCGACGGGGCGAGAAGGGGCTGGCGTTGTCCATGGCATCAGCAGCGGCAGCACTCGGGCACCGAGAGCGGCACGGAGAACTGCCAGATCGGTGTATTGCTCGCCTGTGCGACTCCGCTCGGGCGGACGCTGATCGACCGCCGCTCGTATCTGCCCACTTCCCGGACGGACGAGCGGGAACGGTGGCGGCGGGCCGGGATCGGTGACGAGGTGAGCTTCGAGACGAGAGTGGCCACGGCCAAGGCGATGGTCCGCCGCGCCATCAGCGACCAGATTCCGTTCCGGTGGCTGACCGCGGACGCCGCCTACGGCTTTTCCGAAGGCCGGCGCTCGGAACTGGAACGGGCGGGCGTCTTCCCCGTCATGGCCACCACCCGCCACGACACGGTCGTCACCCGCTGGGCCATCGACCACCTCGTCCACGACCTGTTCCCGGGTCGGCCCCGCCAGAAGTGGAAGCACCGGTCCTGCGGGGCAGAGCCCAGGGCCGGCGTATCTACGACTGGACCCGCGTCAAGGCCCGCCCCTGGCACCGTCCCCGGCGCTGGGTCCTGGCCCACCGCCTCCCAGTTCATCCACTGCAGCCTCGCCGAGATCAGACGCCCGATAGCCCGCCTGACCGGCCGCCGCCCCGTGCCGGTCGACCACATCCCGCACTGGTCGACCTGGGGCCGAAGACGCCAGGATCAAGCACGGCTCAGCCACTACAAACACCGCGGACGCAGCTCCTGAACTGCACGCCCATCAGCGCAAAACCCGTTGCAGTACTAGCGCACGGCTCCGACCGCCCGTACCTCGGCGAGCGCTTGCCGTGCCAGCGGGCCGAAGCCCTCGCTGTTGTTGCTGTCGATCCACTGATCGTAGGCGATCCCCCAGACGAGCATCCCCAGTTTCGCGGCAACGCGCGCGGTCAGGCTCGGGACTCCGCGGCGGTTGAGGGCCTCGATCATCGCGGCGGTGAGGTCGATCCTTTTCAGGGCTTCGCGTTCACGCAGTTCCGTGTTGGCGTTCAGCACGGCCTGGCGCCGGCGGCTGAACTCGCGGCGGTCGACGGTGAAGAACGTCCGGCCGAGGGCATCGAGGGCCTCCGCCACCGCGTCGAGCGGCCCGGCCGACGGAGGCGCCGAGGCGATCCCTTCGGTGAGCAGGCCGGTAATCGTGCCCCTGCCGAAGAGCACTTCGCGCTTGTCCGGGAAGTACCGGAAGAACGTGCTCTTGGTGAGCCCCGCGCGCTCCGCGATCTCGATCACGGTCGTGCTCTCGTAACCGTGCTCCTCGAAGAGGTCGAGGGCGGCGGCGGCGAGTCGTCCCGGAGCGTCGGGTTGCCAGCGACCCATGGGAGCAGTCTACGGGACTTCGTCCCATCACGGGTGTAGGGTCGATAAGACCAAGTCCCATCGCTGGCCAGGAGAGGTCACCGATGAGTAAAGCTGTCCTTTACCGGCGATTCGGCGGTCCCGAAGCACTCGAACTACAGGAGATACCCGAGCCGCACGCCGCACCCGACGAGGTCCGCGTCCGGGACACGGCCGCCGGGCTGAACCCGATGGACTGGCAGATCACCACACAGCCCGACATGGCGGCGCGGTTCGGCATCACCTTGCCGGCCGGGTTCGGCAGCGACTTCGCCGGAGTGGTGGACGAGGTGGGCGCCGAAGCCACGGGATTCGCGGCCGGCGACCGGGTGTACGGGGCTGCGATCGGCCGATCCGTCGCCGATTACGTGCTGGTCAAGACGCCTACGGCAACGCTCTGGCCCACCCCGGAGGGCATCGGCGACGAGGTGGCGGGCGTGCTTCCGGTGTCCGGTCTGACCGCCGCCGCCGCGCTCGCCGCGCTCGGGCTCCGCACCGGGGACACCGTCCTGATCGGTGGGGCGGCGGGTGGCGTGGGCGTCTTCGCCGTGCAGCT
>NZ_JBFACU010000060.1:0-27121 GCF_040641015.1 Streptomyces sp. NPDC021356 | reverse complement strand
GAGGCCTCCCGGACCGCCGCCGGTACCGGGCCGGCCCGCCGACTGCCGCGCGTCACCGACCGGTCGGTGCCCGGGCCGGCGGGAGCACCCGAGGTGCCGGTGCGGATCTACGAGCCGGTGGCCTCACCCACCGCCGCCCCGCCGGTGGTGGTCTTCTTCCACGGCGGCGGCTGGGTGCTGTGCGGCCTGGACACCCATGACGGCCTCTGCCGCGAACTGGCCGCCCGTACGGGCGCGGTGGTGGTCTCGGTGGACTACCGGCTCGCCCCCGAGCACCGCTTCCCGTGCGCCGCCGAGGACGCCTACGCCGCCGCCTCCTGGGTGGCGGCGCACGCGGCCCGGCTGGGCTGGGACCCCGGGCGGCTGGCCGTCGCGGGCGACAGCAGCGGCGGCAACCTGGCGGCGGCGGCGACCCTGATGGCACGGGACCGCGGCGGCCCCGCCATCGCGGCGCACCTGCTGGCCTACCCGGTCCTGGACCACCGGATGGCCACCGAGTCCTACCGCACCTACGCGACGGGGTTCTTCCACACGACGGCGCACATGCGCTGGTACTGGGAGCAGTACCTGGGGCAGGACGGGGACGGTGCACACCCGTACGCCTCCCCCGCTCTGGCGTCCGACCTGGCCGGGCTGCCTCTGGCGGTGCTGGTGCTGCCGGAGTGCGATCCGCTGCGCGACGACGCCCTCACCTATGCGCGACGCCTGGAGGCGGCGGGCGCGGCGCCCCGGGTGCGGGTGTGGCCCGGCACGTTCCACGGCTTCCTGGGGCTGGGAGGGCTGCTGCCGGAGGCGGACCAGGCGCTCACCCAGGCGGCGTACGACCTGCGGGCGGCGCTGGGGCTCCCGGACGCGTGAGCCCGCGTGGCCGGTGGGGGTGTGGCGGTACGGCGTACCGGCACACCCCCACCGGCTTCCGGGCGTCAGGAGTGTGCGATGTGGTCGGCCGCGAGCCAGCCGAACGTCATGGCGGGGCCGATGGTCGCGCCGGGACCGGGGTACGTCTCGCCCATGACGGCGGCGGAGACGTTGCCGCAGGCGTACAGGCCCTCGATCGCCGTGCCGTCCTCCCGCAGCACCCGCGCGGTGGCGTCGGTCACCAGGCCGCCCTTGGTGCCGATGTCGCCGGGGTGGACGGGGACGGCGTGGAACGGGCCCTTCTCCAGGGGGGCGAGGCTGGGGTTGAGCAGGGTGGGGTCGCCGTAGTAGCGGTCGTAGACGCTGTCGCCGCGGTGGAAGTCCTCGTCCCGGCCGGCGCGGGCGAAGCCGTTGAAGCGGTCCACGGTGGCGCGCAGATGCTCGGGGGGCGCGCCGATCAGCCCGGCCAGCTCCTCCACGGTGTCGGCCTGCTTGACGAAGCCGCTCTCCCGCCACGCCTTGGGGAACGGCTGCCCGGGGAAGAGGCCCAGGAAGATGTAGCGGGCCTTGGCGGCGGCGTCCAGGATCATCCAGGACGGCACGGTGGACGCCCCGGGCCGGTCGGCCGCGTACATGGCGTCGACGAACTCGTGGTAGGGAGCGGCCTCGTTGGCGTAGCGCTCGCCCGCCGCGTTCACGATCACCATGCCGGGGATGCCGCGGTCGGCGACCAGGAAGAACGGCCTGCCGTCGGGCGCCACCACGGACGGCGCGCCCCACACCTTGTCCATCAGGTCGACGGCGGCGCCGGCGGCGATGCCCAGTTCGAGGCCGTCGCCGGTCTGCCCCTGCGGGGCGGAGCTCCACTCGGCGGAGGTCGGCGAGGGGAGGTACTTCTCGCGCAGTCGCTGCTGGTGCGAAAAGCCGCCGGAGGCGAGGACCACGCCTCCCCTGGCCCGTACCGTGACCTCGCGGCCGTCGTGCAGGAGGCGGACGCCGGCGATCCGGCCGCCGTCCTCCACCAGGCCGGTCAGCGGGGTGTTCAGCCACAGTTCACCGCCGAGCCGGTCGAGCGAGTACCGCATCCGGGCGATCAGCGCCTCGCCGAGGGCGAGCAGTTTGCGGCCGGTGGCGAGGGCTCCCACGGCGCGGGCGCCCACCTTGAGCGAGGTCCGCTTGCCGGCCCAGGTGCGGGCGACCATGTTCAGGTGCCGGAAGTCCTTGGAGGTGATGGTGAGCCCGTAGGTGGGCAGTCCGGCGCGGCGCATGGTCGCGCGCTGCTCGGGCGGGAGCCTGTTCAGGTCGAAGATCCGCGGTTCGACGGAGCGGCCCTGCGGGTAGCCGCCGAGCCGCTCGGGGTAGTAGTCGCTGTAGGCGGGTGTGTAGACGAACCGTACGGCGGTGCGGTCGTGGAACTCCCAGACCATGCGCGGGCCGTGGGCGAGGTAGGCGTCCTTGCGTTCGGCGGGGACGCGGTCGCCGACGGTGGCGTCGAGGTAGGCGCGGGCCTTCTCGGGGGTGTCGCCGAGGCCGGCGGCGTCCAGGTGGAAGTTGTTCGGCACCCATATCGCGCCGCCGGACAGGGCGGTGGTGCCGCCGTAGTGGTCGGTCTTCTCCACCACCAGGGCGCTCAGTCCGCGCAGCCGTGCGGTGAGGGCGGCGGCCAGGCCGGCGGCGCCGGAGCCGGCCACCACCACGTCGTAGATGTGGTCCCACTCGGTGCTCATACGGTCCTCTCGGATGGAGCGGGGTTTCAGCGGGCGCTGACGCGGGCGTCGGTGAGGACCGGCGCCTCGTCGCGGTCGGCCGCGGTGACCGTCAGCCGGTACCCGTCGGGGGTGTCCCACACGCGCAGGCGCAGTGTCTCGCCGGGGAAGAAGACCCCGGAGAAGCGGGTGCGGCACTGTGCGACGCGGGTGGTGTCGCCGCCCAGCAGGTGGTCGGTGACGGCCTTGACCGCCATGCCGAAGGTGCACAGCCCGTGCAGGACGGGGCGGTCGTAGCCGGCCCGGCGGGCGGTGGCGGGGTCGGCGTGGAGCGGGTTCCAGTCCCCGCTCAGGCGGTAGAGCAGCGCCTGTTGACGCAGGGTCGGGATGTCCAGCAGCAGGTCGGGGGCGCGGTCCGGGGCGGGGAGGCGGTCGCAGGGGCCGCGGTCGCCGCCGAAGCCGCCCTCACCGCGCACGAAGATCTGGTTGCGCTGGGTGAGGAGCGGTTCGCCGTCCTCGCCGAGGAGCGTGGACTCCTGGACGAGGACGGCGGCCTTCCCCTTGTCGTACACGGCCGGGATCCGGGTGAGCGTGGTCGCCCGGGCCGCGGTGGGCAGGGGGCGGTGCACGGTGATCTCCTGGCCGCCGTGCAGCACGGCGGCCAGGTCGATGTCCATGCCGGGCGCGTCGAACACCTGGAAGCCCACTCCCCCGGTGCCGCCGGCCACCACGCCGAAGGTGGGCAGCACCTGCAGGCCCTGCTCGTGTCCTTCGTGGACGTAGCGGAGTTCGTCCGGGTCGGTCTCGGGGACGCCCGCGCCCAGGGCCAGGTGGTAGAGGCGCACGTCGCGGTCGTCCCAGACCGCGGCGGCGCGTACGGGCGGGGCGGAGGTGGCCTTGTCGGCGTCGATCGGCATGGGGCGGGTTTCCTTCGTGCTCGGTCGGCGGCGGTGCCGGCTCGTCGTCCGGTGCGCGCCCGTGCTCGATGCGCGGCCGTGCTCGGTGCGCGCCCGTGCTCGATGCGAGGCTGCGCTCGATGCGAGGCCGTGCTCGATGCGAGGCTGCGCTCGGTTCGAGAACTTGCCCGGTTCGAGAACGGGCTCAGTTAGAGAACGTGCCGGTGGCGTAGCGGCTGCGGAAGTACAGCAGCGGGCGCCCGCCCTCCTGGGCGGCGAGATCCAGCACCTCGCCGGTGACGATGTGGTGGTCGCCGGCCTCGTGGACGTCGGCCAGGCGGCAGTCCACGGTGGCCAGGGCGCCGTCGAGGCGGACGGTGCCGTGCTCGGTGACGCTCCAGGGCACGTCGGTGAACTTGTCGGGGCCGCTGCGGCCCAGTGCCGCGCAGGTGGCCTGCTGGTCCTCGGCGAGGATGTTGACGCAGAAGCGGCCCGCGCGCTCGATCCTCGGCCAGCTGGTGGACGACTTGCCGACGGCCAGCATGACCAGCGGCGGGTCGAGGGAGAGCGAGGCGAAGGACTGGCAGGCGAAGCCGACGGGTTCGCCGCCGGCCAGTCCCGCGACCACCGTGATGCCGCTGGCGAAGCGGCCGAGGACGTCCCGGAAGACGGCCGGGTCGATGTGCGGTCCGTTCAGCCGTTCCACTGGTGGCCCCAGAAGCTGTCGGCGGTGATCTCCTTGGCCACCCAGGTGGCGGGGTCGACGACCAGGCCGTCCCAGCCGTACTCCACCTGGAAGCCGCCGGGTGCCTGGGCGTAGAAGGAGACCATGTGGTCGTTGGTGTGGCGGCCGAGGCTGGAGGCGATCGGGATGCCGGCGGCGTTCATGCGGTCCAGGCCGTGGCCGACGTCGTCGAGGGTCTCCAGCTCCACCATGAAGTGCACGATGCCGGGCGGCAGCGCGCCGGGGTACAGGCCCAGGCTGTGGTGGCGGCGGTTGGGGCTCAGGAAGTGCATCCAGTGGAAGTCGCGCTGCTCGGCGGCGGTCGGGACGGCCTGCGGGGGCAGCTTCATCGAGTCGCGCAGCTGGAAGCCGAACACGTTCTCGTAGAAGTCCAGCGCCGCTTCGATGTCCGGCACCGGCAGGACGACGTGGCCGAGGCCGAGGTCGCCGGTGACGAAGCGGTTGCCGTAGGGGGTGCCGAGCGGGGTGTGGTCCTGGGCCTGGCCCCAGTAGATCTCCAGCGGGTTGCCGCAGGGGTCGGTGGCGTGGATCAGGCCGCGTACGCGGCGCTCGGCGAGTTCGGCGGCGTCGGCCTGCTTGACGGGGAAGCCGGCGTCCTCCAGCTCGCGGGCGGCCTCGTCGAGGGCGGCGGCGTTCGCGACCTCCCAGCCGGCCGCGAGCAGCCGGTCGCTGTCGCCGGCCTTGACGACGATGCGCTGGATACGGTCGTCCATGCGCAGGCAGAGGGTGTCCTCGGTGGTTCCGGACGCCTCCACCATGCCGAGCAGGTCGAGGGCGTAGGTGCGCCATTCGGCGAGCCTGGTGGTCTCCAGACGCAGGTAGCCGAGAGCACGGATGTCCATGGGTCGCCTTTCCGGGCCGGGTGGGAGACGAGGTCTCCTGGGTCAGTGCGAGAAGAAGTCGAGGGCGAGACGGTTGAACTCGTCGGCCTGCTCGGCCTGCGCCCAGTGGCCGCAGTGCGGGAAGACGTGCAGGCGGGCGTCGGGGATGGTCTTGAGGGCGACCAGCGCGCCGTCCAGGGGGTTGACGCGGTCCTCGCGGCCCCAGGTGAGCAGGACGGGGTGGGTGATGCGGTGGGCCTCGCGCCAGAGCATCCAGTCCTCGGTCCAGGCGGGGTTGGCGAAGGCGGCCCCCATGCGGGCACTGCCGAGCCGGGTGTCGGGGTCGGTGGCCGAGGCCCAGCGGTCCTCGACCAGTTCGTCGGTGACGATCGACTGGTCGTACGCCATCACGCCGAGGAAGGAGCGCAGTCGGTCCTTGGTCGGCTCGGGTGCGGCGTTGAACTCGAAGAGCCGCTTGATGCCTTCGGTGGGGTCGGGGGCGAAGAGGTTGACGGAGACGCCGCCGGGGCCCATCAGGACCAGCTTGCCGACCTTGCCCGGGTGGTTCAGGGACATGCGCACACCGGTGCCGCCGCCGAGGGAGTTGCCGACGAAGTGAGCGCGGGCGATGCCGAGTTCGTCCATCAGGGCGGCCACGGCGTCGGCGCTGTAGCTGAAGTAGTCCTTGTCCAGCTCGGGCTTGTCCGAGCGGCCGAAGCAAGGCTGGTCGACCAGGAGGGTGCGGAAGCGCTGGGCGAAGACGGGGAGGTTGCGGCCGAAGTTGGACCAGCCGGAGGCGCCGGGGCCGCCGCCGTGCAGCATGATCACGACCGGTGCGCCGGCGTCCTCGGGGCCGGCCTCGTGGTAGTGCAGGGTGAGTCCCGCGGCCTTCACGGTGCGGGAGGTCGTTTCCCGGGTCAGTTCTGCCATGTGGGCACCTCTCAGGCCATCGAGTCGTTGATGTCGATGCCGAGCGCGGCCTGCCCGAACATCACCAGGGCCCGCTCGGGGTCGTTGGCGGCGTGGCCGCGGCCGGTGTGGGCGTCGCGCCAGGCGCGCTGGACGGGGTTGGGGCCGGTGCGCATGGCGTTGCCGCCGGAGTTCTCCATGAGCAGGTCCAGGGCGGCGACGGAGCGCTCGGTGGCGAGCACCTGGTCGCGGCGGGCGCGGGTGCGCAGGGCCATGGTCAGCTCCTCGCCGCGCGCGGCGAGGCCGTACATCTCGGTGATGTTGCGGGACAGCTGGAGCCAGCTCGCGTCGATGTCACTGGCGGCGCGGGCGATGCGGACCTGTGCGAACGGGTCCTCGGCGACCGTCTGCCCGTAGGAGATGCGGAACCGCTTCCGGGTGGCCTCGATGCAGGACTCGTAGGCGCCCTCGGCGATGCCGACGATCGGGGTGGAGATGGTGGTGGTGAACACGGCGGCGTACGGCAGCCGGTACAGCGGCTCGGGGTTGATCTCGTGGCCGGGCACCTGCAGGGCGGTGACCGGGCCGAAGCTGAGCGCGCGGTGCTCGGGGACGAAGACGTCCTCGACGAGGATGTCGTTGCTGCCGGTGCCGCGCAGGCCGACGGTGTCCCACACGTCGTCGATGCGGTACTCGGAGCGCGGGATCAGGAAGGTGCGCATGTCGACCGGGGTGCCGTCGGCGTCCGGGACGAGGCCGCCGAGCAGCGCCCAGTCGGCGTGGTCGCAGCCGGAGGAGAAGTGCCAGCGGCCCGTGACGCGGAAGCCTCCGTCGACCACGGTGACCTTGCCGGTGGGGGCGTAGGAGGAGCAGACGCGGGTCTTGGGGTTCTCGCCCCACACCTCCTGCTGGGCCCGCGGGTCGTACAGGGCGACGTGCCAGGGGTGGACCCCGACCACGGAGGCGACCCAGCCGGTGGAGCCGCACGCCTTGGCGATCTCCTTGACGGCGGTGTAGAAGAGGGCCGGGTCGGCTGCCCGGCCGCCGAAGGGCTTGGGTTGGAGCAACTGGAAGAAGCCGGTCTCCTCGATCTCCTTGATGGAGGTCTCGGGCACGCGGCGCAGGGTCTCGGCCTCGGCCGCGCGCTCTCGCAGGCTGGGTGCGAGGGCTCGGATCGCTGCCAGTACGTCTTCGGCCATGAACATCCCCTTTCGGGTGGTCGTGGTGGCGGAAGTGCCAGGACCGTACGCCCCGCTGTTCCGGAACGAAATACCTGGCTCCCGCTGAGCGGGAAGGAGCGGCGGCCCCGTGGCCGCCATGTCTGCTGCTACTGCTGCTGCTGTGCGAGGTGCGCGGCGGCGAGGTGCGCGAAGACCATCGCGGAGCCGATCGGTGCGCCCGGGCCCGGGTAGGCGGGTCCGGAGACGGACGCGGTGGTGTTGCCGGCCGCGTACAGGCCCGGGAGGGGGGTGCCGTCCTCGCGCAGCACACGGGCGTGGGTGTCGGTCCGTACGCCGCCCTTGGTGCCGAGGTCGCCGAGGACGATCTGCACGGCGTGGTAAGGGCCGTTCTCGATGGGGATGAGGCAGGGGTTGGGGCCCTGGCCCCGGGCGAAGAACAGGTCGTAGGGGTCCTCGCCGCGGTGGAAGTCGGCGTCCGTTCCGTCGGCGGCGTACCGGTTGAAGGTGCGCACGGTGGCGTCCAGGGCCGCCGGGTCGAGTCCCGTGCGGGCGGCGAGGCCGTCGAGGGTGTCCGAGGTGTGCCACAGGCCCGCCTCGGTGAAGGTCTCGCGGTCGGCGGGGACGACGGTGATGCCGGGCGGTTCGTCGCCGAAGCGGCCGTCGAAGATCCACCACACCGGGTCGCCGGGGGTGGTCCCGGCCTCGGCCGCGAGCATCCGGCGGCCCATCCGGTCGTACGGCAGTGACTCGTTGGCGAAGCGGCGGCCCGAACCGTCGACGAAGATGCCGCCGTGCAGCCCGAGAGTGAAGGCGGCGGAGCCGTCGGGGAAGCGCAGGGAGGGGCACCACCAGGCCTGGTCGAGCAGGGCGGTGGCGGCGCCGGCCTCGACGGCGGCGAGGAGGGCGTCACCGGTGTTGCCGCCGGGTGCGCCCATCGTCCAGTCGGCGCCGGGCAAGCCCTGCCAGGAGCGCCGCAGTTCGGTGTCGGCCTCGAAGCCGCCGGCCGCGAGCAGGACGCCGCGGCGGGCGCGGATGCGCCGGGTACGGCCGTCGTGCACGGCCTCGGCGCCGGTGATCCGGCCGTCCTCGGTCACCAGACGGGTCAGGGCGGTGTTCCGGAGGGTGCGGCCGCGGCCGGTGGACTCCAGCGCCAGCAGCAGCCGGCCGATCAGGGCACGGCCGTCGGTGAGCGGTCCCTCGGGTACCGGCAGGCCGAGTCGCTGGGCCCAGACCGGGGGACGGACCGCCGTCAGCAGTTCGTGCGGTTCCTCGGGCAGGGGCAGGTCGACGGGGAAGACGGCGCGACCGGCGTCGAACCTGCCGGGTGCGGCGAAGTAGTCGGGGAACGGCCGGTACTCGAAGCGGACGTGTGCGTTGTCCTCCAGGAAGGCGACCGTCTCGCCCGCGTGGTCGAGGTAGGCGTCCTGCAGTGCGTGGGGGGTGGTGTCGCCGACCACCGCGCGGAAGTAGACGCGGGCGAGGTCGGCCGAGTCCTCCAGGCCGCCGCGCGCCTGGGCCTGGTTGCCGGGCAGCCACAGACCGGCGCCGGAGTAGGCGGTGGTGCCGCCGAAGTAGTCGCTCTTCTCGATGACCAGTGTGTCCAGGCCGCGCGCCGCGGCGCCGTACGCGCCCGTGAGCGCGCCGCCGCCGGAGCCGACGACCAGTACGTCGCATCGCAGGTCCCCGCTGTCGTGTGTGTTCGCCATCTCGGTCTCGTCCCTCGGGTCGGGTTCGTCGTGCGGGCGGGTGTGCCGGTACGGGAGCGTGGCGGGGGCGGCACGGTGGGGCGGGGGCGGTGACGCCGGCTGCCGCACGCGCTCGCTCCGGTGGTCTGTCGGGTGCGCGGGTCAGGGCGCCGCAGGCTCCTGTGCCGTACGGCGCAGTTCCGCCTTGAGGAGTTTTCCGGCGGCGTTGCGCGGCAGGTGCGGTACGGGGTGGAAGCGGCGCGGGACCTTGAAGTTGGCGAGCCGTTCGCGTGCCCAGGCGGTCAGCTCGGCCGGGTCGGGCGCGGCCCCCGGGGCCGGGACGTAGAAGGCGACGCCGACCTCGCCGAGGCGCGGGTCGGGGGCGCCGACGACCGCGACGTCGGAGATCCGGGGGTGGCCGCGCAGGACGTTCTCCACCTCGGCCGGGTAGGCGTTGAAGCCGCCGACGATGTACACGTCCTTGAGGCGGTCGGTGAGGGACAGGTAGCCGCGTTCGTCGAGCACACCGATGTCACCCGTGTGCAGCCAGCCGTCGGCGTCGACGGTCCTCGCGGTCGCCTCGGGGTCGTCCAGGTATCCGGACATCACGTTGTAGCCGCGCACCACCACCTCGCCGGGTTCGCCGGGTGGCAGTGGCGCGCCGTCGGCGCCCACCACCCGCACCTCGGTCCCGGGCAGCGCGGGTCCGGCGGTCGTCGCCACGGTCCGGGCGTCCTCGTCGGGCGGGCACACGCACACCACCCCGGTGGACTCGGTGAGGCCGTAGGCGTTGAACACGGCCTGGACGTCCAGTTCGGCGCGCATCCGCTCGATCAGCTCGGGGCCGACGCCGCTGCCCCCGACACCGGCCAGGCGCAGCGCCGTCAGGTCGTACCCGGCGCGCCGGGGATGGTCGAGCAGGCTGTGGAAGACGGTCGGCGTGCCCATGAGGACGCTGATCCGCTCCTCGGCCACCCGGGGCAGGATCCGCTCCAGGTCGAAGACCTCCTCGGGGACCATGGTGACGCCCTTCAGCAGGCAGGCGACGATGCCGGCCTTGTACCCGAAGACGTGGAAGAACGGGTTGACGAGCAGGTAGCGGTCCCCGGTGCGCAGGGTGACCGCGCGGGCCCACTCCCTGAAGACCCGCAGGGTGCGACCGTGCGTGGTCAGCACGCCCTTGGAGCGGCCGGTGGTGCCTGAGGTGAAGAGGATGTCGGACAGGTCGCCGGGGCGAACGGCGGCGCTGCGGGCGGCCCGTTCAGGATCCGGCACCCGCTCGCCCGCCGCCAGGTAGTCGGCCCAGCCGATCGTCCCTTCCGCCGGCTCTCCGCGCAGCACCACGGTGCCGCTCAGCCCGCCCAGGTCCTCGCCCGCGTCGCGCAGCATCGCCACGTAGTCGATGCCGAGGAATCCGCGCTCGGTGAGGAGCAGCCGGGCCCCGCTGCGGCGGATGATGTCGGCGGCCTCGGCGGCCTTGTAGCGGGTGTTGAGCGGTACGAGGACGGCGCCGACGGACACCGCGCCGAGCACGGCGGTGATCCACTGGCGGGTGTTGGGCGCCCAGACGGCCACCCGGTCGCCGGGACGGATGCCCTGGGCGAGGGCGGCCCGGGCACAGGCCGCGATCTCGTCCCGCAGCCGGGTGAAGGTCCAGCGCACCTCACCGTCGACCAGCGCCTCCCGCCGGCCGTAGGCGTCCGCGGCGAAGTCGGCGAGCTGCGCGAGGGTGGCGGGGGCCGGGGCAAGTGTCCCTGACAGGTCGTTGAACACGCTGGTCATGCCTCTTTCCGTGGTACGTGTACGTGATGACAGGGGTGCCGGGCGGCATCGGTTTCCTGGAGCGACCAGTGGCGCGGGGGGCTTGTGGCGGGGCGGCGACCGTTCCGAAGGGCGGGCCGGGGCCCGTCAGCCGGCGGTGGAGCCGTCGTACGCCCTGAGGTGGAGGGGCGGCGGATCGGCGCAGGAGGCGGCGTGCTCGCCGGGCTCCCCTACGGGCACTTGGGCGGCGGCGTGTCGGCGGACCGCTTCGGGCACGTCGTCGTCGCACATGCGCATCCCTCTCCGGGCCTACGGGTTGTACGGGTCCTACGGGTCGTACGGACTGGTCGTGCGTCGTACGGGTCGTACGGACTGGTCGTGCGTCGTACGGGCGGGTCGTCCGGGTCGGTCGCCCGAGCGGCCGGAGGTCGGCCCCCGACCTCGGGGGCTGACGCGAGGGAAAGTACGCGTTACTGTTCCGAAACGAAACACCCTCTTCCCAGCAGGTGGGATCGGCTGGCAGTCTCCCCGCAATACCGGAGATCACGGCCGAGCCCCCGGGCTGCCGGCCGTCCGTGTGTGAGGTGAGGTGTCGATGACGACTCAGGCCGCCGCGACCGGGTTTCCGCCACTGTCCCTGCTGGAGAAGGCGGCGAAGGTGCTGAGCACCTTCCAGACCGCCGAGCCCCGGCTCACCCTGACCCAGGTCGTGCAGCGTTCCGGGATCCCCCGGTCCTCCGCGCACCGCATCCTGGACCAACTGGTGCAGCTGCGCTGGCTGGAGCGCGAGGGCCACGACTACCGGCTGGGCATGGGCATGCTGGAGCTGGGTGCTCTGGCGTCCCATCACAACCGGCTGCGGCGGGCGGCGCTGCCCCATCTGCACGCGCTGCACGAGTCCACCGGCCACCTGGTGCACCTGACCGTGCTCGACGGCACGGAGGTGGTGTACCTGGAGCGGATCGGCGGCTCGGACGACGGTGGCGTGCCGTCACGGGTGGGCGGCCGGCAGCCGGCGTACTGCACGGCGGCGGGCAAGGCGATCCTGGCCTTCGCCGACGCCGCGCTGGTGGAGCAGGTGATCCACGGCGGGTTGCGGGCGCGCACGCCCCGCACCATCGTCCGCCCGGACTCGCTCCGAAGGGAACTGGCGACGGTACGGGAGCGCGGGACCGCCTTCGACCGCGAGGAGGGGTTCAGGGGGGTGTCCTGCGTGGCGGCGCCACTGCGCGGCGCCGGCCGGGCCATCGCCGCGATCTCGGTGTGCGGCAACGGCGCCCACCGGGAACTGGAGCGGATCGCCCCCTCCGTGCGCGGCTGCGCGGGGGCGGTGTGGCAGGACATGTTCGGGCCGGGCCGGCGGACGAAGAACCGTACGCGCCCCGAGCCGACGACGCGGCCCGCGCCCGCCGTGCCGCCGCCCGCGATGGACAGCATGCTGATGTGGCTGCGGTTCAGCGAGTGGATGTGACACCGCCGCGAGGGGATGCCGCACCGCTGCCCGTGGCGCCGTGACGGCGGCGCCGGGCGCCCTCGTCTCACCCCCGGGCGAAGCGCGTGCGCAGGGCCGCGAGGCCGGCCCCGTAGGTGCCGTCACCGAAGAGCGACTCCACCTGTGCCGCGGCCTCTCCGGTGCTCCGGTACGCGGCGGACCACACGACCTCGGCGCCCTCCGGGTGCGGGTGGACCGCGAGGGTGGCCACGTACTCCGCGACCGGCAACGGCACCGGGTCCAGGAGGGTGTAGCGGTAGCTGCGGGCCTCGGGGTCGCGGTCCAGCAGGCGCTCACGGGCGACCACGTGGCCGTCGACGGCGAAGGCCCGTACCGCGCCGGGCACTTCCGGATCGGCGCCGCCCTCGATAGAGGTCGGCGGCACGAGCGGATGCCAGTCGGTGAGGCCACCGAAGGCACCGATGGCCGCCCACACCTCGGCGGGGGCAGCCGGTAGCACGGTGGATCGGCGGAGCGAGCGGGCGTCCGCTGAGGACCCGTCGGTCCCCGAGTCCTTGAGGGGTACGTTCACCAGTCTCCTCGCGTCTCCGTGTGTCTGGGTGCGTCTGGGTGCATCTGGGGGCGTCTCGGTGCGTCTCGGTGTGTCTGCGCACGTCTCCGCACGACTTCGTGCGTCTGCTCGCTGCGGGCCTTCACCAGGTGCCGTCGCCGCGCAGGACGGCGTCGGCGCCGCCGTCGGCGAAGACGATCTGCCCGGTCACATGGGTGTTCTCGGGCGAGGTCAGCCAGGCCACCAGCGGGGCGATCTGCTCGGGGCGGGCGTGACCGTGCAGCGGCATCGGCACGCTCCGCTCGACGAGCAGCCGCATCTCGGGGTCGTCCAGCATCGGCCGGGTCATGGTCGTGAGGACGACACCGGGCGCGACAGCGTTGAGCGGGATGCCCGCGCCGGCCCAGTCGGCGGTGGGCGCCGCGCGGCGGACCCAGCGGGAGACGGCGGCCTTGGAGGAGGAGTAGACGAGGTGCCCCTCGCCGCGGTCGACGGCAGCCCGGGCCGCGGCCACCGCCGTCTCCTCGTCACCGGCGAGCGCCGCCTCCACGATCGCCGGGTCTGCGGGGTGCACGGAGTCGATGGAACCGATGACCACGGCGCGGGGGTCGGTGCCGGCGGCCAGCAGTGGTCGCAGCCCCTCCAGCGTGGCCACCGCTCCGAAGTGGTTCACCTTGACGGTGAGCGGGTCGAACCGCGCGATGCCCGCGCAGGCGATGACGGTGTCGAGGCCACCGCCGGTCAACTCCCTGGCCCCCAAGACGAGTTCGCCACGTCCCTTCGGGGTGGACAGGTCGGCGCAGATGTCGCTGCCCTTGAGGTCTGCGCCGATGACGGTGTGGCCCCGCGCGCGCAGGAGTGCCGCGGTGGCCCGGCCGATGCCTGAGGCCGCTCCGGTGACGAGGTGGGTACGGGGCATGGTGTGCTCCCTCGAAGGCGGGCATGGGTGGTCGGATGATCGGGCCCAGGGGCGGCCGCCGGCGCCGGGCGGGCTCGGCGGCGGTTGAGGAGTAGCTGATCTCGGCGGATCAGGGAGTATCTGACCTCGGCGGATCAGGCGTAGCTGATCTCGATCCGCTCGGTCAGCGGCACCGCCTGGCAGGCCAGGACGTAGCCCTCCGCGAGGTCCTCGTCGTCCAGGACGTCGTTGCGGACCATCTTCACCTCGCCGCGGACGACCCGGCAGGTGCAGGCACTGCAGCCGCCCTCACGGCAGGAGTACGGTGCGTCGATGCCCGCGGCCAGGAGGACGTCGAGGAGGGACGTTCCCCGCGGCCAGGCGACCGTGTGGCTCTCACCGTCGAGTTCCACCTCCGCGGTGCTCGCGCCGTCGGCAGGGGTGGCCGCCGGGACGGCCGGTACGTCGAAGACGTCCGCGCCCAGGGAGAAGAACCGCTCCCGGTGGATCCGGTCGCCCGGGGTGCCGAGGGCGCGCAGGCTCTGCTCGACGGCGTCCGTCATCGGCGCGGGGCCGCAGACGTATCCCTCACGGTCGGCGTACGGTGCGAGGACGGCGCTCAGGCGGTCCGCCGTGGGGAGGCCCTGGAGCGACTCCAGCCAGTGGATGAGGACGAACCGGTCCGGGTGGTCCCCGGCCAGCCGGCGCAGTTCGTCGCCGAAGATGACGGACGATTCGTCGCGGTTGGCGTAGAGGAGGACGAGCCCGCCCCGCCCGCGCGCCAGGGCCGACTTGGCGATGGACAGCACCGGGGTGATGCCGCTGCCCCCGGCGACGAGCAGGAGATCGGTGTCGAGGGAGCCGGGGGTGAAGGTGCCGGCCGGGGGCAGCACCTCCAGTTCGTCTCCCGGCCTCACCTCGTCGCACACCCAGTTGGAGCCGTATCCGCCGGCCACCCGCTTGACGGTGACCTTCATCGGTTCCCCGGTGTGCGGCGAACTGGCGAGGGAGTAGCAGCGGGCCGCCGGTCCCGCGCCGGTCCCGGGCAGCTTCAGGGTGAGGAACTGCCCGGGGCGGTAGGCGAAGCGGTCGGTGCTCTCCGGCGGGACCTCCAGCACCAGGGAGTGCGCGTCCGGCGTCTCGGCGATCACCTCGCTCACGCGCAGCCGGTGGGTGCGGCTCGCTCCCGGTGCCGGTTCGGACGCCGGATCGGACGCCGGATCGGACAGCGGCTCAGACGTCGGATCAGACATCGGCGACCTCCAGCGTGCCGTCCGCGACCGCGCGGTCGATGCTGTCGCGCAGCGCTCCGCAGGTGCGGATGCGGGCGGTGGTGCGGCCCTCGCCCACCCGGTCGCGGAACTCCGCGCAGACCACGGCCGCTTCGGAGGTCCACTGCACCGAGGTGTGGGCCATGCTGAACTTCTCGCACAGGACCTGGTTGCCGCAGGTCACGCACTCCACGGGCTGCATGTCAGGCCTCGGTCCCCGTCCCCGCGCCCCGGCGGGCCAGGTTCTCGGCGACTTCCGCGCGCCAGGCCTGGTTGGCCCGTTCGGTGTCGACCTCGAACTCGAAGCGGCGGGTCATCTCGTCCTTGACGTCGTCGACATCGGCGTAGAACTGGTCGTACCACCGGCGCAGTTGGTAGACCGGGCCGTCCTCCTCGGTCAGCAGCGGGTTGTCGATGCGGGTCTTGTTCCGCCAGATCCGCACGTCCTGCTCGAAGCCGACGGTCGCGCCCTCGGCGGTGAGCCGCGCGGTCTCGGCGGCCTGCTCGTCGGTCATCCCGGGCAGCCGCTTGACGATCGCCCCGTACTGGAGCATGAAACTGTCGGCGGTGATCGGGTAGTGGCAGTTGATGAGGACGATCTCCATCTCGGTGCCGCCGCCGACGTCGCTGTAGAGGTGGTCGATCATGTAGGAGGGGCCGTAGTAGGAGGCGTCGGAGCGCAGGCGTCCGGCGCTCAGGGTGCCCAGCTCCATGTCGCCGCGCGGGCTGCTCTCCATGTACTGGGTGGCGATGTGCCCGTCGAAGACGTTCTTGAAGTACTCGGGGAACGCGTAGTGGACGTAGTAGAAGTGCGCCATGTCCACGATGTTGTCCACGATCTCGCGGCAGTTGGCGCCCTCGACCAGGAGCGCCTGCCAGGTCCAGTCGCTCCACCGGTCGGCTTCGGGGCCGTGCACGCCGGCGATCTCCGGGATGGTGACCTCGGGCGGCGGCGGGTTGCCCTGCGGGTCGTGCCAGACGAAGAGCTGCCCGTTGCGCTCCAGGGTGAGCCAGGAGCGGGTCTTGGCGCGCGGCGGGACCCGGCGGGCGTACGGGATGCCGGCGCAGCGGCCGTCGCCCGACCAGCGCCAGTCGTGGAACGGGCAGGCGACCGCGTCCCCCTTGACGCTGCCCTGGGCGAGGTTGCCGCCCATGTGCGGACAGTAGGCGTTCAGGACGTGCAGCCGTCCGTCGTCCTCGCCCTGGAAGACCACCAGTTTGGTGCCGAACGCCTCGATCTCGTGCGGCTTTCCGCCCCTGAAGCCGTCGGCGAGGCCCAGGCAGTGCCAGCCCCGGGCGAAGCGGGTCGGCGGCGTGCCCGCCTCGATGACCCGGACCTCTTCATCGAGCGCAGTCATCTCGTCCTCCGATCTCTGTCGGTCCTACGGCTCTCGGTACTGCTGTCTTGCGGTCGTGCGGCTCAGGGCCGCTGCCTTGGGCCCTGCTGCTCAGTTCCGCGCGGCGAGTTCCACGGCGATGTCGATCAGCTGGTCCTCCTGGCCGCCGACCAGGCGGCGCTCGCCCGCGCGCAGCAGGATCTCGGCGCCGGAGACGCCGTAGCGCTCGGCCTGGTGGTAGGCGTGCTTGAGGAAGCTGGAGTAGACGCCGGCGTGGCCCATGAGCAGGGCGAGCCGGTCGAGCCGGCATTCCTCGTCCATGACCGGGCGGACCACGTCCTCGGCCGCGTCGATGATCTTCAGGACGTCGATGCCGGTGCGGATGCCCATCTTGGCGCAGACGGCGACCAGCGCCTCGACGGCGGTGTTGCCGGCGCCCGCGCCGAGGCGGCGGGTGGAGCCGTCGATCTGCAGGGCGCCGGCCCGGATGGCGGCGATCGAGTTGCCCGTGCCCAGGGCGAGGTTCTCGTGGCCGTGGAAGCCGACCTGGGCGTCGTCGCCGAGTTCGGCGACCAGCGCCTCGACGCGGGCGGTGACGTCGTCCATGACCATGGCCCCGGCGGAGTCGACCACGTACACGCACTGACAGCCCGCGTCGGCCATGATGCGGCCTTGCCGGGCCAGCGTCTCGGGGGTCGTGGAGTGGGCCATCATCAGGAAGCCGACGGTCTCCAGGCCCATCTCGCGTGCGAGCCCGAAGTGCTGGACGGCGATGTCGGCCTCGGTGCAGTGGGTCGCGATGCGGCAGACGCTCGCGCCGTTGCCGTGGGCGGCGCGGATGTCGTCCTTCACGCCGAGTCCCGGCAGCATCAGGAAGGCGATCCTCGCCTGCCGCGCGGTGTCCACCGCGGCCTTGATCAGCTCCTGTTCGGGCGTCCTGGAGAAGCCGTAGGTGAAGGACGAGCCGCCCAGCCCGTCGCCGTGCGTCACCTCGATCACCGGGACGCCGGCGTCGTCGAGGGCGGCGACGACGGACCGTACGTCGTCGGCGGTGAACTGGTGCCGTTTGGCGTGCGAGCCGTCGCGCAGCGAGGAGTCGGTGACGCGGATGTCGAGCGTGTCGGAGTAGGGCATCTCAGGACTCCCCGTGGGTCTTGCGGTCGGGACGCCCGGTGGCGATCCGCCGGGCGAACTCCTCGCCCACCTTGGTGGCGGCGGCGGTCATGATGTCGAGGTTTCCGGCGTACGGCGGCAGGTAGTCGCCCGCGCCCTCGACCTCCAGGAAGACCGCGACGCGCGCCATGCCGCCGCTCGTAGGGCGGGGATCGTCGAACTGCGGCGCGCTGCGCAGCCGGTAGCCGGGCACGTACGTGGCGACCTGCTCGGCGATCTCCTTGACGGACTGGGTGATCGCGTCCCGGTCGGCGTCCTCGGGGATGGCGCAGAAGACGGTGTCGCGCATGATGACGGGCGGCTCGGCCGGGTTGAGGATGATGATCGCCTTGCCGCGCCCGGCGCCGCCGATGGTCTCGATGCCACGGGAGGTGGTGCGCGTGAACTCGTCGATGTTGGCACGGGTGCCGGGGCCGGCGGAGACGGAGGCGACGGACGCGACGATCTCCGCGTACGGCACGGGGACCACGCGGGAGACCGCGTACACCATGGGGATGGTGGCCTGGCCGCCGCAGGTGATCATGTTGACGTTGGATTCGTCGAGGTGGGCGCGGAGATTGGCGGGCGGGACGACGGCGGGGCCGACGGCGGCCGGCGTCAGGTCGACCGCCTTGATGCCGAGTTCGGCGTAGCGGGGGGCGTTGGCCCGGTGGACGTAGGCGGACGTCGCCTCGAAGACGATGTCGGGGAGTTCGTCCTGCGCGAGCAGCCATTCGACGCCCTCGTGGCTGGCCGCGAGGCCGGCCCGGCGGGCGCGGGCCAGGCCCTCGCTGTCCGGGTCCACGCCGATCATCCAGCGCGGTTCGAGGAGTTCGGAGCGCTGCAGCTTGTACAGCAGGTCGGTGCCGATGTTGCCGGACCCGACGATCGCTGCGGTCGCCTTGGTCCTGGTGGTGGGCGTCATGGTGTGTGCATCACCTCAGGTGAAGGAGAGGGAGACCGGGCCCAGCCCGGTGAAGTCGGCGGTGAAGGTCGCTCCGGCCGCGACGTCGACGGCCCGGGTGCAGGAGCCGGGCAGCACCACGTGGCCCTTCTTCAGGGGCACGCCGAAGCGGGCGACGGTGCGGGCGAGCCAGGCGACGGAGACGGCCGGATCACCGAGTACGGCGTCGCTGCGGCCCTCGGCCAGCAGTTCGCCCGCGCTGGTCAGGCGTGCGTCGATCGCCTTCAGGTCCAGCTCGCGCGGGTCGCGGCCCCCGCCGATGACGAATCCGGCGGAGGAGGCGTTGTCGGCGATGGTGTCGGCGATCGAGATGCGCCAGTCGCCGATCCGGCTGTCGATCAACTCCAGGGCCGGGACGACGCGTTCGGTGGCGGCCAATACGTCCGCCGTGGTGCAGTCCTCGCCCGGCAGGTCGGAGCCGAGGACGAAACCGACCTCGACCTCGATGCGCGGGTGGCAGTAGCGGGCGACCGGCACCGGCCGGTCGGCGCACAGCTCCATGTCGTCGAGCAGGTGGCCGTAGTCCGGTTCGTCCACGCCCATCATCTGCTGCATGACCGGTGACGACAGGCCGACCTTGTGTCCGCGCACCCGCGCCCCGGCGTCGAGCCGGTGACGGATGTTGACGAGCTGGATCTCGTACGCGTCCTCGGTGTCGATGCCGGGGAAGGTCTCGGTCAGCGGGGCGACGGGCGTGACGCTGTGCTCGGCTGAGCGCAGGATCCGCGCCGCCTGCTGCCTTACGGGGTCCGTGAGCATGAGGGTCCTCTGCGGGGCTTAGGGCTGTTCCGGGAGGCTAGGCGAGAGCCGTTGCGCACCGGGAGCGCGAATTCCCGCTGACCGGGAAAGGTGCGGGGAGGGGACGGACGTCCGGGCCGCCGCGCCCGGAGCCGCCGGATGCGAGAAGCGCCGGCGGCTCCGGGGACGGCGGCGGCCGGGGCGAGGCCGCTCATGCCGACGGCCACCGCCTGCCGCCCCGCCCACCGCCTGCCGACCGCCGGGCGCGGTCGGCCGTCGCCCGCAGGCCCTACTGCGCGCCGTACACCGGCTGCGGGCTCTCCGCCCCGGCGAGGAGCTTCAGGGCCGTCTCGCCCGCCTGCGCCGGGGTCCAGCGGGCGCCCTTGTCGGTGGTGGGGCCGGGGCGCCAGCCCTCCATGACGGTGATGCGGCCGCCCTCGGCCTCGAAGACGCGGCCGGTCACGCCGGCGCAGAGGGCGGAGCCGAGCCAGACGACGAGCGGGGAGACGTTCTCCGGGGCCATGGCGTCGAAGCGGCTGTCGCCGGGGGCGGCCATGGTGTCGGCGAAGGTCTGCTCCGTCATCCGGGTCCGGGCGGCCGGGGCGATGGCGTTGACCTGGACGCCGTAGCGGCCCAGTTCGGCGGCGGCGACGAGGGTCAGTCCGACGATCCCGGCCTTGGCGGCGGCGTAGTTGCCCTGGCCGACGCTGCCCAGGAGCCCGGCCCCGGAGCTGGTGTTGACCACGCGGGCCTTGGGGGTGCGGCCGGCCTTGGCCTCGGCGCGCCAGTGTGCGGCGGCGTGCTTGAGCGGCAGGAAGTGGCCCTTGAGGTGGACGCGCATCACGGCGTCCCAGTCGTCCTCGTCGAGGTTGACGAGCATGCGGTCGCGCAGGAACCCGGCGTTGTTGACGAGGGTGTCGAGGCGGCCGAAGGCGTCGAGAGCGGTGGCGACGAGGGAGGCCGCGCCCTCGGAGGTGGCGATGTCGCCGCCGTGGGCGACGGCCTCGCCGCCGAGCGAGCGGATCTCGTCGGCGACCTGCTGGGCCGGTCCGGCGGTGCCGCCCGTGCCGTCGAGGCCGACGCCGAGGTCGTTGACGACGAGCTTGGCCCCCTCGGCGGCGAGGGCGAGGGCGTGGGCCCGGCCCAGGCCGCGGCCGGCCCCGGTGACGACGGCGACGCGTCCGGCGCACAGTCCGGTCGTGCCAGAGGTCGCGCTCGCGGGGGAGGTCCTGCTCATGCGGGTGTCCTGCCTTTCGGGGGTGGAGGTGCGGTTCGGTGGCTCACTCGGCGGCGGCCTGCTGGTTGACGTCGGTCGCGTCGAGGAAGGCGGGGCGTTCCCCTCCGCCGTGGACGTGCAGGCTCGCCCCGCTGATGTAGGCGGCCCGGTCGGAGGCGAGGAAGACGCAGGCGTCGCCGATGTCTGCGGGCGCGGCGAGGCGGCCGAGGGGCACGGTGCGGCCCACGGCGGCGATGCCGTCCTCGTCGCCGTAGTGCAGGTGCGACAGCTCGGTGCGGACCATGCCGGGGACGACGGTGTTGACCCGGACCCGCGGTGCCCATTCCACGGCCATGGAGCGGGCGAGGTGGTCCAGGCCGGCCTTGGCGGCGCCGTAGGCGGCGGTGCCCGGTGAGGGGCGGGTCCCGCTGACGCTGCCGATCATCAGGATGGTCCCGCCGCGGTCCTGGCCGCGCATCACCTCGTACGCGGCGAGCGAGGCCGTGAGCGGTACGAGGAGGTTCAGTGCGACGACCCGGGCGTGCCGGGCGGCTCCGCCCTCGCCGAGCATGCGGAAGGGGGCGCCTCCGGCGTTGTTGACGAGGGCGTCGAGGCGGCCGTACTCGTGCCGTACCCGGTCGAAGAACGCGTCGGCCGCCCCGGCATCGCGCAGGTCGACGGGGAGGAAGCGGGCGGTGCGGCCGGCCGCCCGCACGGGCCGGTCCGGGGGGCGGCGCGCGCAGGTCACGACCTCCGCGCCGGCTTGCAGGAACGCCCGGGCGATACCGGCTCCGACACCCCGGGTTCCGCCGGTGACAACCGTCACACGTCCGCTGAGATCGATGATCGCCGCCAAAGGACACCTCCCGCAGCGCGCACTCCGCTGCTACCTTCTCGCCTAACAAACGTTTGGTGGAAAGGTAGCTGATCTGCTCATGGGTGTCTCCACCTCCGTCCTCGAAGACGGCATCACCGTCGTCACCGTGGACTTCCCCCCGGTCAACGCCCTGCCTGTCGGCGCCTGGTACGAGCTGGCCGCGGCCGTGCGTGCCGCCGGCGCCGACCCGAAGGTGCGCTGCGTGGTGCTGGGCGCCGCGGGCCGCGGGTTCAACGCGGGCGTCGACATCAAGGAGATGCAGCGCACGACCGGGCACGAGGCGCTCGTCGGCGCCAACCGCGGCTGCTACGAGGCGTTCGCCGCCGTGTACGACTGCGAGGTCCCGGTCGTCGCCGCCGTGCACGGATTCTGCCTGGGCGGGGGCATCGGCCTCGTCGGGAACGCCGACGCGATCGTCGCCTCCGACGACGCGACATTCGGCCTGCCGGAGCTGGACCGGGGAGCACTCGGCGCCGCCACCCATCTGGGCCGTCTGGTGCCCCAGCACCTGATGCGGGCGCTGTACTACACCTCGCGCACCGTCACCGCCGAGGAGCTGCACCGGCACGGCTCGGTGTGGCGGGTGGTCCCCCGCGAGCGGCTCGCCGGGTCCGCGCTGGAGCTGGCGCGGGAGATCGCCGCGAAGGACGGGACGCTGATCCGCCTGGCCAAAGCGGCGATCAACGGCATCGACCCGGTCGACGTGCGCCGCAGCTACCGCTTCGAACAGGGCTTCACCTTCGAGGCCAACCTCAGCGGTGTCGCCGACCGCATCCGCGACACCTTCGGCAAGGACGAGGAGCAGCAGTCGTGAGCAGCGACAAGACGATGACCACCGAGGAGGTCGTCGGCCGCCTGAGCAGCGGCATGACGATCGGCATCGGCGGGTGGGGTTCGCGGCGCAAGCCGATGGCGCTGGTCCGGGCGCTGCTGCGCTCGGACGTCACCGACCTGACCGTGGTCTCGTACGGCGGCCCGGACGTGGGGCTGCTGGCCGCGGCGGGGAAGGTCCGCAAGCTGGTCGCGGCGTTCGCGACCCTCGACTCCCTCCCCCTGGAGCCGCACTTCCGCGCGGCCCGGGAGCACGGCGCGCTGGAACTGGTGGAGCTGGACGAGGCGATGGTCATGTGGGGACTGACCGCCGCCGCGCAGCGGCTGCCGTTCCTGCCGGTCCGGGCCGGACTCGGCTCGGACGTGATGACGGTCAACCCCGGTCTGCGGACGGTGCGTTCGCCGTACGAGGACGGAGAGGAACTCGTCGCCGTGCCCGCCCTGCGGCTGGATGCCGCCCTGGTCCACCTCGACCGGGCGGACGTGCACGGCAACGCCCAGTACCTCGGCGCCGACCCCTACTTCGACGACCTGTTCTGCCAGGCCGCCGACACCGCGTACGTCTCCTGCGAGCGCATCGTGGACAGTGCCGGGCTGCTCGAGGACGCCGGCCCGCAGACCCTGCTCGTCAAGCGGGCGTTCGTGAACGGTGTCGTCGAGGCCCCGAACGGCGCGCACTTCACCTCCTGCGCCCCCGACTACGAGCGGGACGAGGTCTTCCAGCGCGCCTACGCACGCGCCGCCGCCGACCCGGAGGCGTGGGGGGCCTTCGCCGAACGGTTCCTGTCCGGCGACGAGGACGCCTACCAGAGCGCCGTGACGGCGTTCCACCAGGAGGAGGCATCACGATGAGCGACACGATCACGACGGCAGCGACGGCGACCCGGGCCGAGTACTGCGTGGTGGCCTGTGCGGAGGCCTGGCGCGGCGCGGGCGAGGTACTGGCCAGTCCGATGGGCACCGTCCCCACGATCGGCGCCCGCCTGGCCAGGCTCACCTTCTCGCCCGATCTGCTGCTCACCGACGGCGAGGCCCTGCTGATCGGCGACGTCCCGGCGCTCGGCGCCGCGCCCGCCGTGGTGGAGGGCTGGCTCCCCTACCGCCAGCATCTCGCCCTGGTGGCGACGGGGCGGCGGCACGTGATGATGGGCGCCTCCCAGATCGACCGGTACGGCAACCAGAACATCTCCTGCATCGGCGCCTGGGCCCGGCCGACGCGCCAGCTGTTGGGCGTGCGTGGGGCGCCCGTCAACACCCTCAACAATCCGACCAGTTACTGGGTGCCCCGGCACTCGCCGCGGGTGTTCGTCGAGAAGGCCGACATGGTCTGCGGTGTCGGCCACGACCGTGCGGCCGCCGCCGGGCCGTCCGCCACCCGGTACCACCGCATCCCCGAAGTCGTCAGCGACCTCGGCGTCTTCGACTTCGAGACCCCCGACCGCACGATGCGGCTGCGCTCCCTGCACCCGGGAGTGACGGTCGAGCAGGTCGTGGAGGCCACCGGGTTCACCCTCACGATCCCGGACGAGGTCCCGTACACCCGCGAGCCCGCCGCCGAGGAGCTGCGGCTGATCCGTGAGGTCGTCGACCCGAGGGCGCTGCGCGACCGCGAGGTGTGCTCATGAGCGACGCCACGATCAGCACCGCGCTCACCGAACTGGTCGGCGTACGGCACCCCGTCGTGCAGACCGGCATGGGGTGGGTGGCCGGGCCCCGCCTGGTCTCGGCCGCCGCGAACGCCGGCGCGCTCGGGGTCCTCGCCTCCGCCACGATGCCGGTGGACCGGCTCCGCTCGGCCGTGCGCGAGGTGAGGTCCCGTACCGACGCGCCCTTCGGGGTCAATCTCCGGGCGGACGCCTCCGACGCGGCCGACCGCGTGCGGGTCATCATCGAGGAGGGGGTGCGGGTAGCCTCGTTCGCGCTCGCGCCCTCGCGGGAGCTGATCGCCCGGCTCAAGGACGCCGGTGTGGTCGTCATCCCGTCGATCGGCGCCCGGCGGCACGCCGAGAAGGTGGCCGCGTGGGGCGCCGACGCCGTGGTGGTGCAAGGCGGCGAGGGCGGCGGCCACACCGGGGACACCGCCACCAGCGTCCTCCTTCCCCAGGTCGTGGACGCCGTGGACATCCCGGTCGTCGCGGCCGGCGGCTTCCACGACGGCCGGGGCCTCGCCGCAGCACTCGCCTACGGCGCCGCGGGCATCGCCATGGGCACCCGCTTCCTGCTCACCTCCGACAGCACCGTCCCCGACACGGTCAAGGCGAAGTACCTGGCCGCCACCGTCAAGGACGTCACCGTCACCACGAAAGTCGACGGGCTCCCCCACCGCATGCTGCGCACCGATCTGGTCGACACCCTCGAACGCTCGGGCCGCGCCACCGCCCTGCTGCGCGCCGTGCGCCATGCGGCGGCCTTCCGGCGCGAGTCCGGCACGAGCTGGGCCCGGATGGTCCGCGACGGCATCGCCATGAAGCACGGCCGGGAGCTGACCTGGAGCCAGGTCCTCCTGGCCGCCAACACCCCCATGCTGCTCAAGGCCTCCATGGTCGAGGGCCGCACCGACCTCGGTGTGATGGCCGCCGGCCAGGTCGCGGGAGTCATCGACGACCTGCCGTCCTGCGCCGAACTCGTCGACCGGATCATCACGCAGGCCCGGGCGGCGCTACGGGCGCTGCCCCCGGCCGACTGACGCCCCCCTCCCCGTCTCCCCGGCCCGTCGCCTTCCCCACCCGGCCGGGGAACTTCCCCCTCTGCCCAGGGAGTTGATCCGATGCGTGCTGCCCGTCCGATCCGGTCCACCGGAGTGCTGATCTCCGCCGTGGCCCTCGGCTGCCTGCCCACCCTCGCCGTGGCCCACGCCACCCCTCGGCCCACCGCCACGGCCTCGTACGGCACCACCGCCTTTGTCCGCCACATCGTCCTCCAGGGCGCGGTCAACGTCCGCGACCTCGGCGGCTACCGCACCGAGCAGGGCCGCCACGTCCGCTACGGCCAGGTCTTCCGCGCCGACGGGCTCGGCAGACTGACCGACGCGGACGTGGCGCGGCTGTCCCAGGAGGGACTGCGCACCGTCGTGGACTTCCGGGTCCCGCAGGAGGTGCGGGGCGACGGCGCCGACCGCCTTCCGGCGGGCCTGACCGTGACCTCCCGGCCCGTGCGGGACCTCGGTCTGTACGCCACCACGATGGAGGTCATCGCATCGAAGGACCCGGTGGAGCAACAGGAGATGCTCGGCGACGGCAAGGCGGCGCAGCTGATGCGGTCGATCTACCGCGCCTTCGTCACCGACCCGGGCGACCGCCGCGCTTTCGCCGAGACGATCCGGGACATCGCGCACCACGGGCGGACACCGGTGCTGTACCACTGCACCTCGGGCAAGGACCGCACCGGCTGGCTGAGTTACGTCCTGCTGCGGGCCGTGGGTGTCCCCGCCGCCACCGCCGAGAGGGACTACCTGCTCTCCAACGGCTTCCGCGCGGCGACCGACCTCCGCGTCCGCGAGGGTCTGGAGCAGTCCGGGCTCATGCGGGACCCGGACCTGCTGGTGCCGCTGCAGGAAGTCCGACCCGACTACCTGGGCGCGGCCCTCGGCCAGGCCGAGCGGGACTACGGCGGCTTGTACGGCTACCTCACGCGGGGCCTCGGCCTGGACAGGGCCACCCTGGCCCAGCTCCGCGCCCGGCTGCTCAGGTGACGGAGGCTACTGGGCCATCCCTACCACCGGACCCGCGTGACCGGTGATTCGACGGCGAGGTACCGGGCGGCGGGACCGTAGAGCCTGCGCTCGCCCACATCGTCCGCCGCGGCGACTGTCCGCTGCTGGGTCCGCCGCGCTGCCCGGCGTTCGTCCGCTTGATGTGCGGGCACGCCGGGTATCCCTTCCTTGGTATTTCGAATAGGCATATTGCTACTAGGCATAGTCTGCACAGTCCAGGAGGACCCATGCCGACCCTGACCCCGCACAGCGACCCGTCCGCCGCCCCGTTCGACGACGCCGCCCTGCGCGAGGCGATGAGCACCTTCTGCACCGGTGTCGCGGTGGTCACCGCGCTCCAGCCGGACGGGCGGCCCACCGGGATGGCCGTCCAGTCCTTCGCCTCCGTGTCGCTGGACCCGCCACTGGTGTGCTTCTGCCCGGCGCACACCTCGTCGACCTGGCCGAAGATCCGGGCGGCGGGCCGGTTCGCCGTCAGCGTCCTCGCGGCCGACCAGCAGGCGCTGTCCCGGCAGTTGGCGGTGACCGGCGGCGACAAGTTCGCGGGGGTGGCCTGGCACCCCGGCGCGAACGGCGCGCCCCTGCTCGACGGCGCGCTCGCGACGGTCGAGTGCGACCTGGCCGGCGCGCTCCCCGGCGGCGACCACACGATCGTCCTGGGCCGGGTCACCGCCCTCGCCCGGCGGACCCATGCCACCGGCCCCCTGCTCTACTACCGCAGAACCTACGGCTGCCTGCGGTGAAGTTCCTCGATGTCGGCCAGCATCGCGTCGGCCAGGTCGCGCTCGGCGGCGTAGTAGCGTTCGGCCCACTTCAGGGTGAGCGCGGGGTAGGCCCACGCCTCCTCGCCGCGGGCGCCCTCGACGTCGGCCTCGGCGTGCCGCCGCATCGACTCGGCGTAGGCCCGGTGCCGGCCCAGCACCTCGCGCATCTGCTCGGGCTCCAGCAAGTGCCCGAGCCAGACCCGCAGCATGACGCCGTGCTTGAGGACCGGCGGCTCCACCGGCGCCTCGCGGGCCCAGGTGCGGACCGCCTCCAGGCCGGCGTCGGTGATCCGGTAGACGCGTTTGCCGCGGTTGCCGGTCTCCTGGGCGACCATCCTGGAGGTGGCGTAACCGGCCTTCTCCAACCGTTTGAGCTCGCCGTAGATCTGGCTGAACGACGGGCTCCAGTAGAAGAAGCGCAGCGACCAGTCCGCCCACTTCTTCAGGTCGTAACCGGACAACTCCTCACCGAAGGAGAGCAGTCCGAGGACCGCCCAGCTCGTCGCCGGCAGGGCCGGCCGTTCGTCACCGCTCGTCGCGCCACTCGTCCTGTGCTCAGCCACACCCGCAGTGTACGGAGCGGCTGCGGGGCGCACAGGCCGGACGGGGCGGCCCGGCCCTGACCGGGGCGAACGCCGTGGAGGACGTGGTCTTCGGGTCAACGAGATCAGGTGATGTGACGTCGGGTGAGGTGTCGTGCGGTGTCGTGTCGTGCGTGGTGTCAGTCGCGGGCGGCGATGCCCTCCAGCACCATCGACAGGTACTGGCGGGCGATCTCCTCCGCGCTGTGCTGTCC
>NZ_JBFACU010000059.1:0-27135 GCF_040641015.1 Streptomyces sp. NPDC021356 | reverse complement strand
CGGGTGCGCGCCCCACCGGCCCGGGGGGGGGGGGCGCGGTGCGCGCCGCGCCCCACCCCGGCGGTCTCAGCACGGCGTGGCAGGGTCGGCGGCCCGCCCCACGCCCGGCAGTGTGGTGGGTGGTCAGGCCGCGGGGATGCCCGCGGTACGGGCCGGTCCCGAGGGCGGAAGGCCCGCGCCCGGATCGTGGACCGCGCCGGCCAGTGAACCCATGACTGTCCCCGCCCGCGTGCGGGGCGTGCTCATTCCCCCGTCCCGGCGGACACGGACGTGCGCGGGCCGGCGTCCCCCGCCGGGCCGCCCGGGCCCGCCAGCAGGCGCCCCAGCGACAGAGCGACCGCCGCGTCGAGCGCCTGCCGCACGGCCCGCGGCAGGCCCGCGCCGTCCAGCGTGCGCAGCGCGGCCTCCGTCATGCCGGCCGGGGAGGCGACGCAGTCCACGACGGCGTCCGGCGTGGCTCCGGGCGCGGTGAGCAGGGCACCGGTGCCCCGGACGGCGTGGGCGGCCAGGGCCTCGGCGGTGGACGCCGGCAGCCCCTGCCCGGCGCCCGCCCGGGACAGCGCCTGCGCGAAGCGGGCGACGAGGGCCGGGCCCGCCCCGGACAGCGCGCTGACCGTCTCCATGACGTCCTCCTCGGCGGTCAGCACCTCGCCCAGCGGCGCGAACAGTTCCCGGGCGGCCGCGAGTGCCTCCGGCGGACAGCCCGGACCGCGGGCGAGGACCGTCATCCCCCGGCGCGCGGCCACCGCGACGTTCGGCACCGCGCGCACCACCGCGACCCCGGGCAGGGCCGCGGCCACCGCCTCGGTACGGCAGGAGGCGACCAGCGACACCAGCACGGGAGCGCCGCCGGTGAGAACGCCGGCCAGCGTGGTGAGCGCGGCCGGCGCCTCGTGCGGATGGACGGCGAGGACGACGACGTCCGCGCCGTCCACCGCCTCGGCCGGCGTCGTCGCCGCGCGGACGCCGAACTCCCCGGCCAGCGCCCGGGCCCCGGCCCCGGTCCGGGAGACGCCGCGGATCGAGTCCGGGGCCCCGCCCGCCGCGACCAGCCCGCTCACCACGGCCCGCGTGATGCGCCCGCAGCCGACGAACGCGACCGTCGCACTCACCGGGTCTCCTCGATGAGCGACGCCACCGCCGACACCCCGCGCACCAGCCGCTCCTCGCTCTCGGTCCCCACCGACACCCGGACGAACCGGTCGCAGGAGGCGCCGTACCCGATGCCCGGGACGACGGCGACCCGGTGCCGGGTGAGCAGCGTCTCGGCGAACTCCTCGGAGCCCAGCCGCGAGGCGCCCAGCGACGGGAACAGATAGAACGTGGCATCACCGGGAAGGCAGTCGACGCCGCGTTCGGCGAGCATCCCGGCCATCCGGTTGCGCAGCGAGACGACCCGCTGGATCTGCGGCCGGGTGTGTTCGAGGATGTTCTCGAAATGCTCCGCGAGGTAGTAGCTGAGAATCGTCGGCGCACAGGTCACCAGATGCTGCTGCAATTTGATGAGCTGATCGGTCAGCTGCCGGTTGGCCATCACGTACCCGATGCGCCAGCCGGAAATCCCGTAATTCTTCGACATGGAATTGCAGACGACCGTGTGCTGCTTGTCCGGATCGAGTGCGAGAAGCGAGACGAATTCCGTGCCGACGGGCACGAATTCGTGGTACGCCTCGTCGGCGATCAGGAACAGCCCGTGCCGTTCGGCCAGTTCGTGCAGCGTCCGCAGCTCCTCGGCGCCGAGCCTGCGCCCGCTGGGGTTGTGCGGGTTGTTGACGACGACGGCACGGGTGCGGGAGGTGACGTGGGAGGCGAGGTCCTCCACCGTGTCGTACCACGGGGTCATCACCGGGACACCGCGGGCCAGCCGCACCTGGTCGGGGTAGCTCACCCACAGCGGCTCCGGGATGATGACCTCGTCACCCGGCTCCAGCAGCGCCGTGAGCACCATGAAGATCGCGGCCTTGGACCCGGCCGTGACCAGGATCTCGTGGTCCGGGTCGACGCACGCACCCGAGGTGGACGCGTGGTACTTGGCCAGCTTCTCGCGCAGCAGCGGCAGACCGCGCGAGTGCGAGTAGTGGTGCAGCCGGGACGCCGGCAGCCCCTCGAAGGAGGGGACGGGCAGGTCGAAGAAGGCCTCCCCGAGCGACAGAGTGGTGACGTCGACCCCGGCCGCCTGCATCTCGTAGATCCGGTTGTTGAGTTTGATCGACGACGCCTCCTGGACCGTGTCCAGCAGACTCGCGTGGTGGAGCGGGGCCGTCACTGCTTCGCCTTTCGCAGGTGGGGGACGTGTGGTCGGGGCGCGCACGCGGGCTCAGATGACACGGATCTGCCCACTGCCCCACACGACGTTCTTGACGCAGGTCAGCGACTCCAGCCCCATCGGTCCGCGGGAGTGCAGCTTCTGCGTGGAGACGCCGATCTCCACGCCGTAGCCGAACTCGCCGCCGTCGGAGTAACGCGTGGAGGTGTTGACGAAGACGCTGCCGGAGTCGACCGCCAGGGCGAAACGGCGCGCGACGTCGTAGTCCTGGGCCACGACCGCCTCGGCGTTGCGGGTGCCGTAGCGGTCGATGTGCGCGATGGCCTCGTCGAGACCGTCGACCACCTTCACCGCGAGGATCAGGTCGAGGTACTCGGTCTCCCAGTCGCTGTCCCGGGCCTCCTTCGCACCCGGCCACACCTTACGGGTGTGCTCGTCCCCCCGGACGGCCACACCGAGGCCGTGCAGGGTGTCGAGCACCTCGGGGAGCCAGTCCCCGGCCAGGTCCCGGTGGACGAGCAGGGTCTCCACCGCGTTGCACACGCTGGGCCGCGAGGTCTTGCCGTTCACCACGATGTCGGTGGCGCGCGCGGGGTCGGCGCTCGCGTCGACGTAGACGTGGCAGTTTCCGTCGCCGTCGATCACGGTCGGCACGGTGGCGTTGTCCTTGACGGTCCGGATCAGGCTCGGGCCGCCGCGCGGGACCAGCAGGTCGACGTACCCGTCCGCGTGCAGCAACTCCATGGCGGCCTCGCGCGAGGTGTCCCGGATCAGCTGCACGGCGTCGTCGGGCACGTCGTCCCGGCCGCGCAGCACCTCGGCGAGGACGTCCGCGATCGCGGAGTTGGTGTGCTGCGCGATCGAGGAGCCCCGCAGCACGGCCGCGTTGCCGGACTTCAGACACAGCGCCGCCACATCGGCGGTGACGTTCGGACGCGCTTCGTAGATCACGGCGACGACCCCGAGCGGCTCCCGCACGTGCTCGATGCGCAGGCCGTTGGGCCGGGTACGGCCGCCCACCACCTGGCCCACCGGATCGGGCAGGTCGATGATCACGCGGATCGCCCGGGTCATCCCCGCGATGCGCTTGTCGGTCAGGGTGAGCCGGTCGATCAGGGTGGCGGAGGTTCCCGCTTCGCGCGCCGCCTCCACGTCACGGGCGTTGGCCTTCTTCAGGTCCTCGGCAGCCGCGTCGATCGCGTCGGCCATCTCCCCGAGGACCTGGTCCTTGACCTCGGTGGTCAGCTCCCGGATGACGGTGGACGCGGCACGGGCACGCCGGCAGATGTCGGTAACGGTGGCGGACACTCTCACTCCTCCAGGAGGCTGATGTATTCGGTGTGGTGAAGCACGGTCAGGTCGGCGGGGGCGCCGGCGAGGGCGGCCGCGGCCACCCTGGTACGTCCGCGGGCGACGGGCCGGCCCGCGGGACCGAGTACGTCGACGACGTCGTCCACGCCGAACTCCTCGTTCCCCATGGTGAGATGACGGACAGTCAGCGGCGCGCCGTCGGCCACCGGACGCCTGATGCCGGGGCCGCCGCGCAGCCGGGCGGCAGGCGGCGCCGACAGGGCGCGCCACAGCCGCCGCAGACCCGGCTGCTTGTCCCGGGGGCGGGCGCGCACGAGGGTGCCGATGTCCTCACCCCGCACCGCACGCACCACCGAGTCCTCGGCATCCGCGCCCGCGATCACCGTGGGTACGCCGGCCAGCGTGGCGATCCAGGCGGCGCACAGCTTGGCGGCCATGCCGCCGGTGCCCGGGCCCTGCCCGGCGGCGCCCGCGAGCCGCTCGACCTCGGGCGTCATGGCGTCCACCCGCGCAATGCGGCGCGCGTTCGCGTCCCGACGTGGATCGCTCTCGTACAGCCCGGGGACATCGGTGAGCAGCACCAGCCGCTCGGCGCCCAGTGAGGCGGCCAGCAGCGCCGCGAGCACGTCGTTGTTGCGCACCATGACGGTGTCGTTCTCGTTGACGACGGGCACCAGCCCCGAGTCGAGACAGGATTCGAGCGCGGCACGGACGCTGTCCCGGTGCTCCGGCCCGGTCACGTCGACCGGGGTGAGCAGTACCTGCGCGGCGGTCAGGCCGCGCTGCCGAAGGCTGCCGCGCAAGGCGTCGAACAGCAGCCCCTGGCCCACCGCGGCGGCCACCTGGCGTGCGGTGCCCGGCCGGACACTGGCCGGCAGCCGGCCGGTGCCGAGAGCGATGGCGCCCGAGGCGAGCAGCACGGGCCGGCGGCCGTCGGCCCGCAGCCGCACCACGGCGTCGGCGAGGGCGGACAGTTTCGCGGGGTCGGGCGCTCCCGCGGAGATGAGCGACGAGGTTCCGATCTTGATGACGACACGTTCCGGACGCATGCCGGACTGCATGGAACTCCCCCTGTTCCCTCGGACCGCGTCGACTGCGCGGCCGGTTCGCCAGGACCGACCCGGTCCTGGCGCTCACTGACCGGAGCCGACCAGGCTCTCCTGCGAGCGCGCGGGACCGGGCCGTGAGCCCTGGGTCCGGACCGTACGGAGCCAGCCCTCGGGGGCCGGCGCCCGCCCGGTGTGGATGTCGACCAGCGCGTCGCGCAGCGCGAGCGTCACGGGACCCGCCCGGCCCGTGCCCACCTGCCACGACTGCGCGCCGTCGCGGACCACGCCGACCGGTGTGACCACGGCGGCCGTGCCGCTGGCGAAGGTCTCGGTGATGGTGCCGTCGAGGCACTCCGCCTTCCACTGCCCGACCGAGACCGGCTCCTCGCGGACGGCGAGTTGCTGCCGGGCCGCCAGGTGCAGCAGCGAGTCGCGGGTGACGCCGGGCAGCAGGGTCCCGGTCGCGGGCGGCGTGATCACCTGCGCCGACGGACCACTGCCCCGGACGAAGAAGAGGTTCATGCCGCCGAGTTCCTCGACCCACCGACGCTCCACCGGGTCGAGCCACACCACCTGGTCGCAGCCGGCCTGCCGGGCCTGCTCCTGCGCCGCGTACGACGGCGCGTAGTTGCCGGCGTACTTGACGCCCCCGGTGCCGCCCGGCGCGGCGCGCGTGTGGTCACGGCCGACCCACACGGTGACCGGGTCGGGGCGGTCGGAGAAGAAGCCGCCCGTGACGAAGGCGATGAGCAGGAACGCGTACTGGCGGGCCGGACGGAGCGCCAGATGTGCCTCGCTGGCGTAGAGGACGGGACGCAGGTAGAGGCTCAGCCCCGGCTGGTCGGGCAGGCATCCGCCGTCGGCCGCGAGGAGCAGGTCCACCGCCTGGAGCAGGGTGTCGTCCGCCAGCGCGGGTACGGCGAGCCGTTCGGCGGAGCGGCGCAGCCTGGCCGCGTGGTCGTCCGGACGGAAGACCGCCACCGCGTCCTCCTCGCGGCGGTAGGCCTTCAGCCCCTCGAAGACGACCTGGCCGTAGTGCAGGCCGACCATCGCGGGAGACATGCGCAGGTCGCCGAAGGGCTCCAGCCGCGGGGCGGACCAGCCGTCCTGCCCGGTCCAGTGGGCGGTGACCATGTGGTGCGTGAACAGTTCGCCGAAAGGCACGCGTTCGGGTGTCGTATCGGTGACGGTGGAATGACGCATGACAGAAGGAATCCCCCGGTGATTTTTCCGCACCTGCTCAGACGAGCGGCGCGTAGAAGAATGTCTCGCGCAATGCGAAGGTGCCCGCCTGGGTCAGGCTGAAGAAGTCTGCGAATCGCACGGAAGTCTTCGTCCCGTCGCGCAGGACTCCTTCGAAGGTGCCGTGCACCGCGACCTCGCGGCCTTGCGCGACAATCTTCGAGAGATTGTGCCGGCCGCTCTCTATGACGCGGTCCTCGCGGTAGAAACGTTCCAGCTCGGCACGGCCGGAGAGCTTTTCGTACCCTGGCCTGTGATATTCGGCGTCGGGTGCGAACAAGCCCACGAGACCAGGTACGTCACCGGAATCGACAAGGCGGTAATAGGCGCGAACTCTGCTGACCGGATCGGCCGGTTCGGATTCCTTGGTGCCGGATGCATTCGTGACCTGAGACATGGTCCCCCAGATATCTCGGTTTGTCGTGCGTGCCCGTTTCAGGGCAGCGCGGAAGAACCTCTCGTCGGCGATGCGGAACTGAGACGAGGAACGGTTGGTGCGTTCGGCTGGGAACTGCCTTCCACTTTGCGCTGTCCGGGTGGATCAAGGCAAGAGTCAACGGGCAGTTGCCTAAGGTCTCGGTGAAAGTCCTGACTAAAGTAAGGTCGGATGCCTCCCGATGGACTGATGTGGTCGTGCCTGGTCAGGCCCTACGTTCGGTACGAGACAGAGAACGCTGGAACGGCTGGGAGTCCTCACACCATGATCACCCTGCAGGGTCTGACGAAGAGGTATGGCGGTCAGACCGCCGTGGACAATCTGTCCCTCACCATCGGTGCGGGCCGGGTCACCGGATTCCTCGGCCCCAACGGCGCGGGCAAGTCCACGACCATGCGGATGATCATGGGGCTGGACCACCCCACGTCCGGCCAGGCACTCGTCGGCGGCCGACGCTACGCCGAACTGGCCTACCCGCTGCGGGAGATCGGCGCACTGCTGGACGCCAAGGCGGTCCACCCCGGCCGCAGCGCGCGCTCTCATCTGCGTGCGCTCGCCCGCAGCAACGGCATCCCCGCGCGCCGGGTCGACGAGGTCCTGGAGACCGTGGGTCTGACCTCGGTGGCCGGCCGCCGGGCCGGCTCCTTCTCCCTCGGCATGGGGCAGCGCCTCGGGATCGCGGCGGCCCTCCTGGGCAACCCCGGCGTCGTCATGTTCGACGAGCCCGTCAACGGCCTCGACCCCGACGGCGTGCGCTGGATCCGGGGCCTGATGCGCGGTCTCGCCGCCGAGGGGCGCACGGTGTTCGTCTCCAGCCATCTGATGAGCGAGATGCAGCTGACCGCCGACCACCTGGTGGTCATCGGCAAGGGCCGGCTGATCACCGAGACCTCCGTCCAGCAGCTCATCGACAGCAGCTCCCTCAACGCGGTGCGGGTGCGCGGCCCCGAGCAGGAGGGGCTGCAGAAGCTCCTGGCCCGGCTGCACGAGTGGGCGGTGCCCGCCCGCTGGGAGAGCCACAACGAGCTGTACATCACCGGAGTCACCGTCGACCGTGTGTCGGACCTCGCCTACGAGATGGGCGTCCGCCTGCACGAAGTCCGCAGCGTCGAGGCGTCCCTGGAGCAGGCGTACATGGAACTCACCGCGGACAGCGTCGAGTTCGGGGCGTCCTCCGGCCACCAGGGGCATCCGGGCGCCGGACGGTGAGCGCCCCGCTGAACGCGCCACCCACCCCAGAACTCCACGCGACCGCGTCGCACCGTTGAGAGAGCTCAAGGATTCTCGTCATGACGACATCAATGCCCACGACCGCCGGCCCGTCGGTCCGCGCCTCCGGCGGCGGGCTGCCCGGTGCCGTGGCAGCCGAATGGATCAAACTCTGGTCCGTCAGGTCCACATGGTGGTGCCTGCTCGGCGGTGCGGGGCTGATGCTGCTCACCACCCCGATCATCGGCGCCACCATGGCGAACAACAAGGAGAAGGGCCATACGGTCCCGGTCGACGAAGTCGCCGTGTCCACCGTGTACGTCGCCCAGTTCGCCCTGATCGCCCTGGCCATGCTGATGGTCACCTCCGAGTACACCTCGGGCAGCATCCGCACGACGCTTCAGTCCGTGCCCATGCGAGGCCGGCTGCTGGCGGCCAAGACCGCGGTGGCCGGTGTGGTGAGCCTGCTCGCCGGGATCGTGTTCGGCCTGATCGGAGTGGGAGTCGCCACGCTGTCGCTGGGTGACAAGGCGGAGTCGGCCGGCGCCGGCGCACTGGGCAGCGCCCTGCGCATCGGGGTGTACCTCGCGCTCATCGCCGTACTGACGATGGCGGTCGCCGTCGGACTGCGCAGCGCCGCCGGCACGCTCACCATCGTCTTCGTCGGACTGACCGTCATGCCGCTCGTTCTGCAGGCCTCCGACATCGATCCGCTGGTGTCCCTCGCGGAGCGGATGCCGAACTCGGCGGGCACCGTCTTCATGAACGCGAGCACCACACCGTACGGGCCGGGAGCGGGGCTGCTGCTCCTGGTCCTGTGGGCTCTGGCGGCCCAGGCGGCGGGCTACTACGCCCTCCGCAGGCGCGACGCGTGACCTCGCGCCGAGCCCGAGCGCGTTCCGGCCACTGACCGGGACGTACGGGGGCGTCGCTCCACCGGGGATCCCCCGCTCGGTGGGCGGCGCCCTCTTTTCTGACGTGCGGCGCCACCCCGTGTGCCGCACACACTCGGCGGGATTCCGGGCCGGGCACGCCCCGGCCCGTTCCCACGCGTCCGACACGGCGGGCTGCCTCACCCGTCCCGGTCGGTCACCAGCCCGGCCTCGTACGCGATGATCGCGGCCTGTACCCGGTTGCGTACCCCCAACCCGGTGAAGATGGCGCTGACATAGCTCTTGACGGTGCCCTCGACCACATGGAGCCGCCGGCCGATGTCCGCGTTGGACAGGCCGCTGCCCACCAGGGCGAGCACTTCCTGCTCCCGGTCGGTGAGCGCGCCCACCCGCTTCTGCGCCGCGGCACCGCGCGACTCGGCCTGCCCCGAGGAGCTGCGGTTCAGCTCGGCGATGACCCGCTCGGCGACCTTCGCGGACAGATAGGAGGCGCCGGCCGCCGCGGCGTGCACCCCCGTCAGCAGTTCCCGGGGATCGCCGGACTTGAGCATGAAGCCGCTCGCCCCGTCGCCCAGCGCGCGCGCCACGTAGGCGTCCTCGGAGAAGGTCGTCAGGACGAGCACCGAGGTTTCGGGCACCTGCCGCTTGATCTCCGCCGTGGCGGCGAGTCCGTCCATGACGGGCATGCGGATGTCCATGAGCACCACATCGGGCCGGTGCTCCAGCGTGAGAGCGATCGCTTCGCGTCCGTTGCCCGCCTCGGCGACGACGTCGATCTCGGGGTCGCTGGCCAGGATGGCCTTCACCCCGGCGCGGATCATCGTCTCGTCGTCGGCCAGGACAAGGGTGATGGGAGTGATGGTCGTCTCCTCTTCAACGGGGCGGGTAGGGCGGTCAACCGTGGTCCACGGGGGCCCGGGACTCGGCGGTGATGACGTCCTTGGCCACCAGCCGCCCGCCGGCGAAACAGAGCCTGTAGACGTCGACCTGGACGAAGAGCGCCTCACTGGAACGGTAGTAGTGGCAGGCCGTCCCGGACGGGACGGGCAGCTCCTCGGAGGGCGGGTCGCTCATGTCCTGTTCGGGGAGGTAGCGGTTGACCTGGGCCGTGCTCTGTCCGACGCGAAGCTCTTCGAAGTACTCGGGGGCCAGCGTAGTGGACGCCGACAGGTAGGCGTAGTAGCCGATCATCCCGACGACGAGCAGGACGAACAGTCCGAGCGGCAGCGACACGGCGGTGACGAAACGCCGGCGGACGTGCGTGGTCGCGTCGGCGAGGCCGCCGTCCGTCGACTCGGCCGACGGCGTCAGCCACGCGGGGGCCTCGTCGGCCCGGATCGCCTCGGGGACCCGGGGCAGCCGGGCCGTCACCTCGAAGCCCCCGTCCGCCAGTGCGGCGGCGTGCAGCCGTCCGCCCGCGAGCCGTGCCCGCTCCTGCAACCCGATCAGCCCGCGCCTTCCGCTCGGCCGGTCGTCGGCGGGAGGCTCGGCCGGGGGGCCGTTGCGCACCGTCACCATGACCTCGGCCGGCGTGTACTCCAGACGCACGGTCACGGACGCGCCGGGAGCGTGCTTGATCGCGTTGGTCAGCGACTCCTGCACCACCCGGTACAGTGCCTTGTCCGTCATGGCGGGCAACTGCTCGCTCTCGCCCACGTGTTCCAGGTCCACCCGCACACCGGACGCCCGCGTACGGTCGATCAGCGCGCCGATGCCCGCTTGCGAGGGGTCCAGCGGCGTCTCGGTGTCGTCCTCACGCAGGACGCCGATGATGTCACGCAGGTGTTCCAACGCCCTCGCGGTGCTCTCCCGCAGCTCACCCGCGCCGCTGCGGAAGGTCTCGCTCACACCGGGCGCGACCTGGAGCGCGCCGGCCCGCAGGGCGATCAGACTGAGTTCGTGCCCCAGCGAGTCGTGCATGTCCTCGGCGATGCGCGCCCGCTCCCGCAGCCGTGCCTGGTCGATCAGGATGCGCTGCTGGAGCTCCATCTGGCGGGCGTGTTCCCAGCCCGCGAGCTGCAACTCGTGCCGCTGCTGCCAGTAGTGGCCCGTCAGCCAGGGCAGCAGACAGGCGAAGATCAGAACGGTGAGCAGGACGAACCACATCGGCAGCGACAGGTGCACCGCGACCGCGAGCCCGGAGCCGACGACGATCGTGCCGCCCAGGGCCCACAGCACCGACGACGTCGCCACGGGGAGCCGCCCCACCGTGAAGCTCATGACGAAGACGGCGGGCAGGTACGGCGAGATGACGGTCGACCCGAGGTCGTTGTCCAGCGTGCCTATGGTCCACCACAGGGCCAGGCAGAGGACGAAGGAGAGCACCGGCCGCGACCGGTGGAGCAGCACGGCGGCACCCGTGACCAACGCCCCGACCAGGATCTGCCACTCCCGGTCCACGCTCTGCGAGAAGCCGGAGGACAGCACCACCGCCGAGAGGTTGAGCAGGACCCAGACGAGCAGCGACGTGATGACCCGTCGCCTGAGGCTCCGCTGCCGCTCTGCGGGGGGAGCGCCGGCCGGTGCGGTAGCGGTGACTGATCCTTTCACGGTGGCAAGGCTAGTTACTCCGGGAACCCGGTGGTACCGACGAAGGTCAGGCGCATCGGCCACCGGGGTCCGCGGGCTCCGCAGGCAAGTGGCGCCGCGACGTGGCACGGCAGGGGGCCGGGACCGGGCACGGCACGGGGCACTGGGCAGAGCCGGGCGAGCACTCGCCCGGCCCCCGCGCTGCGTGCGGCGGCCGGCCGAGCGAGGCGAGCGCGCGGTGGAGTCGGTCAGCCCAGCGACGCCGTTGCCGCGCGCAGGTCTTCCAAGGCGGCCAGTGCATGGGGCGCCAGCCCGTCCGTGTCGTCCCGATCGCCTTCGCACCACCGGGCGTAGCCCCGCTTGAAGGCGAGGACTCCCAGCTCGCCCGCGAGATGCGCGGTCGGCTCGGGGACACCGCGGGCGACGAGCGCGGCTGTCATGGCGGCCGCGAGACCGACGCTCTTGAGGGCGGCGCGCTCCTGGAGTTCGATGCTGGCCGCCACGGCCGCTTCGAGGCGGGGGCCGAGTTCGCGGTTGGCCGGCCCCATGGCGCTCGACGCGCGCTCGAGACCGGCCGCCACCGCCTGGAGCGGGCCGGCGCCCGCGGGCGCCTCGGCGACGCCGTCGGCGAGCAGCCTGCTGAGCGTCTCCTGGCCGGCGACCAGCAGCTCGCGCTTGTCGGAGAAGTGCCGGAAGAAGGTGCTCTTGGTGACGCCGGCACGCTCGGCGATCTGCGCCACCGTGGTCGCGTCGTACCCCTGCTCGGTGAACAGGTCGACGGCCGCGACGACGAGTCGCTGGGTCGCTCCTGGTTGCCATCTAGCCATGGGACCAGGATAAGTGATGGGACTGTGGTCCCGTCACCGTGTAGAGTCAGTGATGGGACAAGAGTCCCATCACCTTCAGGGGGAGCTCATGCACGTCTTCGTCACGGGCGGTACCGGCACCATCGGCTCCGCCGTCGTCACCGAACTGCTCGGCAACGGCCACACCGTTCTCGCACTGGCTCGCTCGGACGGCTCCGCGCGGGCCCTGGAGAACGCCGGGGCCAAGGTGCTGCGCGGAGATCTGGCGGACCTCGACGTCCTGCGGTCCGGCGCCGCGCAGTCCGACGGCGTGATCAGCCTCGCGTTCGGCCGCGACTACAGCAGTCCGGACGCGCTCGCGCGGTCCATCGCGCAGGAGAGCGCCGCCCTCACCACGCTGGGGCAGGAACTCATCGGCAGCGACCGCCCGATCGTCGCGGTCTCGGGGACACCCTGGGTACCGGGGCGCGCCTCCACCGAGGCCGATCCGCTGCCGACCGAAGGCCCGGTGGCGGACAGGGGCCGCTCGCTCACGGCGCTGCTGGATCTGGCCTCGCACGGCCTGCGCAGCATGGCCGTCCGCATGCCGCGCACGGTCCACAACGAGGGGCAGGGCGGGTTCGCCGGCCTGCTGGCCGACGCGGCGCGCCGCACCGGGGTGTCGGGTTACCCGGGCGACGGCACCCAGCGTTGGCCGGCGGTGCACGCGCTCGACGCGGCGGTCCTGTTCCGCCTGGTCCTCGAGTCGGCACCGGCCGGGACGTCCTGGCACGCCGTCGCCGACGAGGGCGACGCGGTGCGGGACATCGCCGCCGTCATCGGACGGCGCCTGGGCCTGCCGGTCGAGGAGGTCCCGCAGGAGAACTTCGGCCCGTTCGGTCCGATCTTCGCCATGGACCAGCCGGCGTCCAGCGCCCGGACCCGAGAGGCCCTCGGGTGGCGGCCGACCCACCCCAGCCTCCTCGAAGACCTGGAGAACATCCAGCCCTGACCCACGCCCGTGCCGTGGCGATCGGGGGTTGCCGGGCCGTCCGGGAGCGGTGCGGCCCCGATGGCGCGCTGTGGCTCATGCGCAGGCCGAGCTGTCCGGGCCGCGAGCGGGCGGTCTCTGCGGGGCGACCGCTGGTGCGATCAGGCCTGCGCGGGGGTTTGTCGTGGATCTGTAACGGCGCCGGGTGGGCGCAACGGGCGGCGGTCCCTTCCCCTCTGACTGATCAGCGGGGGCGCAACAGGGCGCCGTCGCAAGAAAACAGGGGAGCGGGTCTCACCTTGTGGGGGAGATCCGCGGGAGGGAAGTCCATGACCAGGACGAAGAAGGCCGGGATGAAGGCGCGGGGCGGCCGGGCGGCCGTGATCGGTGCGCTGGGTCTGGCCTCGGTGGCTCTGGCCGCCGTGCCGGCGTTCGCCAAGGGCAACGTCGACATCACGGCGCCCCGCACGGCGCACGTCGGCAAGACGATCACGATCACGGCGCACGGCGGCGACGACAGCGCCGGTTTCCTGCACCAGCTGTGCCTGGAGGAGAACGGGTTCGGCGAGGGGTGGCACCAGGAGAACTGCAGCGCCGCGGTCAAGGGCGACGCGAGGGTGACCGCGCACGGCACGTCCGCGCGCCGCGGAGACCTGAAGTTCCGCGCGGTGCTGTACGGCCTGACCAGCAAGCACGACCAGCACCCCGTGCGCCTGCACGCCTCCGACGTGGTGACGGTGCACGTCCGCTGACCCGGTAGTACGGCCGCGGGCGGCCGGCACGACCACTGCCCGCGGCCGTACGCCACGACAGTCCCCGCGCGAACCGGTCCGGATGCTGTCACCCACCGGCTCGCAAGGACGCGGCGTCGCGTAGCTCCGTGAGGTCGATCGGCGGCAGCCGGGACAGTTCGGCGCCGGCGGAGTCCATGGCGGCGGCGTGGTGCGGGGTGGCGAGGACGGCCGTCACGGCATCGGCGATCTTTTCGCGCGGTGCCCTGAGATCCAGTGCCAGGCCGAGGCCGCGCCGGGCGAACGCGACGACGTTGTCGGGTTGGTCACCGAGAACGCCCATCCCCAGAACCGGCGTTCCGCCTTCCACGGCGTCGAGCAGGGAGGCCCGGCCCCCGTGCGTCACGAACAGGTCGACACGGCGCAGGAGCGTGGGCTGCGGAACATGCTCGACGACCTTGACGCGGGGCCCCGCGTCCCGCAGGTGCTCCGCGTCCCGCAGGTGCTCCGCGAGACCGCCCGCGGACACGATCACGTCACAGTCGATTCCGGACAGTGCCGCGATGATCTCCCGGTACACGCCTTCCACGACGGCACGCAGACCGGGCATCGCCGTCGTCAGCGTCCCGAGGCTCACGTAGACGAGCGGGCGGGAGGCGGGGGAGCGGGGCGGCCGGCCGGGGAGGGCTCTGCGGTGTTCCGCGACGCCACGACGTACCGTACGGGCGGCCGGCGGTGGGGTCTCGTAGAACCAGGGGAGCGGCGCCGGCACCAGGAGCGGGGGCAACGCGGGCGGCGCGTCCTGACCGTGTCGTCCGTACAGGCCGGTCAATGCGGGCCGGATGTCGGTGTCCCAGAGGTCCAGGAGCAACGGACCGAGGCCGTTGTCCGCCGCGAACACGGGCAACCGCAGGACCCGGGCCGCGAGGTGCGCGCCGAGATCGCTGCACTCGGCTATCACCAGGTCGGGTCGCGCCCGGGTCCATGCGGCGATCAGGTCGCGGGCCTTCGCGCCGGCCCGGGCCGGCCAGAGCCGGCCGAACACATACCGGTTGAAGGGGCCGTTCCCACCCTCCTTCCAGACCTCGCTCGCCGCCTGCTGCACCGCGGGGTCGCAGGTCCAGTTCGTTCCGGCCCTACGGAACCCGATGCCTCGTCGCTCGGCCTCGCGGCGGAACATGGCAGGGGCGTGGAGCGTGACGTCGTGGCCCTGTGCGAGGGCCGGCCCGATGACGTAGTCCAGGGCGGACACATGTGAAGGTATCGGCTCCGCGGTGACGGCTGTCCGTAATGCCGCGGGCGCGCGCGAGGGTTTCGGCACTGTTCGTCTCACTGTTCCACTCGCCTGTCGGGGCAGCTTCTCGACGGGGCCCGAGGCGTGACGGCGGTTCACGAGCGTCCTCGGCCGCGAAGATCTTCTGGTACCGGGGGAGATACCGGGCCCGGGGAGGGGGTTTCACCGGCCGGAGACTGTGACGGGACGGTGACAAACGCCCCACTGGTCGCGACGGTCCGGCTCGGAGAGACGAGTCGTGCGGTGGCCGAGTGCTTCGTCGGCGACCGGACCGCCGACGAAGCCGAGGTCGTCCGCGCCCGCGGGAGCGACGGCACGCCCCCCGCTGAGCAGCACCCGCACGTGGTACGGCCGCAAGCCGCCGGCCGCAAGGCACCCGGAGGCACCGGCCCGGGGGCACCGGCCGCAAGGCCTCAGCTGCGAGGCCCGGAGTCCCCGGCCGCAAGGCCCCAGCCGCAGGGCCATAGCCGCAGGGCCCGGAGCCCGCCGGGCGGCGCCCGTGCCCGAGTCCTACAACCCCCGGTCGAACGCCGGTGTCACCGCGAGCAGTTCGGACACGTCCGACCCGGAAGTGATCTCGCGCGGGGCCGCGCCCCGCCAGAACAGCCGGGCCGGGCGCTCGCCCCCGACCGTGGCGCGGCCGTCCGCCACCCGCAGCCAGGAACCCTCGCGCAGGCCCAGGACCGGCACGTCGTTCTCCTCCAGGAACTCCCTCAGGCGCTCCTCGCGGGTCTCGCCCTTGTGCGTGGAGTGCGGGTCGGGGTCCAGGTAGTGCGGATTGATCTGGAAGGGGACCAGGCCCAGCGCCTCGAAGGAGGGCGGCTGCACGATCGGCATGTCGTTGGTGGTGCGCAGCGTGGGCGCGGCCATGTTGGTGCCCGCGCTGGCCCCCATGTAGGGCAGCCCGCCCCGTACGGCGTCCCGCAGCGCCTCGCGCAGACCCGTCCGGTACAGGGCGCTCAGCAGCCGGAACGAGTTGCCGCCGCCGACGAACACGGCATCCGACGCGGCCAGCCGGGCGAGCGGGTCGCCACCCTCGTGCACCCCCCGTACCTCGATCCCGGCCCCCGCGAGCGCGTCGCGCACCTTGGCGGTGTAGGCGTCGTGGTCGGCGAGCGCGTACGGCACGAACGCCAGCCGCGCACCGGCCGGCAGGAAGCCGGTCACGGTGTCCAGGGCGTGTTCCAGGTAACCGCGGCCGTACTGGGTGGAGTTGGACAGGAGCAGCAGATTCACGGGGGTGTTCCTCATCGGACGGGTGGGACGGTGGTGTGTCACGCCGGGCGGGTGGTGCGCGGCCGGCGGTGGTGCTGCGGCGGGTGTGTCAGACGCCGCTCCAGCAGCCGGGCGGCGCTGCGCAGCGCGTCGAGGCGGTCCTCGGGCCCGCGCGGGAAGCGCTCCTTGGCGGCGCCCAGGCTGAGACTTCCGTAGGGCTCGGCGCCGAGGAAGACGGGCACGGCGACGGTGCCGATCCCGTCGTCGTACTCGCCGACGGTCCAGGCGTACCCCTGTGCGCGCACCTGCCGGAACTCCTGTTCCAGCCGGTCGGGGTCGGTGACCGTGCGCTCGGTGAAGCGCGCCATGGGGCGGTCGCGGAACAGCCGGTGGCGCTGGTCGTCGGGGAGGAAGGCGTAGTACGACTTGCTGGTGGCGCCCGCGTGCGCCGGGTACAGCTCGCCGACCAGCGGATAGTAGCGCAGCGGGCCCTCCTCGCCCTCGACGGCCGCCACGCAGCGCATGTGGAAGCTGTCCGGCAGGCAGAACAGCACCGTGTCGCCGGTCACCGTCCGCAGCTCCTGGAGGACCGGTTCCGCCAGCAGCTCCAGAGAGCCCGAGCGCTCCCACAGCCGGCCCAGGCGCAGCGCGGCGGGGCCGATGCGGTAGCGGCGGGTCGCCGGGTCGGAGACCAGGAAGCCGCGGCCCGCGAGCGTGGACAGCAGCCGCTGGGCGACCGAGGTGTCCCAGCCGAACTCGCCGGCCACCTCCGTCACGCCCCAGTCGGGCCGCGAGCGCTCGAACGCCAGCAGCACCAGCAGGGCGCGGTCCACGGTCTGCAGGGCTCCGGCCGGGGTCCTGCGGTCGGCGGGCTGACCGGACACGGGCAGCTCCTCTCACTCGCTCACTCGCCCGTTCCCGCATCTCGGCATGCAGACACGTATTGCAGATAGCGGGAAACAGTTGCGGAGAACGTTAGCGGCTCCCGAACCTGCTGTCAGCACCGCCCCGGGTGCGGATCAGGAGAACAGCCCATGTTGAAGTACGTCCTGGACCTCGTCGACCTGCTCGACGACCCCGACGTCGACGGCAAGCGCGTCGCCGCCCACCTCGACACCCTCGCGGGCCCCGAGGGCTCCGGCGCGCAGGTCACCACCGTCACCGGCGAGCGCGGCTCGACGGACTTCGTCCTCGTCCGGATACCGGGTCGCGACGGCCGCGCCCGCGGCGGCACGGCCCGCACCCTCGGCGTGGTGGGCCGCCTGGGCGGGGTCGGCGCGCGCCCGGAGATGACCGGGCTCGTCTCCGACGCGGACGGTGCCGTCGCCGCGCTGGCCACCGCCGCCAAGCTCCTCGACATGCGCCGCCGGGGCGACGTCCTCGACGGCGACGTGGTCGTCGCCACCCACATCTGCCCGAACGCCCCGACCGCCCCGCACGACCCGGTCCCGTTCATGGACTCGCCGGTCGACATCGCCACCATGAACCGGCACGAGGTCACCGCCGACATGGAGGCCGTGCTCTCCATCGACACCACCAAGGGCAACCGGATCATCAACCACAAGGGCCTGGCCCTGTCGCCCACCGTGAAGGAGGGGTGGGTGCTCCGGGTGAGCGAGCAGCTGGGCGAGCTGCTCGCCGTGGTCACCGGTGAGCCGTTGGTCACGTACCCGGTGACCACCCAGGACATCACCCCGTACGGTAACGGTGTACACCACATCAATTCGATCCTGCAGCCGGCCACGGCGACCTCCGCCCCGGTCGTGGGCGTCGCGGTCACCTCCGCGGCGGCGGTGCCCGGCTGCCAGACGGGCGCGAGCCACGAGGCCGACATCGCGGCGGCGGCCCGGTTCGCCGTCGAGACCGCGAAGGCGTACGGCGGCTCACGCCTCGACTTCCACGACGAGGACGAGTTCGCCTCCCTCGTCTCCCGCTACGGCTCGCTGGCCCACCTGCAGACCCTCGGCAACGCCTCCAGGGAGTCGTGAGCATGGCTTCACACGAGAACACGGCCGCGCCCCCGCAGACGGGTGGCGCCAAAGCCGTCGGCAGCGACGACTACGCGCTGTCCCGCGTCCCGCGCGACAAGCGGCTCGGCTTCTGGACCATGCTGCTCCAGTGGCTGGCCCAGTCGGGCTCCATCTCGCAGTTCACCCTCGGCGCCACCATCGGCGTCGGCATGTCCTTCGCCGGCGCGTTCTGGGCGTTCACCCTCGGCGCGGTGATCCTGGAGGTCGTGATCTTCGCGATCGGCCTGGCCGGCATGCGCGAGGGCCTCGCGACCCCGCTGCTGACCCGCTGGGCCGGCTTCGGCCGCAACGGCTCGGCCCTGGTCAGCCTGGTCATCTCGATCAGCCTCGTCGGCTGGTTCGGCGTCCAGAACACGATCTTCGGCGACAGCGTGTCCTCGCTCGTCGGCGGACCGTCCTGGCTGTGGTGCGTGGTCGCCGGCGTCGCCATCACGGTCCTGGTCATCTTCGGCTTCCGGTACATGGCCGTCTTCGCCAAGATCGTCACTCCGCTGTTCTTCGCGATGGTGGCCTGGTCGGTCACCGACGCCCTGAGCAAGCATTCACTGTCCGAGCTGATCCACTCCCCGGCGCCCGGCCAGGCGATCCCGCTCTCCGTCGCCGCCACCGCCATCGCGGGCGGCTACATGACCGGCGCGATCGTCTCCCCCGAGATGACCCGCTACAACCGCAAGGGCAGCCACGTCTTCCTGCAGAGCGCCTCCTCGATGATCCTCTCCGAGTACATCGTCGGCCTGACCGGCGTCCTGCTCGGGCACATGGTCGGCAACGGCCAGGTCTCGCAGATCGTGCTCTCGACCTCCGGCGTCTTCGGCGTCCTGGTCGTCCTGATGTCCACCGCGAAGATCAACGACTGGAACCTGTACGGCTCCTCGCTCGGCGTCGTCAACTTCTTCCAGGTCGTCTTCGCCAAGCGCCTGCACCGCGGCGCCGTCACCATCGTCCTCGGCATCGCCGGCACCGTGCTGTCCGCCGTCGGCATCATGACCCACTTCACCGACTTCCTGTCCGTGCTGGGCGTCGCCATCCCGCCGGTGGGCGGCATCATCGTCGCCGAGTACTGGGTCGTGCGCCGCATGCGCGCCCCGCTCGACGCCACCCGCGACGCCGGCACCCTGCCCGCCACCTCACCGACCTGGGTCCCGTTGTCCCTGGTCATCTGGGCCGCCGCGTTCTGCGTCGGCAAGTTCTACGACGGTGGCATACCCGCCCTGAACTCCCTGCTGACCGCCTTCGTCCTCTACGCCGTCCTCGGCCTCGCCGGCTGGATCAGGCCGTACGGCACCACCACCCTCGAAGACGAGCCCGGCGAGGCCGGCGCCACGACCCCGGCCGCCTCCGGCACGGCCCCCGTAGGAGCACCATGACCAGCACCGCCCCCGCCCTCGTCCCCGCCTCCGAGGAGGCGCAGCGGGAAGTCGTCGACCTGTGCGCGGAACTGATCCGCTTCGACACCTCCAACCCCACCAGCGACGAGCGGGCCTGCGCCGACTGGGTCGTGGCCGAGCTCGCCGAGGCCGGCATCGCCTCCGAACTGGTGGAGAGCGCCCCGGGCCGCGCCAACGTCATCGCCCGCATCCCCGGCACCGACCCCGCCCGCGGCGCCCTGCTCGTCCACGGCCACCTGGACGTCGTACCGGCCGACGCCGCCGAGTGGCAGGTCCCGCCGTTCTCCGGCGAGATCCGCGACGGCTACCTGTGGGGCCGCGGCGCCATCGACATGAAGGACACGGTGGCGGTCATGCTCGCCACCGCCCGCCACTTCGCCCGCACCGGCACCCGGCCCGCCCGCGAGATCGTCCTCGCCTTCCTCGCCGACGAGGAGGCGGGCGGCAGGTTCGGCGCCCACTGGCTGGTCGAGCACCGGCCCGAGCTGTTCGCCGGCGTCACCGAGGCGATCGGGGAAGGCGGCGGGTTCAGCTACGCCCTCGACGACACCCGCCGCCTCTACCCGATCGAGAACGCCCAGCGCGGCATGGCCTGGATGGAACTGACGGCCACCGGACGCGCCGGGCACGGCTCGTCCCCGAACACAGAGAACGCCGTCACCGACCTCGCCGAGTCCCTCACCCGCATCGGCCGCCACACCTTCCCGGTCCGCCTGATCGCCCCGGTGCGCGCCGTGCTGGAGGAGGCCGCCCGGCTCCAGGGCGTCGACGTCGACCTGGACGCCGAGGATGCCGGGCAGTTGGAGGCGGAGCTGGCCAAACTGGGCCATGTCGCCGACTTCCTCCAGGTGGTCCTGCGCAATTCCGCCAACCCGACCATGTTCTCGGCCGGGTACCAGACCAACGTGATCCCGGGCCGGGCCACCGCGCGCGTCGACGGCCGCTTCCTGCCCGGCCACGAGCAGGAGCTGATCGACACCGTCGACGCGCTGCTGCTGCCCTCGGTCACCCGCGAGTGGGTCAACCACGACATCGCCATGGAGACCTCCTTCGACGGCCCGCTCGTCGACGCCATGTGCGCCGCCGTACGCGCCGAGGACCCCGACGGCCACCCCGTGCCGTACTGCAACCCGGGCGGCACCGACGCCAAGGCGTTCACCAAGCTGGACATCCGCTGCTTCGGCTTCAAGGGCCTGAAGCTGCCGCACGACCTGAACTACAGCCGCCTGTTCCACGGCGTGGACGAGCGGGTGCCGCTGGAGGGCCTGCGCTTCGGCGTGCGGGTGATGACCCGGCTGTGGCAGGACTGCTGAGTCCCCCACCGCGCGGCCCGCGCCGGGGAAACGCCCCGGCCACGGCACCTCACGGCCCGGTCCCGCGTGCGGCGGGGCCGGGCCGTCCCGCGGTTCGACAAGCCGACCCTGCGTTCGGGCGGACTGTTCCTCCCCGCCACCGCGCTCTGTGGGCCCACGCCGCAAGTGCGGTCAGCCGGACGGAAGCCGACTGTCCCGGCGGGAGGCGGGCGAGTGCGGCCGGCTCGCCGGTACGGCCAGCCCCAGCTCGCGGGCGAGCCGGTCCCGGTGCCGGGCCGGCGTACCGAGGAGCTGGGCGGAGCCGTGCGCACGTTTGAAGTAGCGGTGGGCATCGTGCTCCCAGGTGATGCCGATGCCGCCGTGCAACTGGATCATCTCGCCCGCCACCGCCGAGAACGCCTCCGCACCCGAGGAGGCGGCCGTCGACACGTATCTGCCGAAGTCCGGGGCCCCGGCCGCGAACGCCGCGCCCAGCGCCGCCGAGCGCGCCGACTCCACCAGGACGTAGGCGTCCGCCAGCCGGTGCTTGACGGCCTGGAAGGAACCGATGGGCCGGCCGAACTGGACCCGCTGGACGGCGTACGCGACCGTCAGCTCCAGACACCTCTGCGCGGCCCCCACCTGCTCGGCGGCCAGGGCCACGCGGGCGAGGTCCAGGGCGTGGGACAGGGCCCGTCCGCCGTCGTCGGCCCTGCCGATCAGACGCCCCCGCGCCCCCTCGAACGTCAGCCGCGCCAGGGGGCGGGTCCGGTCCATGGTCACGAGGGTCTCGCCGTGGACGCGCGGGTCGTCCGGGGCCACCTCGAAGAGGGAGACGGCGCGGTCGGTACGCGCGGCCACCAGCAGCACGTCCGCCCCGCCGCCGTCGAGCACGTACTGCTTGACGCCGTGGACGAGCCAGCCGCCGTCACCGCCCCGCGCGGCCGTGGCGCGGATCTTTGCCGGCTCCCACGAGGCTTCCTCCGCCCAGGCCAGGGACGCCACGGCGCTGCCGTCGGCGATCCGGGGCAGCAGTCGCCCGCAGGCGTCGTCGTCCCCGGTGGCGAGGACCGCCTGCGCGGCGAGCACCGCCGAGCCCAGCAGGGGCACGGGGCTCAGCACCCGGCCCAGCTCCTCCATCACCACGTGCACGTCCACCGCACCGCACCCGGCTCCGCCGTACTGCTCGGGCACGGCGAGGCCGGCGGCGCCGATCTGCTCGGTCAGCGGCCGCCAGGCGCCCGCGCCCTCGTGCCGGGCGAGCAGCGACCGTACGGCGGAACGCAGCTCCTCCTGCTCACGCGTCAGCCTCATGCTCCCTGCCCCTCGGGCACGGGCGCGCAGTGGTGCCCGGCCAGGACCCGGGCCCGGCACGCGGCGGGGGTCCCCCACGCGTCCCGCAGCGGCCGTGCCTTGCGGATCCACAGGGAGAGGTCGAGTTCGTCGGTGTAGCCGAGGGCGCCGTGCAGGTGCAGTGCCGTGAGCGCCGCTTCGTGGGCCGCCCTCCCGGCGGTGAGTTTCGCCGCGGCGATCTCGCGGCCGGCCGCCGGGTCGCCCGCGGCCAGGGCGAGAGCGGCGGAGTGGACCAGCGGCTCGGCGAACTCCAACGCGACGAGCACGTCCGCCAGTTGGTGCTTGACCGCCTGGAAGGAGCCGACCGCCACGCCGAACTGGGTGCGCCGCGCCACATGAGTGACGGTGTCCGCGAGCAGGGCGTGGCCGAGGCCGAGGCACTGCGCCGCGGTCACCAGCCGGGCCACCCGTGTGGCGTGGCCGGCCGCGGCCGTCACTGCGGGCCCCCGGGCGAGAACGGCGCCGCCGAGCGGGCGGGCGAGTCTGCGGGCCGGGTCGGCGGACTGCTGGACCTCGCCCGCGGACTTCGCGAGGCGGACGGTGTCGCCGTCGACGGCGAACACCCCGTCCGCCGTGGCGGCGTCCAGCGCGTACGGGGCGTCCTCGCGCAGCAGGGCGAAGGAGACCGCCGACCCGCCCGAGGCGATGGCCGGGAGCCAGGCGGCGGACACCCCCTCGTCGCCGAGCCGGTCGAGGAAGGCGGCCGCGGCCACCGTCTCCACCAGCGGACCCGGCACCGCGTGCCGGCCCAGTTCGGTGAAGGCGACGGCCAGTTCGACCGGCAGCACACCGAGCCCGCCGTGGCGCTCGGGGACGGCGAGACCGAAGACCCCCGCGTCGGCCAGCTTCGACCACAGGGAGCGTCCCGGCCCCGTGTCGCCGGCCGCCCAGGCCCGTACGACGGCCGCGGTCCCGGCCGCCGCGAGCAGGCCGTCCAGCGAACGGGCGAACTCCCGCTGCTCGTCGGTCAGGAGGAACCGCATCACCGGCGTCCCTTCGGCAGGCCGAGCAGCCGCTCGGCGATGATGTCGCGCTGGATCTCGTTGGTGCCCGCGTAGATCGGGCCGGCCAGGGAGAAGGTGTACCCCTCGGCCCAGGCGCCGTGCGCGGGCGCGTCGGCGGCGCAGTCGGACAGCTCGCCGCGGGCCCCGAGCACGTCGAGGGCGGTGTCGTGCAGCGCGATGTCCAGCTCCGACCAGAACACCTTGTTCAGGCTCGACTCGGCGCCGATCGAGTCCCCCGCCGCGACCCGGGAGACGTTCCGGTAGGCGAACAGCCGGTAGGCGCGGGCCGCGACGACCGCGTCCGCCACCCGGTCGCGCAGGGCCGTGTCCGACGGGTCCGCGGCCGAGCGCCACAGCCGGGTGAGCCGGTCGGCGGCGGCGGTGAACCGGCCGGGGCTGCGCAGCGTCAGCCCGCGCTCGTTGCCGGCCGTGCTCATCGCGACCCGCCAGCCCTGGCCCACCTCGCCGAGCACATCCTGGTCGGGGACGAACACCTCGTCGAGGAACAGCTCGGCGAACGCCGGCTTGCCGTCGAGCCGGCCGATGGGCCGTACGGTCACACCCTCGGCGTCCAGCGGGAACATCACGTACGTCAGACCGCGGTGCGGCCGGGCCGTGTTCGTGTCGTCCCGGTCGCTGCGGAAGAGGCCGAAGGCGCGGTCGGCGAAGGCGGCCCGCGACGACCAGGTCTTCTGCCCGCTGAGCAGCCAGCCGCCGTCGGTGCGCACAGCCGTGGAGCGCAGCGAGGCCAGGTCGGAGCCCGCCTCCGGTTCGGACCAGGCCTGCGCCCAGATCACCTCGCCGCTCGCCATCGACGGCAGGATCCGGGCCCGCTGCTCGTCGGTGCCGTGCTCGAAGAGGGTGGGGGCGAGGAGGCTGACGCCGTTCTGGCCGACCCTGCCGGGAGCGCCGGCCGCGTAGTACTCCTCCTCGAAGATCAGCCACTGAAGCAGTGAGCTGCCCCGCCCGCCGTACTCCTCGGGCCAGGAGACCACCGACCAGCGGTCGGCGAACAGGGTGCGTTCCCACTCCCGGTGGGCCGCGAAGCCGTCCGCCGTCTCCAGGGAGGGCAGCGGCGCCGCGGGGACGTGGGCGGACAGCCAGTCGCGGGCCTCGGCACGGAAGGCGGCCTCGGCTTCGGTGAATTCGAGGTCCATCAGGCCGAACCCTCCTTCATGGCCCGGAGGTCCAGGCCGCCGAGCGGGTCGGCGGCGGTCTCGGCGTTGTGCGCGTGCGCCAGGTGGTGCAGTCCGAAGACCGAGTCCATGCCGGTGTGCAGCCCCTGCAGGTCCTCGGCCTGGTTGACGGCGCGCTTGGCCAGTGCCAGTCCCATGCGCGGCATCCCGGCGATGCGCAGGGCCAACTCGGCGACCTGATCGATGAGTTCCGCGCGCGGGACGACGCGGTTGACCATGCCGACCTCGTGCGCGCGCTGTGCGGTCATCCGCTCGCCGGTGAACAGGAACTCCTTGGCGACGCGCGGCGGCATCACCCAGGGGTGGGCGAAGTACTCGACGCCGGGGATGCCCATGCGGACCACGGGGTCGGCGAAGAAGGCGTCGTCGGAGGCGACGATCAGGTCGCACACCCAGGCCAGCATCAGCCCGCCCGCCACACACGCGCCCTGCACGGCGGCGACGACGGGCTTGGGCAGCTCGCGCCAACGGCGGCACATGCCCAGGTAGACCTCCGACTCACGGGCGAAACGGCGCTCCGCGCCCGCCTTGTCCGAGTGGTCCCACCACAGTCCCGCCTTCCGCTCGAAGGGCAGGTGGGCGTCGCGCTGCGGGGTGCCGATGTCGTGGCCGGCCGAGAAGTGCTCGCCCGCGCCGGCGAGGACGACGACCTTCACCTCGTCGTCCGCGGCGGCGCGGTAGAAGGCGCGGTCCAGGGCGTAGGTCATCGCGGAGTTCTGGGCGTTGCGGTACTCGGGCCGGTTCATGGTGATCGTCGCGACCGGCCCCTGCCGGTCGTAGCGCACCGGGCCGTCCTGCGCCTGCGGGCGCTCGGCTCGTTCGTGGGCAGCGGACATCCGCCCCTCCTTCCCTAACAAGTGTTTGGTAGGTTAACGTACGGCCATGACCAGCGTCGAGGAGTTCCGCACCGAGGTCCGCGGCTGGCTGCGGGCCAACCTCACCGGCGAGTTCGCCGCCCTGCGCGGGCGCGGCGGCCCCGGACGCGAGCACGAGGCCTTTCCCGAACGGCTCGCCTGGGAGCGCCACATGGCCGCCGCCGGCTGGACCTGCGTGGGCTGGCCGGTGGAGTACGGCGGCCGCGGCGCCACCCTCGAACAGCAGGTCGCCTTCCACGAGGAGTACGCCCTCGCCGACGCCCCCGCCCGGGTCAACCACATCGGCGAACAGCTCCTCGGCCCCACCCTCATCGCCTTCGGCACGCCCGGCCAACGCGCCCGCTTCCTGCCGCCGATCGTCGCGGTGCGGGAACTGTGGTGCCAGGGGTACAGCGAGCCGGACGCCGGCTCCGACCTGGCGAACGTGCGCACCAGGGCCGAACGCGACGGCGACGCATGGGTGGTGACCGGCCAGAAGACCTGGACCTCGCTCGCCCACGAGTCACACTGGTGCTTCGTCGTGGCGCGCACCGAGCCCGGCTCCGCACGCCACCGGGGACTGTCGTACCTGCTGGTCCCCCTGGACGGGCCCGGCGTGGACGTCCGCCCCATCACCCAGCTCACCGGGACCAGCGAGTTCAACGAGGTCTTCTTCGACCGGGCCCGCACCGACGCCTCGAACATCGTGGGCGCGCCCGGCGAGGGCTGGAAGGTCGCGATGGCCACCCTCGGCTTCGAGCGCGGTGTGTCCACCCTCGGCCAGCAGGTCGGCTTCCGCCGCGAGCTGGAGGCCCTGATCGGCCTGGCCCGCCGCAACGGCAGCGCCGAGGACCCCCTGATCCGCGACCGGCTCGCCCGCGCCTGGATCGGCCTGGAGACCATCCGCTTCAACGCGCTGCGCATGCTGGACGGAGTGGCCGCGGGGGCGCCCGGCCCCGAGGCGTCCATCGGGAAGATCTACTGGGCCACCTGGCACCGGGAACTCGGCGAACTCGCCATGGACGTGTGCGGTGCCGACGGGATGCTCGCGGCCGGCGGGCCCGGCGAGCACGACGACCTCGACGACTGGCAGCGACTGTTCCTGTTCTCGCGGTCCGACACCCTCTACGCCGGCTCGAACGAGATCCAGCGCAACATCATCGCCGAGCGCGTGCTCGGCCTGCCCAAGGAGATCCGCCCGTGACCACCCCGCCCGACTACGTCCCCGGGCACGGCCTGCTCGAGGGCCGCACCGCCGTCGTCACCGCCGCCGCGGGGGCGGGCATCGGCGGTGCCACCGCCCGGCGGCTGCTCGAAGAAGGCGCCGACGTGCTGGTCTCCGACACCCACGCCCGCAGGCTGGAGGAGACGCGGGCGGCGCTCGCCGACGAGTTCGGCGCCGACCGGGTCACGGCGCTGATCTGCGACGTCACCGACGAGAGCCAGGTCGGCGCGCTCTTCGGCCTCGCCGAGGAGCGGCACGGCCGCCTGGACGTCGTCGTCAACAACGCCGGACTCGGCGGCACCGCCGACCTGGTCGACATGAGCGACGAACAGTGGGACAAGGTCCTCGACGTCACCCTGGGCGGAACCTTCCGCTGCACCCGCGCCGCGCTGCGCCGGATGCGGGCGCGGGGCAGCGGCGGCGTCATCGTCAACAACGCCTCGGTGATCGGCTGGCGGGCGCAGCAGGGGCAGGCCCACTACGCCGCCGCCAAGGCCGGGGTCATGGCGCTCACCCGGTGCGCCGCGCTGGAGGCCGCCGCGTACGGGGTACGGGTCAACGCCGTGGCGCCGAGCCTGGCCATGCACCCGCACCTGGTGAAGGTCACCACGCCCGAACTGCTGGCCGAGCTGACCTCCCGCGAGGCGTTCGGCCGGTACGCCGAACCCTGGGAGGTCGCCAACACGATCGTCTTCCTCGCCAGCGGCTACTCCTCGTACCTGACGGGCGAGGTCTTGTCGGTCAGCAGTCAGCATGCCTGAGCGAGGATGGGCGGGTGCCGAAAGACAACAGCAGCAAGAAGAGGGCGACGCCGCCGTCGCCGGAGCGGCGCGAGGAGATCC
>NZ_JBFACU010000058.1:23017-28975 GCF_040641015.1 Streptomyces sp. NPDC021356 | reverse complement strand
CCACCAGCCGGCCGGCGTGGGCAGGTAGGTGATGTCGGAGACCAGTTTCGTGCCGGGCTCGATGGCGGTGAAGTCCCGTCCGACGAGATCCGGTGCCGGGGCCGCCTTCCGGTCCGGCCGGGTCAGGCCGCAGCGCCGCCGGCGGGTGATCCCGCGGATGTCGTGCTCACGCATCATCCGCTCGACCCGCTTGTGGTTGACCTGGTGCCCGTTCCTTCGCAGCGCGGCTGTGATCCTCGGGGCCCCATAAGCCCCCCGCGACGCGTCGTGGATGTGGCGGATTTCAGCGACCAGCCCGTCCTCCCGGCGGGCCTGTTCCCCGGCGGCCGGACGGGCGGCGAGGTAGGCGTAATAGCCCGAGCGAGACACGCCCGGCACTCTGCACATCAGGGCGACACTGTGACCACCGAAGTTCGTCTCGGTGGCCTTCTCCGCGTCGATGAACGCGCAGCGCACGGCTACTTCGTCGACTCCCTCGCGAAGAAGGCCGCGGCTTTTTCCAGGACCTCGACAGTCTGCTGCTGTTCCCGGTTCTCCCGCCGCAGGCGACGCAGTTCTTCCTTCTCATCGCTGGTCAGAGCACCCACGGCCCCCTGGCCCCGATCCGCCCTGTCCTGGTTTACCCAGTTCCGCAGGCCCTCCGGGCTCACCCCGATCTCACGGGCGACCTCGGTCACCGTTTTCCCCGACGAATGGACCAGCGCGACCGCGTCCCGCTTGAACTCGGCCGTGTACCGCTTGCTCGTGTTGCTCTTCTTGCTCACTACCTGGAACTGCTTCCTCCGGGACCGGCCCTCCCAGTATCAGGCTGTCCAGCCCCACGGGAGAACTTCAGCGTCGTCGTGACCCCGGAAGACGTTCAGGTCACCCTCCCTCGGAGTGGGGGCCGAACCGAGGTCGAATCTCTTCCTCATGGGAGACGACCGAGACGGCGCATTGCATCGGCCCGGCCTGAACGGGGTGCGCGTAACCGGTGGGCGGGCCGACGAGGGCATTGACCGGAACGTGATCCCCGGGTCAGCGAGATCGGCCTGGCGCCTCGACGGCGCAGCTGGGTGATCACCGCCACCCGGCTCCTGCCGACGGACGCCGGCAGCATCATCGGGCCCCGGCAACGCACCGAGCTGCTGCCGCCCCGGCGCACGATCCACTGCAGCTGCCCCTCCTGGTCACCTGAGTCCGGCGCCGGAGATCCACCAGCCGCTGCCCTCGGCGCCCTGCTGCAGGCGGCCCGCTTCCCCTGGCGGTGCGGCCTGGCCTGGCCCAAGCTGCACGTCGGCGTCGCCCGTGTCAGACGAATGCAAAGAGCCGGAGCAGGCGCATGGTCTTCCACAGAGGGGACACCCGGCCCTCATCTGACCATCGTCTCCGAAGGGACGGGCCGATGTCGGAGAAGCCAGGAACGGACAAGGCGCGGTCGGCGGGCATGTCATCCGCTTCCGGTCGCCCGGCCCGCGCGCCCAGCCAGAACACCGCAGCCCTCGCCCGGAAGTCCAGCGCCGGTCACGTGGACCTGCCCCTGATCGGCACCGTCACGTTCCCGCCGCGCAATCAGTTGGCCTTCCTCGCTGGACTCGGCCTCCTTGCCGGCGCCGGAGTGATCGAGTGGCCGATCGCCGCCGCTGTGGGAGTCGGCCACCTGCTCGCCACGAGCCACAGCAATGATGTCGTGCGTGACCTCGGGGAAGGTCTCCAGGAGGCCTGAGCCAGTCGTCGTGGTGCCTTGCTGCGCTGTGCTCGGACGCGGCCAGCCCTGTTCGTGCACCTCGGCTGCTGCCGACATCGTGTCTCTCCGCCCAGTGTGCGCATGGCTTGCGTGCCGGTGACGCATCACCGGCGCGACCGCGCCTCGCCGCCGGACGTGAGCGGCTTCGCGGGCAACGGCCATCCGGGCGCAGGCGTCGTCGCCGTCCTGTACGCCCATGCCCCGGCCGTGGGAGGGCTTCAAGGTCAACGCCCTCGCCCCCGGCGCGCGGGCCACCGATCTGGCCCCTGGGGCCGCCACTGCCGACGGCGACCTGGCCGAAGCCGCCCATGGTGCCCTCCGCCTGGGCCCTGCTGCCGGGCGACGGCTCCACTGATCGCTTCTTCTCCTGGGACAGCACGCTCGTGCCTTGGGGAGCGTGCCGGCGCGGCCCCGGCGCGGACGGTTCCCCAGCCGTCCGTGCGGCCCCCCAGGCTGGTGCCGGAGCAATCGGAGCGCTCGAGTACGTGCGCCGAACGGGTGTCATCGCGCACTGCGGATGCGCGTGCGGGTGCACGAGGTGATCCTCGAAGGTGCGCTTCGCGGCCCGGGCTTCCCGTCCCAAGCGCCCGGGCCCGGGTGGGCGCGCTGGACCGGAAAGGAGTTGCTCATGAAGAGTCGAATCGCACGCAGCCTCGCCACCGGGCTCACGGCGGCCATGCTGGCCGCAGGAGCAGGAGTCGTAGCGACAGGTACCGCCTCCGCGGCGCCGTCGACGACGAGCCACGTTGCCCCGACCGTCGGCAAGAAGTGCCACAAGGTCAAGGGCCATTACCGGACCGTCACCGCTCACGGCAAGACCAAGCGAGTCTGGGTCAAGCCGCACGAGGTCTGCAACAAGAAGTAGCGGCTGCAACTGCCGCCGGAGGTGCCCGCGCGCCGGCCTGCTGGTTGGCGCGCGGGCGCGCTCGTTCAACGTGTCCGGCAGCAGCGTGGGTCTGGGGCCGGAGAGGCCGCTGGTCGCAGTGGGGAAGCGGCACCGCACCTCCCTCGGCCGTCGGTGCGTTTCCGCTCACGGTACGCGCACCGGGCGGGCCTGACCGGGGGCGCGACGCAGTGACGCCGCCCCTCCCCCGTACCCGACGGCAGGAACAGCGTCGTCATGTCCTGGCCGCGGAGGTGGTCTGAAGAGGCCTTGCCTCTGTGCGAAGACAACTGCGCTCACAGCCCGCATTTCCTCGCCACCCGGACGCACCACGCCCCCTCCTCGGCGTCGCGGCGTGCCTCGTACGTTCCAGGTTCACGGGGCAGCAGGGTGAGGGTGGCGAAGACGGCGCCGACCAGGGCGGGTCCGGTCAGGCCGGGGGACGAGCCCAGGGCCATGCCGGCGAGGGCCGAGCCGGCTGCGACTCCGGTCTCGTAGGCGGAGGTGGTCAGCGCCGCGGTCAGGGTGGGGGCGTCGCCGGCGAAGCGGACGGCCAGGGAGGTGACGACGGGGTTCAGGGTGAAGCCGGTCATCGCCATGATGGCCACCAGGATGACGGTGGGTGCAGCTCTGGTGGACAGGGGGATCAGCAGGAGGAGGGCCAGGACGGGGGCTGCGGCGCCGGAGATCGTGGTGGTCATGGGGCGTCGGTCACCCATGCGTCCGCCGATGGTGGTGCCGGCGACGGCGCCGAGTCCGTAGGCAACCAGGACCAGCGGGACCGCGTTCGCCGGGATGCCGGCTCGGTCGGTCAGCAGCGTCGTGATGTAGGTGTAGGCGGCCAGGACACCGCCCGTGATCATGACGGCTGCGGTGAGCGCCAGCCACAACCGGGTGTCGCGCAGGGCACGGGTCTCCGCACGCACCGAGACCTGGGCGCCCTGTCCGGTGGCGGGCAGGAAGCGGCCTATGACCGCAGCGGCGAGAGCGCCCAGGACGGCGAGGGACCAGAAGGGGCCGCGCCAGCCGATGAGCCGGCCTGCGAACGAGCCGATCGGCACGCCGATCACATGGGGCAGGGTCAGGCCGCCCATGATCATGCCGATGGCGCGGGTGGACCGCTCGGGGCTTGCGGCGGCGGTGGCGAGGACGAAGCCGACCGCGTAGAACGCGCCCGTGGCCAGCGCCGTCACGAAGCGGGCGACGAGGATGACGGTGAAGGAGCTGCTGGCGGATTCGACGACGTGCCCGGCGGCGAAGACCGCGAGGGACAGGAGCACGGTCATGCGCTGCGGCAGGCGCAGCGTGGCCAGCGCACGAGTCCGGCGGTGGTTGCCAGGACCCCGGCCAGCAGCCTCAACAGCATAGCTTTTCCGGAGCCGTTGGGGCCGAGGAGGCCGACGGTCTCGCCGGGGCGCGGGCTGGGGGTGACGTTGTCGACGACGGCCTTGTCCCCCAGGCGCCTTACGACGCCGTCCGCGTGCAGGCTGGTCATGTCCTTCTCCGTCCTCGGTAGAGCACGGCCACGAACGCCGGCACGCCGATGAGGGACGTCACCACGCCCACCGGGACCTCCTGGGGATCGAGGACGGTTCGGGCCAGGGTGTCCACCCACACCAGGAAGACGGCGCCGGTCAGTGCCGTCACCGGCAGCAGGCGGGCGTGGCCGGCGCGGGTGAGGGCGCGGGTGACGTGCGGGAGGACCAGGCCGACGAAGCCGATCGCACCGGGGCAACTGACCAGGGCGGCGGTCAGCAGCGCGGTCGCCGAGAGCAGGCCAGGTGGTGACCGGCCCCCCTTGGCCTGTCGACAGCCTGTCGCCACTCAGCCGGACACGGGCAGGACCGGGCGGTCGATGTGGTGGTGCTCCACCTCAATACCCCGCTCCCCGCCCCACGCGGTTCAGACACGGCATGCGACCGCTTGCGCAACCGCCATCGACCTCTTTCATGGATCAGCCTCAGTCGGCCGTTGCCCCCACCCCGGCATCTGCGTCCGTCGGCGGCCCGATCCCAGCACCTGGGTGTCGGGGGTGACCGAGCCGGAGAACGGAGTCCGGTTCGACCTCAGACGGCGTGTTCACGGGGCGGATCCTGGGGGTGAGCCTGGACAGATCCGGGCGTGCTGGATAGACAAGCACACGAAGTTCCGGGTGGAGACGGGTTGCTTATGGCTGACAACCCGTCCTGGCAGGGGCTTCACCGCTGCCGCCCGTCAGCCCATGCCAAGCAGAGACCCTACGAGTCACGTTCCGAAGAAGACCCCGAGGAAACAATGATCCTTCACCGCTTCAGATCCGGCCGTCTCCTCCCAGCGATAGCCGCTCTCTCCGCCGCGTCCCTCGCCTTGAGCGTCCCGAGTGTCCGGGCCGCCACGGGGCCTGAAGTCTCCGACACCGCCTACGCCTACGCCGCGCAGCTCGACATCGGTGACGGCACCCGAGCCTGTTCCGGAACTCTCATCGACCCCCAGTGGCTTCTCACCGCGGCGAGCTGCTTCGTCGACGATCCCGCCGCCGGCCTGGCGGTTCCGCCGGGCCCTCCTCAGCTCAAGACGGTGGCCAGGCTCGGGAACCCCGACCTCACCACCGGCGAGGAAGAGACCCGCGAGGTGGTGCAGTTGGTGCCACGCACCGACCGCGACCTGGTGATGGCCAAGTTGTCCCAGCCGGTCACCGACGTCGCGCCGATGCCCCTGGCAGCCAACGCCCCCGACGCGGGAGAGAACCTGCTTGCCCTGGGTTACGGCCGGACCGCGGACGCCTGGGTCCCCGACCACCTGCACTCAGGGGCGTTCACCGTGGCGACCACGGATGCCACCACGGTGTCCCTCGACGCGGTGGGCAGCGCCCTCTGCAAGGGAGACAGCGGCGGTCCCGCGTTGCGTGACAGCGGCGGCCAGTTGGAACTCGTCGCGATCAACAGCGCCTCCTGGCAAGGGGGGTGCTATGGATCGTCGGAGACACGGACCGGGGCTGTGGAGACACGGCTCGACGACATCGGCACGTGGATCCAGCAGGTACGGCTGCTCCCCCAGCGGTCCGTGGTCGCCTCGGGGGACTTCAACCACGACGGCAGGGCAGACCTCGCGGCCCTCTACGACAACGGCACGGCCACAGACGGCGGCAACCGTACCTCCCTGTACACGTTCAAAGCCAATGCCGGCGGTTTCGACCCGCCGGTCCGCAGCTGGATCAGCACCGGCGGCTTCACCTGGTCCAAGAGCCGGCTGACCGCGGGTGACTTCAACGGGGACGGCAAGGACGACATCGCCGTCTTCTACGACGGAGGCCAGGACGCGGACGGCAAACACACCTCGTCCGTATACACCCTCCTCAGCAACGGCAGCA
>NZ_JBFACU010000058.1:0-22920 GCF_040641015.1 Streptomyces sp. NPDC021356 | reverse complement strand
GTCCGTATACACCCTCCTCAGCAACGGCAGCACATTCCAGGCAACGAAGACCTGGACCAGCCCCGGCAACTTCGAATGGTCCAAGAGCCTGCCGACATCCGGCGACTACAACGGCGACGGCAAGGACGACATCGCCGTCTTCTACGACGGAGGCCAGGACGCGGACGGCAAACACACGTCCCTGCTGTTCACCCTGACCAGTACGGGCAGCGGGTTCGACGTCTCCAAGACGTGGACCAGTTCGGGGAGCTTCTCCTGGTCGGCCGGACTCCTCGGATCGGGTGACTACAACGGGGACGGCAAGGACGACATCGCCGTCTACTACGACAAGGGGAAGACCGCCGACGGCCGTCAGCGCAACGCGCTCTTCTTCTTCCGCAGCACCGGCACCGCCTTCCAGGCACCGGTGCAGGCCTGGAGCGGCGCTGTTCTCTGACACCGGATGGCCGGTGCGCCGGCCGGATGTGCCGACGCGGCTGAAGCCGCGTCGGCAAGGTCCCCGGCCGGAGTCCGGCTCGGCGACGTGGTGCATGGCCGGTTGACCTCCGGTCTCACACACCCAGGACACTTGGATCCTGAGTCCGGGAGGACGGACGTCCCGCGGCCGAGAAGTACTGTCCGCCGAACTCCGGGGCGGGGTCTTCGCGTTCGAGTAGCCGAGGGCTTGCGCGAGGATGCGGTGCAGACCCTCGACCACGGTTTCCCGGGCAGGACAGGGCCGGCCGGCAGGCCCCGGGCCCGTGGCCAGGGTACCGGTGCTGTCGGCGCCACGCAGGGCACAGGGCTCGCCGACGGGACGGGCGTCGGACACCTGCTCAAGGACCGCCGCGCCCGAATCGGTGACTTCCTGGACGCCATCGGCTCGGCCGTCCTGCTCCTCGGTGTGCCGGGCGAGGAACCGGGCGAAGCCGCGGTCCGCTCGGGCAAGCAGGTCCGGGGAGGGGGCGTCGTAGGCAGACGACTGGAGGCCGCGGCCCTCCGGGGCCGGGGCGGTGGTGTCCGTGGACGCACGCACGAGCCCCGCCCCGGATCTCCCCGGGAACCCTGGGCGTCGAAGAGAGAGCTGAACTCCTCGTGAACGGACGTGACTTCGTGCTGCTCGTGCATGAGAACGGCCTCTTCACCGGTACGTCCCCCTTCGACCGGGCCACCCCGGCCATGCGTATCCACCAGGAGGAGATCTTCGGCCCTGTCCTCTCCGTCCTCCGCGCCGCCGACCACGAGGAGGCCTGGGACAGCGCGGCGGCTGTACGGGCGCCGCGAGGCGAGAGGTATGTCTCCGGTGACTCTTCGACGCCGTCGCACAGGCCCGCCACGATGGCCCGGCCGATCTCGCCCACGCCGATGACCGATGGGGAGCGCTTTGCGTAACCACGTTGGCAGTGCCTTCACGGCACGTGCCTTGACCGGGCTGGGTCTCGGCGCTCAACTCACAGAGTTCCGGAGCCCCGAACTGCGGCACTCAGGGAGCGGGGCCCGGCGGGTGTACGGAGTGGCCGGTACGGGGAGCCGGGAGGTAAGCACACGTCGACGGCGCAGATCGTCCAGGCCCGGCAGCGGCACGGCGGGCAGGTCGGCCACCCCCGGCCTGCTCGGCGACCCCGTGACCGCCAGGCGCGAGCTGGCCGCCGGCCCAGGCGGCACCGAGGCCGCCTCCGGCTTCCTCGGGTACCTCGCCCTCTTCCCCGGAATGAGAACGCAGTCGGAACTGGACGGCTCCGGCGATGCCTGGACCGTGCAGCACAGGGGTTTTCGATATGGGAAACCTCTACTCGGTTTCCATATCGAAAACCGAGTAGAGGAATACACCATGTAGACGCGGGCGGCGACGGCTGCCGACAGGGTGGCCGCGGCGGTCGGCCGGTCCTCGGCGAGGCGGCGGGCCCGCTCGGCGAGCCGGCCGCACCGAGAGCGGCGACGCCGATAACCAGAGCGTGGCGGTGTCGTTCGTGCTGTCGGCCACTTGGGCCCTACCGGTGTTGACGGACCGGTTATCTGGCTCAGGCGGGGTCCTCCAGGGCCTCGATGAGGAGATGAGCCAGGCGGAGGAACTCCTCGGCGTTGGCCCTGCCGAACTTCTGCAGTACCGGAGCCAGTCGGGCCTCAATCTGGATGAACGTCTCATCCATCACCTTGTGCCCCTTGGCCGTGAGATGGTTGTCCACCATCCGGCCCCGGGCCGGGGAGCGCTCCACCAGTCCCTCCTCCTGCAGGGTCCGGACGAGACGGCTGACGGCCTGCGGCGTGTGGACCGCGGCGCGCGCGAGCTCTGAGGCGGAGGCGCCGGGTGCCCGCTTCAGCTCCCGCAGCACCGTCCACTGCCCGAGGGTGAGTCCCAGAGGGTGGATGACCTGCTCGATCCGGTCGGCGAAGTGGTGCCGAACGATCCTGGACAGTGCACCGATTTCGATCCCCTGGGGAAGCGGGTCGCCCGAGTTCTTCATGTTTGACATGCTACCCGTCGCGTTCTATATTGAATCGAAGTTCAATGTGGAATCCTGGTTCTATATCAGCAGGCTGCTCGCTCGAGCGATCGAGGTGCCCGTTTCGGGCCAGGGCACAGCTCCTGGGCTGGCCGATCTGTGGAGTCGACTCGGCTTCCGCCCTCCCCACGTCCGATCCGGAGATGGACCATGCCCGTGCCCACAGCCGCCCGTGCCACACCGGGGTCAAACGCGCGACAGCAAGCCCTGCCCGGCTGGCTAGTCGTACTCCTGGCCACTTCCTGCGGGCTGACCGTCGCCAACCTCTACTACGCCCAGCCGCTCCTGGAGATGCTGCGCCGGGCCTTCCAACTCCAGGACTCGACCGCCGGCCTGCTGAGCACCCTGACCCAGCTCGGCTACGCCGCCGGCATGGTGTTCCTGGTCCCCCTCGGCGACCGCATCGAGAACTCCCGTCTGGTCTCCGTCCTGCTCACCGTCACGGCCCTGGCCATGGCCGCGGGCGGCCTCGCCCCCACCTTCACCGTCCTGCTCATCGCCGCGCTCGTCGCGGGCGCCACCTCCGTCGTCGCACAGGTCCTCGTCCCCTACGCCGCCGACCTCGCCCCCGATCACCTGCGCGGCGCCGTGGTGGGCAAGGTCATGAGCGGACTGCTCGCCGGGATCCTGCTCTCCCGCACCGTCGGCAGCCTGCTCGCGGACGTCGCAGGCTGGCGCACCGTCTACCTGGTCTCCGCCGCCCTGATGGCGATTCTGGCCCTCGTCCTGCGCCGCGCGCTGCCGCACCGGGCCCCCACCAGCACGGATCCCTACACCGCGCTGCTGCGTTCCACAGCCCGCCTGATCCGCGTGCACCCGCAGCTGCGCCGCCGGTCCTTCTACCACGCCTGCATGTTCGCCGCCTTCAGTGCGTTCTGGACGACCATCTCCTACGTCCTGACCACCGCGCCGTACAACTACTCCCAGCTCCAGGTCGGCCTGTTCGCCCTCGTCGGCGCCGCCGGCGCGCTCGTCGCCCCTCTCGCGGGCCGCCTCGCCGACCGAGGGCTCGCTCACCAGCTCACCCCCGTGACCTGCCTGCTCGCCTCCGCCACCCTCATCTGGGCCGGCCTGGCCGCCCACCAGATCCTCGTCCTCGCCGCCGCCGCAGTCCTCCTGGACTGCGCCGTGCAGTGCTCCCTGATCTTCGGACAGCACACCATCTACCAACTCGACGCAGACGCCCGCGCCCGGATCACCAGCGTCTACATCGCCACCTTCTTCATCGGCGGCGCCACCGGTTCCCAACTCGGCACCCTCGCCCACCACCTGAGTAACTGGCATACGGTCACCCTCACCGCGGCAGCCTTCCCCGCCATCGCCGCGCTCGCCTGGACCACCGACCGCACCCACACCAGCAGGAAGCGCCGGGCAACAGGCACCATATGACGCCTGCTCCGCCTGCCCTCGCCATCTTCGAAGCCAGCTACGTAGCCATCAATCTCTCGGTCGGCACCGAGGCTTGCGAAGGCGTCCCACACCGTGCGCCGCAGGAGATGACCCTCAGCTGCCGGGCAGTTCACACCAGCCGCACCCAGGCCGAGAACTTCATCGGCGCCTGACCCAGCACGCCTACGACGACTACCTGCTCACTCTCCAACCGGCCGGGGGCTGCCCGCCCCCTTACCAGGCGCATCATGAAGACCCTCCTCATCGCCGGCGGCAGCAGCGGTATCGGCCTCCAGGCCCGCCCGCAGTCTTCTGGCCGACGGCCACCGACTCATCCTCCCGGGCCGTGACCCACGACGACATCACCGGGCAGCTTGCGCCGAGGCCGGCGGAACCTGGCGGCGCTACGCCCCAGGTAACCACTCACGGTGACCACGGGCCCTCACCGGCTGATGAATACGCGACTCCCGATTACATGAGCTCGCCCGTTTCATGCCCCACCACCATCCCTACGGCATCACCATTCCGAGGCGCCCGAATCACACTGCCATTCCCGGGCTTGCTCAGCCAGCCAGTGCTGCTGGCGCTCAACAACAAACGCGCTTCGTTCTCACCTACACGCCGCAGCCCGCGGACCGGTACACTACGCAGGCATGAACCCGGGAGCGCCACGTAGAGCCTGTTCTCGGCAGACTTCCTCACGGTGGCGAGCGACTTCTTCCACGCTCCACCCCACGAACTGGGCAACGTCCTCGTCCGACGTACCGGTCGACCCCAGCCAGTCCTGCAACGCATCAGCCAGGCTGGCAGGGAGCCCGGCGAGGTCCACGCTGCCCGGCTCGGTGTCGAGGCTGTCGATGTGTAGCCACTTGCCGTCCGGGTCGAGCCGCACACAGTCCGGTGAGGACGCCAAGGCGTTCGGCTCCGGGCGCGCCGTCCTGGCCCCAGTTCGAGCGGAAGACACCGGGCGCGGTCCGTTCGGTGGCGTGCCGGGCGCGGCCGAAGTGGTGCCAGAGGTCAGTGGTGGCGGTGTTCACCCCGTCCCCGCGGTTGCTCACTCCTGCCCCCTTACTGGCCGGTGGTGTGGTCCCCTTCCTGACCTCACACGGGCCGCCCCTGCGGGGGACCACCGCCACCCTACGAGACCCTGGGCGGGGCAGTCCTTCAGTGAGCGCCCGCAGGCCGCGGTGCGGGCCAGGACGGAGAAGGCGCTCTCTCCGCCCCGCAGGCGGTGCTTGACGCGCATCCCGTTCCAGGACGACGCCCATCGCGGACAGGGCGAGGCCTGCCGTGCGGCAGTCCCGGGCGACGGAGGCACCGTCGATGCCGAGGGCTGCGATCCACGCCTGCATCTCCGCGTGCCACAGACCGACCCGGGCCCAGGCCCGCGCCCGGCTCCTCGGTGTTCGGAGGTGCGCGGGTGCGGGGCCTGGCGGCTGAGCAGGGTGAAGGCGTAGGACTTCAGTGAACGCCCATCGCCGCGGCGGCGGGCTGACTGCTCGGTGCGCCGGCGGCCCGCGGCGGCGCGGGCGGTATGCCGGAGCACCGTGGCGAGGTCGTCCGCCAGGTCCAGGCCTTCGCGGGCGGCGACGGCTTCGGCGGTGTCGGCCGGCGCACCCGGCAAACACAAGGTGGCACTTCCGGCTACTGACTTCGGCTCGTCAAGGTGACGTGAGGGCATCGAGGGCCAGGCCGGTGCCGGCTATGAAGCCGTCGAGGGTGGCGGGCCGGTACCGGAGGCGTTTGAGCCGGTTGCGGACGAGCGTCTCGAGCCGGTCGAGGGCGACCACGGCGAGGTTGGCCAGGCTGCGCTTGACGTGTGCCCATACCCACTCGACGGGGTTGAGGTCGGGCGAGTATGCGGGCAGCAGGAATACCGTCAGCCACTCGCGCTCTGCGATCAACTTGCGCATGGCATGGGAGACGTGGGTGTCGAGGTGGTCCCAGACCAGCCTGATCGGCGCCTTGACGAGCTGGTGCACACCGTCGACCAGCGCGATGAAGTCCCCCTCTCCCATGCTGCGGCGCTTGCCACGGCCAGCGGGGTGAACGCGCAGACGGTGGCACAACCGGGGCCGGGAACCCGCCCGCATCGCCATCAGCCCGGCTACCGACAGGCGTCCCGAGCGTCGCCCGCTGACCGTCACGACCGGGGTGCGGCCGCGTCGGCCCCAGGTGCGTCCTCGGGGCGGTTTCCGGGTGTAGCCTGCTTCGTCCTCGAGGCAGATGTAGCCCCCGCAGGCCGCCCTTGCTCTTCTGGCTCCGCCCACGTCCCCTCCTTCCATGTGAGCACGGCCGTCTCGTCGCGTTCGGCGATGATTAGCCCCCCTGCCCCGCGAGCGTGTCCAGGACGTCCGCAACCGGGGTGGGATCCAGAGGGCCGACGTGTGACGCCCCGGGGAAATCGTGCACGCGGAAGCTGTTGCCGGGTGTGGACGCGTCGGCTTCCGCGATCATTCTGTCCTGGAGCGCGGTGGCGATCGTACGGTCCCTGCCGAAACGCAGGTACGTACGGGGAATGCGTCCCCAGTTGCCGGCCCGGCCGACCGCTCGGCCCGCATAGGCGGCGACGGGCTCGTCGGTCTGCATGCCGGCCAGTATCCGGCGGAAGTCGGCGTCGGGGTAGTCCGCGCAGATCATCTCCTTCAAGAGGGCCAATTCACCGCTGACACCCGTACGGAAGTTCAGCCGCAACACCCCGAGCCGGTCCGGGTCACCCACCGTCAGCTCCACCGGGCTGACGGCGTCCGCGTTCTCGGGTGCCGCCGTGCAGGCGTCCGCCGTGGGCAGGACGCGGCTGGGACAGAAGGCCGCCATGTAGCAGATGTGGTGAAGCAGGTGCGGGACGGCGTCGCCGACACGGCTGACCGACACGCCACCCAGGCTGTGCCCGACCAGCACCACCGGGCCGTTCCGTGCGGCCTGCCGCACGATACCCGTGACGCGCGCCTCGTAGTCGTCCAGCCCGAGGCCCTTCAGCGGGGACGGCTCGACCGCCATCGCTGTGAGGTCCTGCCGCTGGTACGACTCCGCCACGAAAGCCTCCGCGCCGTGCCGCGGCTGGTCCACCATGACGACGCGGTGGCCGCGCAGCACCAGTTCCCGCGCAATCGGCATCCAGAACGCGCCGGCGCTGTGGGTACCGTGCACCAGCACGTAAGTGGCGAGCCCGCGACGCGGGGCCGCCGCGGCCGGCGAGGTTCCGAGCCCGTTGGCCAGCGCCACGCCCCCCACCGCGAGTCCCAGCCCACGCAGCGCCGTCCGCCGAGTGGCACCTTTTCGTTCTCCGTTCGTGTCATCCATCATGAACACAACGCTATGAACGGCCGGTTCAGCCCACCAGCGGTCCAGCACCCCCACAGGGGTGGACCCAGAACCACCCTGCCGTGCGGCTCACAGGGCCCGACCCACGCGCCGCGACCGGACCGCCCAGACTGCCCGACCCGCCCCGCGCGTTCCCGCCGCAACCGCAGTTGCCTGCGAAGACGCCGGATCAAGCACACGATCCCGGAGCCGAGAGGCCAGCGGGCCAACCGCCGGCGCACAGGCAGCGCGGGCGGCAGGGCCGCCGGGTTCGACCAACAGCACCAACAGCACCAACAGCCAGGCCTGCTACTCCCTGGCACAGACGCAGTCCCACGCAGTCGCCGCAGAATTCCGCAAAGCAGCCGCACTCGAAGCCAAGTGGACGAGCGGCACGCGCGTGTCGCCGCCGGCGGCCGCCGCCGGACTGGTCGTCGACGACCGCGGACGCATCGTCACCGACGCCGCGCTGCGGTCGGTGTCCCACCCCGACGTGTACGCGATCGGTGACGCGGCCGCAATCCGCCAGGGCTACGGCGTCATGCACGGCACCTGCCAGGGCGGCATGCCGACCGGGGTGCACGCCGCGCTGTCGATCGACTGTGTGCTCAAGGGCAAGCAGCCCAAGCCGTTCCGCTTCGGCCACTACCACACGCCGGTGAGCTTGGGGAGCGGCGACGCGGTGGTGCAGTTCACCCGGCCCGACGACAGCCCGCGCCGGATCTGCCTGACCGGACGCATGGCCGTCCGGTACAAGGAGATGGTGACTGCCTCACCTTGGCCGACCTACGGCCGTATGAAGAAGATGCCCGCCTCGGGCGTGTTCTGGCCCCGCGGGGGTCGCTTCACCCGCGTCCGGGAGGCCTGGTGAGCGACCTGACCGGCCACCCCGACCATCAGGTCTTCCAGGACCGGCGGCTGCTGTCCTCCGTGGCCTACCGCCTCCTCGGCACCGCAGCCGAGGCCGAGGACGCAGTCCAGGACGCCTGGACCAAGTGGTCCGCCGCGGACCGCTCGCAGGTGGCCGACCCCAAGGCGTACCTGACCCGGATCGTCTCGAACCTGGCACTGGAACGACTGCGCTCCACCCGGCACGAGCGGGAGACCTACGTGGGGCCGTGGCTGCCGGAGCCCATATTCACCGGCCAGGACGCCGCCGAGGCCGTCACGGAGGCCGAGTCGGTGTCGATGGCCATGCTGGTGGTGCTGGAGACGCTCAGCCCGCTGGAGCGCGCGGTGTTTGTACTGAAGGAAGTCTTCGACTTCAGCCGCGCCGAGATCGCCGAGGCGGTGGAGCGTTCCGAAGCCGCGGTGCGGGAGGCCGCGCACCGAGCCCGCGAGCACGTGCGAGCGGCCCGGACCGGCAGCCACCAGTCGGCGAACGTCCGCTCCTGCCCCAGCACTTCAGTGGTGTACGGGTTCACGAAGGCGGTCTGGGTGTAGTTGTCGGGCAGGTCGGGCTTGTCGAAGACGACGCGGGTGCTGTCCGTGCGGCCGGTGGCCGGCGTCACCGAGAACAGCGTGCCGCCAGGAACCGCCTTGCGTGCCGCCGCCACCTGGGCAGACAGCGCCTCGGGTGTGGTGCCGTGCGGGGTGGCCTTGAGTTCGTGGCGGTAGACGACCGCCTCGATCTGCGGGGTCGCCGTGTACATCAGTCCCGTGGCCGCGGCGACGAGCAGGAACGGACCGATGAGGATTCCAGCGTAGAAGTGGAGCCGCAGCAGGATGGGCGCAGACCGCTCCATGACACGGACGGCCTGGTGCCACCGTGCGGGCTTTCGGTGTGCGTGCGTGTCTCGGTGGCCGGATCTGTCGGGTCGCCCTCATGAGGCGTGGGGGCCGGCTCGGCTGTGGATATGTCCGTCGCAGCTCGCGCTGTGCGGCTTTCCGCCATAACGGGACTTTCTGTAACGGAACGCCGTCCACCGCTTTCGGCGGTCCGGTGTAGTGGCCGGCCGCGAGGGCGGGTGAGTTCCCGGCGTCTTGCTGTGAACGGGGTCACGGCAAGGCCGTAGGGGGCGTGGTGGACGGGCTGACGCCACGTTGCTCGGCCGGCATTCGTGTGCGGCGAAGGGCGGCGTCAGCCCGTGGTGGGTCAGGCCGCGGTGAGTGGGGGCGTACCGGGGCGGGGTGTCGGCGCTGCGGCATCGGCGAGACCCCGCGTCAGGAGGACGCGGGCCCGTGAGACGCGCGAGCGCACCGTGCCCACCGGGCAGCCGGCCAGCGCCGCCGCCTCTGCGTAGGACAGGCCGAGGAGTTGGGTGAGCACGAACGCTTCCTGGCGGTCTGGGGGCAGGGCCTCGATGAGTTCCATGACCGCGATGCCGTCGTCGAAGCCGGGCAGCCCCTTGGGCTGGGAGCGCTCGGCGGCGCCTTGCCAGTCGGTGGTGTCGGCGAAGCGTGGCCGGGCGGCCGCGTGGCGCAGGCTGTCGGCCACGACGCGGCGCGCGATGGACAGCAGCCAGGTGCGGGCCGACGAGCGGCCTTCGAAGCGGTGCAGGCTCGACAGGGCGCGCAGGAACGTGTCCTGGGTGAGGTCGTCCGCGGCCTGCGCGTCCTTGGCCAGATAGGTCACGAAGCGGCGCACGTCCAACTGCAGGACGCGCACGAAGTGTTCTGCTGCGTCGCCGTCACCGCGCGCGGCGGCGAGGGCGATAGCGGTGACCGTGTCGTCGGTCATCGCGGGCAGGGCAGGAGTCATTGCCCGAGGTCCCTTCTCGGATCCCGTTCTGCGCATGCGTGAGCGGCTGTCGGCGCGGGGCCGGACAGCTCACGGGCGTGTCACGGGAAAACGGGAGTTGAGCCGTGCCGCCGTATGGGCGTGGCACGGGAGCGCGTCCGGGCAGCGGTCAGCCGCCAGGCGCGTGGCACCGGCTGTCAGGCGACAGCGGGTGCTCCAGGGGGACCTCGGGTGGTGAGGGTGTGGACCAGGAGCCGCGAGCGCAGGGGCGCGACGGTGGCACCGGTGCGCCGGGCAGGGACGGGAGCCTCCGCCACCGGGCACAGGGCCAGGACGAGACGCAGGGGCACGAACGCCCGGTCGGCGACGGCGCGCAGCACGCAAAACGCCGCCCGCTCGCCCAGCGCCAGCCAGATGCCGCACATCAGTGCGGCGGCCACGTGCGCGGCGAGCATCCCCCACGATGCCGTGCCCGACATCGTGTCCATGGGGTGCATGCCGGCCGTGGAGGCCATCCCGGCCATGTCGTGCGCCATCGCGCCGCCGCCGCGCCCGGCGGCCGGCATGTGCATCTGCGGGGTGAGGCCGGTCTGCACTGCCAGGTCGTAGGCGCGGGCCGCCGCTTCGGGGGTGGCATCTCCGCACAGCAGCAGGCGGGCCCATTGCTCGGGCGTGGCCGCGGAGGACGGGCCGGTGGGGGTGGTGGCGTGCGCGAGTGACTGGGACAGGGTGAAGGCGACGTGCAGGCACGCCTGCATCGCCAATGTCAGCAGGACCACGGTGCGCCGTCGGCGCTCCTCGGCGGCGAACAGCCAGCCGGTCAGTGCCGTTGCGACGGCTGCCAGGGCAAGTACGGGCCACGGCAGCGACATGCCGGACATCCATACGTGTCCCACGGCGGCGAGCACGACGCACACGGCGCCGAACATCGCGGCGCGCATCGCGCGGAACAACCGGCTGACGTACACAGCCACATCTTGGCACTGGCGGCGAGCGGCAGGGAGCACCGGGGCGGAACCGGTATGCGTGTGATGCCACGGTGATTTCGGCAACGCACCGGATCGTCGGGCGCCGAGGTGGGAGCATGTGCGCGCAATGACTGCTGGACGGTGTGCGCGCACGGTGCGGACCGGGGTGTTCGCGGCGATCTGCGTCACGCTCCCGACCCTGGGGCACGTCGTCATGTCCGGCATCAAGATTCCGTGGTGGGCGCTGCTCGTGGTCCTGGTCATGACCTCATGACGGCAGTCGTCGGCTGGGGGCTTCCGCGTCCGAACGTGCCGGGCGTACCGTGGTGACGGCCTGCATCGGAATCCAGGTCGCCCTGCACACGGCTCTCTGTCCGGCACAGGCCGCCACGCGGCCGAAGCGGCGTCCGTTGCCTGAACCCTGTCCCCCGGTGTACGTGGACCGGCGGCGAACTCCTGGACGGGCCGACGGCGAAGGGGGATCATTCGTGCCGGTGCCTGACCGGGTTCCACCGCCGAACGGGCCCTCCCTCCGCCACCCGGCGCACGAACACGTGCAGGGCCAGGCTGGAGAGAACCCCCGCGGCGGCACCCGGCCAGACGCCGGTCGCCGCGCCGAACCGGAAGCCCAGCCAGCCGTAGGCCCCGCGAGCAGCAGCGTCGCCGCCACGGGCAGGCAGCAGGCGAACACGCGCTCGCGCCACAGAAAGCGGCGGGGACGGGCCTGTGACGCCTGGTCCTCCCAGGGCCAGGCGGTGGGAGCGGTACACCTGTCTGTCTTCATGCCGTGGAACCTTGGTCGGAGGACGGCGGACGACGACGTCAACGCCCTTAAGCTGCTGGGGTGTTCGACGAGCCTCGATATCGTCGGACCTGTCATCCCACAGCTGGGGAGAGCCATGCTCAGGGCTCAGGGCCTCATCGAGAGCGTCGGCAGCCGCCTCTCGATCGACAGTCCGCGCACCAGCAGCCTGGCCGTCGCGGCGGTCACGTCTGCGCAGTCGAGGTTTCGGGTGATCGCCTCACGCACCGAGTCGGCGTCCTTGTCGGCGAGCATGCCCGCTGCGCACGCGCTGCCCGCCCGTTCGCACTCGGCCTGCGCGGTCGTCGTACTGGTGATGAGTTCAGAGACGACGCCCAGCGGCCGCTGATCACAATTCAGCTCGATGCCTGCCTGCCTCATCACCTGTCGGGACGCGTATGAGCTGTGCCGGCCGGCACGCCGGGCACCGCGAGCACTGCCGTATCTGTTCGGAGACGGCCGGGACGGCCGCCGGGGCGTGCGAGGTGCGGCTCACCGCCCTCAAGCGCCGAACAGCTCTTCGACGGAGCCTAGTTCGCTACGCGGGCGTCTGGGCTCAGCGGATCGGCCGCATACGTCAGCCGCACTACTCCGTCAGCGTCGCGCCGGGCCGCGGCGGCCACGCCGAAGACCTTCGCGAGCACGGCCGGAGTGAGGACGTCGAGGACGGGCCCAGTGGCGACGACGCTGCCGTGGTCGAGTACGACGAGGTGGTCGCAGAAGCGGGCCGCGAGGTCGAGGTCGTGCAGGACGGCGAGCGTCGTGGTGCCGGTGGAGCGGATCAGGTGCAGCAGTTCGAACCGGGCACGGATGTCGAGGTGGTTGGTCAGTTCGTCCAGGACGAGTAGGCGGGGCTGCTGGGCCAGGGCCCGTGCGAGAAGGACGCGTTGGCGCTCACCACCGGAGAGCGAGGCGTAGTCGCGGTGCACCAGATGCCGTACGCCGCACCGGTCCACGGCGCCCTCGACCGCTCGCTGGTCCTGGGGTCCGTCGCGTCCCAGCAGGCCGTGGTGGGGTGCGCGTCCCAGGGCGATGGTCTCGGTGACGGTGAGCCCGCCGCTGCTGCCAGTTCCGTCCTGGAGGACGGCGGCGGTACGCAGTGCGGCGGCGCGGGGGCTGAGTTTCCAGATGTCGTCGTCGCCGACCCGGACCGCGCCGTCGGCCGGTCGCAGGGAGCGGTAGACGGCGCGCAGCAGGGTGGATTTGCCGCTGCCGTTGGGGCCGACGAGCCCGACGAGGTCGCCGGGTCGGGCGTCGATGTCGACGCCGTTGAGGATCAGGTGGCGGTCGAAGGTGATGTGGAGCCGGTCGACATTGAGGCGCATGCGTGTCAGTCCAGACCCTTGTTGCGGCGCAGCAGCCACAGGAAGAAGGGGGCGCCCAGCAGGGCGGTGAGGATGCCGAGTGGGAGTTCGCTCGGCCGGTTCAGCGTGCGTGAGAGCAGGTCGACGAGGACGAGGTAGACCGCTCCGAGCAGGGCGGACAGCGGCAGCAGTCTGCGGTGGTCGGCGCCGGTGGTGAGCCGCACCAGGTGGGGGATCATCAGGCCGACGAAGCCGATGCCGCCCGCGACCGCGATCACGGAGCCGGTGAGCAGGGCGCTGAGAAGGAGCAAAATCGTGCGGAGCCGGTTGACGTCGGTGCCCAGGGAGGTGGCGGTCTCGTCGCCGGCGAGGAGCACGTTGAGCTTGCGGCCGAAGAGGGTGAGCAACACGGTGCAGCCGATGACGACGGTGGTGACGGCGGGCAGTTGGTGCCACTGGGCGCCGGCCACGCTGCCGAGCATCCAGAACATCACGGTCCGCAGTTCGGTGGGGGTGGCCTGGAGCTGGACGTAGCTGGTGGCCGACAGGAACACGTAGCCGACCGCCACGCCGGCCAGGATCAGCCGGGTGGGCGCCATCCGGCCGCGTCGGCGCCCCAGCCAGAACACCAGCGCGCCCGCGACGACCGAACCGGCGAACGCGGCCGCCGACACCCCCACCCCGAACAGGGCCGCTCCCCCGCCAAGAGTGATGACGAGGACCGCGCCGAACGTCGCACCGTAGGAGAAGCCGAGCACGAGCGGATCGGCGAGCGGGTTGGCTACCACTGTCTGCAGCACCGCGCCGGACAGGGCGAGCCCCGCGCCCGCGACGGCGGCGAGTACCACGCGCGGGGTGCGGAACGTCCACACGATCTGGTCCAGCGCGCCGTCGCCGGGCTCGTGGCCGATACCGGTGACGTGGTGCAGGACGATGCGCCACACCTGCCCGAGCGGCACGTTGACCGCGCCGATGCTGACGGCGATCAGCATCACGGCGACGAGTACGAACGGCAGGACGACGAGCGCGAGTGCCGCGCGGCGTCGGCCCGGTGGGGTCAGAACGCTTCCGGGTGCAGCTTCTTCGCGATCCGCTCCACGGCCCGGTCGTTGTCGGGGCTCAGGTAGATCGAGTCGGACACCGTCACGTACGTGTTGGTCTTCGCGGCCGGCCACTGGGGGAACTCCTTGAACAGTTTCTCGGCGTAGGCCGCGGGGTTCGGGTCCTGGTAGGCGATGACGACGAGCGCGTCGACGGCGGTGGCCGCCACCTTCTCCTTGCTGAGGTCGGCGAACGACGTCTTCGACGCGTTCTCGAAGACGTTCTCGGCACCCGCCTTGTCGAGAATTTCATTGTAGATTCCCCTGGCCACAACAGCGCTGAAGTCGTTGCTGCCCATCGTCATGTTGGTGAACAGCATCATGACGTTCGGCTTCTTCTTGCCCCTCACCTTCGCCGCGATGCCGGCGATGCGCTTGCGTGAGGCGGCGATGATTTTCTCGGCACGGTCCGATACATGGAAAATGCGGCCCATATCGCGCAGGAGCCGGTAGCTGTCCTCGATGGTGAGTTTGGAATTCTCATCGTGGCAGCCTTGCGGCGATATGTAGGTGCGCGCGCCGGCGTTCTTGAGTTCGCCGCGGGTCGCGAACCCGTTCTTGGCGTCGAAGCCGTACGACGTGGTGGACAGGACGAGGTCGGGGCGCAGGCCGATCATCGGCTCTCGGGGGATGTCGAAGGCGTCGTTCAGTTTGACGCCCCCGGTCGGGAGCTTCTTGATCGCCTCGGCGCGGCCGGGCACCTCGGACATGCCGTACGACTGCTGGTTCGCGACGATCTTGTCGCCGAGACCCAAGGCCAGCAGCGTCGAAGTCTCGGCGACGGAGGCTCCGTTCATGACGACGACCCTGCTCGGTTCCTTGTCGAAGACCTGTGTCGTGCCGCAGTTCTCGATCTTCACGGGATAGCCGGAGCCCGCGGCGGCGGTGCGCGCACGGTCACCCAAGGGGTCGCCGTCGGCCGAGCCGCCGCATGCCGTGGCCGCGAGGCTCAAGGCGATGACGGCCGCGACGGCGGCTGCTGGTCTGGTGACGGGCATGATCGCTCCTCCGATACCTGCGGGAGGGGGTCCTGTCCCCCCGATGCAGTAGTCGGGCGGTTCGCCAGCCCAGTTCCCACCACCCACGGAGAAAAGACAAAATCCTGCCGGCTGCTTCCCGCACCGGGACGGGGTGTGGCGATCATGGCAGCCGGCAGGAGTGCGGAGCGCGCTCGGGAAGGCGAATTCCATCGCGCTCCGCAGGGAATATGCTCGCACGGACCGGGCTCGCGAAAAAGGCACACTCCCTCACATCCACTCGTGAGGATTCTCCTTTCCCTCGCCGGGAACCTGTGGGAATCTCGTGCCGACTACCTTGAATTGCGGGGCGCTGCGCTGTTCGCGATGTGGCATCGCTCGTCAGCTGAGCGATCCGGGCCGCACGACCTGCGCCCGCACGCGCACCGTGCCGCTGTGCGTGAAATGCAGATCGAAGGAGATCCGGTCGCCCAGGCGCCAGTCGGGGTCGGCGGGCACGGTGACGTCGCTGGACATCGGGCTCATGTCCAGCGTGCCGCGCGCGGGCACGTGGAGCCGGTCGGCGGCGTCACGGTAGGCCGCGCCGTCCGGTGTCATCCGGTGACGGCTCAGGGCGATCTTGTCCGGGACCGAAGGGGAGGTCACCTCCGTCAACTCGTCCTCAGAGTCTCCCTGGTTGGTGACGCGGAAGAAGCCCGCCGTGTCCGGGGTCGCGCCGGTCGGCAGGAAGACGCGGGCGCGGGTGACGGCGATGTCGGGCGGTGTTCCCGCGTTGCCGAGGGAGGTCCACGCGGTCAGTGCGCCCAGAGCCACCACGCAGGCGATCACGGGGGCAGCCCCCGCGAGCAGCAGCTGCTTCAGGCGTTCCGCCGCCCCGGAGGACGACGGAGCGGGTGTGGATATGGTCACCAGTTGCTCCTCGTACGCTGTCCGGGCTTGTGCGGGCGGGCTGCGGTGGGGGTGGGCTGCCAGGTGCGCAGGCGCAGGCTGTTGACGACGACGAGGACCGAGCTGAGCGACATCGCCGCGGCAGCGAGCATCGGGTTCAGCAGGCCGACCATGGCCAGCGGCACGGTCACGACGTTGTAGCCGAACGCCCACACGAGGTTGGCGCGGATCGTGCCGAGGGCGGCGCGGGACAGGCGTACGGCATCGGCCAGCGCCTCGATCTCGCCGCGCACCAGCGTCACATCGGCGGCGCCGATCGCCACGTCCGTGCCCGCTCCCATCGCGATCCCGAGATCGGCGCAGGCGAGGGCGGCCGCGTCGTTGACGCCGTCACCGACGACCGCGACCCGGCACCCCTTGGCACGCAGGACGGCTACCAGAGCGGCCTTGTCCTCCGGCGCGCAGCCGGCGTGCACCTCGTCGATGGCAAGCTGCGAGGCGACCGCACGGGCCGGGGCCTCACGGTCGCCGGTGGCCAGCACCGGCCGCACACCCAGACGCCGCAACCGGTCCACAGCCCGATAGCTCCCCGGCCGCAGCACATCTCCCGCCGCGATCAGGGCGACCACCGAGCCGTCCACGCTCACCTGCACCGCGGTGTGCGCCGCCTCCTCCGCCGCACGCAACGCGTCCCCGAGGGCCTCCGGCAGACCGTCACCGACGGCGGACACCTCGACGAGCCGGCCCTCCACCCGTCCGCATACACCGAAGCCGGGCATCGCGACGAAGTCGGTCACCGGTGGCAGCACCTCGTCGGCGAGCGTGCGCACCGCGTGCAGGGCGATCGCCCGGCCCAGCGGATGCTCCGAGGCGTCCTCGACCGCTGCCGCAAGCCGCAGCACCTCCCGCTCCGCCAGATTGTCGGGAACGACGGTGACCCGGGCCACGCTCATGTGCCCCGACGTCAGCGTGCCGGTCTTGTCCAGCACCACGGTGTCGACGTGCTGCAAGCCTTCCAGCGCCTGCGGTCCGGTCACCAGCACGCCCAACTGCGCGCCGCGCCCGGTCGCCGCCATCAGCGCCGTCGGCGTGGCGAGCCCCAGCGCGCACGGGCAGGCCACCACCAGCACGGCGACGCACGCGGTGACCGCGGCCTGCGCCTCGGCACCGGCGCCGAGCCAGAAGCCCAGCGTCGTCACGGCCAGCGCCAAAATCACCGGGACGAACACGCCGGCCACCGAATCCGCGAGCCGCTGCGCACGTGCCTTGCCCGCCTGCGCCTCGGTCACCAACTGCGTGATGCGCGCCAGTTGGGTGTCAGCGCCCACGGCCGTCGCCCGAACCAGAAGCAGTCCGCCCGCGTTGACCGCGCCGCCGACCACCGCATCTCCAGCACCGGCCTCGACCGGCTCGCTCTCGCCGGTCACCAGCGCCTGGTCGACCGCCGAACGGCCCTCCACCACCACACCGTCGGTGGCGACGCGCTCGCCGGGACGTACAAGGAACGTGGTCCCGACAGCCAGCTCCTCCACCGGAATCAACCGCTCATGACGCCCCTCGCGGACGGCGACGTCCTTCACCCCGAGCCGGGCCAGCGACCGCAGCGCGGCCCCGGTCCCCCGCCGGGCCCGCCCCTCCAGGAACCGGCCCACCAGCACGAACAGCGGCACACCGACCGCCGCCTCCAGATACAGATGCGCCACGCCTTCCGCGGGCGACGGCACCAGCGAGAACGGCATCCGCATCCCGACCTCGCCGGCGCCGCCGAGGAACAGCGCGTACACCGACCACGAGAACGACGCCACCACACCCAGCGAGACGAGCGAGTCCATCGTCGCCGCACCGTGCCGCGCCCCGCGCAACGCCCGCTGGTGGAACGGCCAGGCACCCCACACCGCGACCGGCGCCGCCAGCATGAAACACAGCCACTGCCAGTTCCTGAACTGCAACGCAGGCACCATCGACACCACCAGCACCGGCACCGCCAACAGCGCGACAATCACCAGCCGCTGCCGCTCGGCACGGCCGGTCGCCGACTCCTCGTCGTCCGCGGTCGCCGCCTCCTCCTTCTCGGCCCTGGGCAGCCGGGCCGTGTAGCCCGCCTGCTCCACCGCCGCGACCAGCTCGTGCGGGCTGACACCGGCAGGGTGGCTCACGCGTGCGTTGCCCGTAGCGAGATTCACGCTCGCCGCAACCCCGTCGATCTTGGCCAGCTTCTTCTCGACGCGCCGCACACAGGCAGCACACGTCATCCCACCGACCGCGATGTCGGTGACGGTCAGGGACGGCACAGGCACGGCACCCATCAGCCACCACTCCCGTGATCCATCTCCATGCCGCCCATGCCACCGGGGTCCGACCCGCCGTCGTGCCCGTCGCCTCCGCCACTGCTGCTCGTCCCGTGCATCCCGGGGGCGACTGGGCCGACCGCGTCCCCCACGGCGTAGGACACGCCGAACATCGCCGCGAGCAACAGCACGAACCCGGCCGGCGCGAGCGCCGGGAATCTCCGGCGACCCAAGCCAGGAGCGGACGGCGACGTGGAGGCGTGCTCGCCTCCGGAGACTTGACTCACTGCTTCTCCCGATCGTGTCAACCACCGCTCCCCCGACATCAAGACAGGGCTCATGACTCACGGTGCCTGTCAGTAGTCGGATACGAGCAACAGGGCGTTCCCGCCCCACTATGTGAGGCGCGTCACGCCTGACGTGGGGGCGGATCGCGGCGGGGCTGATTCTTTACGGGATGGCTCGTGGCCGGATGCCATCAAACCGGAACACCGCCACGTAAGCGCTGAGGATCGGCAACGCAGGACGCGTCGCTGCTCCGCCCAGCACGGCAGCACCTCGCGCAAGGGCTCCTGCCGAACACAGCGGCCTGTACGAAGCTCCAGCGCGCCTTGCGTCACCCACCGCACCGTGATCATGTCGCGGCTACTGAGTTTGTGGGCTTGTTGTCGTTGGGGGCTGACGGGGTGTGATCCTCGCGGTATGCCGTATGCATGAGGTATCCGCAGGGTGGTGGGCTGACGCCTGAACGGCAGGCGTCTCGTGAGCGGATCCGGATGGAGGTCGCCGAACGGTTCGGCGCCGGCGCCTCCAACGCCGAGGTCGCCAAGGACTTACGGGTGAGGGTGCGCTCCGTTCCGCGGTGGTACCCGGCCTGGCAGGACGCAGGCAGGGACGGCCTTCGGTCCGTGGGTCCGGTGTCGCTGCCCGGCTGAGCGAGCGGGTGTTCGCGGTACTGGAACAGGAGCTGGCCAGGGGCCCGGTCGCACACGGCTGGCCGGACGAGGCCTGGACGCTGACGCGGATCAAGACGCTGATCGGGCGCCGGTTCCACAAGAGCATGTCCCTCTCGGCCATCGCGAAGATGCCGCACAGGCACGGATTCAGCCACCAGGTCCCTTGTCGGGCCTGGGGTGCTCCGGCCCTGGCTGCCTCGGCGTAGGCGCCGGCCCGGTCCCGGCGGATCATCTCGGTGCCAGGATGATCGGCCAGCCAGGCGGCCAGGGGTGCTTTCTCGCGGCCTGGCAGCAGATCCACGACGCGATGGGAACCCAGGTCGACGAGCACAGTCCCATAGCGCCGACCCCCGCGGGTCGCGAAATCGTCGACGCCCAGGACACGCAGCGGAGTTCGAGGCGGATCCGGCATCGCCATCACCACGTTGAGCAAGGCGGTGCGGCTGATCGGGGTGCGAAGGACAGCCGCGAGCCGGGCGCTGGTCCGCCCTGCCAGTGCCGAAGCGATCGCTCGCACGATCTCGGCGAGGGCAGGAGTGAGGCGACCGTATCTCACGGTTAGTTCTGCGACCTGCTCGGCGAAGGTCCGACGGGCGCAGCAGGCTGCATCGCAGAACAAGCGCCGGACGCCCAGATCGATGACAACCGGGCGGCCGCCTATGACGACATCGGCCAAGCGCCGCCGGTAGCGACTGTGCACCCGCCGGGCCGACAAACCGCAGTCGCGACAGGGTACGGCCGTGCCGTCCCGGGTTCCGTGCAACGACCAGCACCTTTTCCTCCTCCACTCGCACCTGCTCCACCAGCACCGCCGCCGGGCGCGGGAGGAGCTGCTGCAGCATCCCCTCACACGATCGCAGCGTCCTGCTGCCTCGACCGGAGCGTCACCAGCGCAGCGCAGCATGGATGGTGCACCCGCCTGACACGACGCTCCGTCACCGCTTCACGAGAATCTTGACTGAACCCCAGTACCTTGTGGCACAACCTTTGTGAAGCCGCCCTGAGTGAGGTGAAGGCACACAGCACCTGCTGGGCCGCAGTGCTGGACGCGCCCATCTACGACGGGCCCCACGCGCAGACGACCCTGGAACGCCGGCACCAAGTCCACTACCTGCTCGAGAAGGGCGTGGGCCTGCTCGATCACGCCCGCCGACTGCAGCTGGCCCGGAACACAGTCAAACGCTACGCTCGGGCCGACCGGCCCGAGCGGATGCTCCGCGTCCCCGAATACCGCGTCGGCCTCGTCGCCCCCTACCGCGAGCACCTGCGCACACGCCGGGCCGAAGATCCCGCCGTCCCCGTCCAGCATCTCTTCGAAGAGATCAAGGCTTTCGGGTTCGCCGGCTGCCTGAACCTCCTGCACAAGTACATCAACCAGGGCCGCGCGGACGCCGACCGCAGCCACATCTCGCCGCGCCGCCTCGCTCGGATGATCCTCACCAGACCCGACAAGCTCAAGGCCGAACATCACGATCTTCTGGCAGGGCTCACCGCCGCCTGCCCCGAGATGACCCAACCGGCCGCCGTCGTAGAAGACTTCGCCAAACTGCTGACGCCTCGCGCAGGAAACGCCGACGGGCTCTCGCGCTGGATCGTCGAAGTTCGCTCAGCCGATCTGCCCCATCTGCACGCCTTCGCCAGGGGCCTGCACCGAGACCGCGACGCCGTGCAGGCCGCACTCACACTTCCGTACGGCCACGGCCCCACCGAAGGTGTCAACACCAAGACCAAGCGAATCGCGAGCCAGGTGCACGGCCGAGCAGGCTTCACCCTCCTCCGCCACCGCGTCCTCCTCGGATAGCAGCACACTCCGTCGCCACCGAATGTGAGACAGGGCCGAAGACCGTACAGACCCCCGTGCTCGGCCCTCAGCTCTCAGCCCGAGCCGTCAGTCGTGGGCTGCGAGGAGGTCGAGCAGGAGCCGGGCGAAGCGGTCGGGTTCGCGGATGGGCAGTGCGTGGCCGGCGTCAGGAACGTGGACGGTACGGATCCCCACTTGATCCCAGACCATCTGGCTGGCGGCTTCGCTGAAGATTTGGTCGCCGTCGGCGATGACGGCGGTGATACGCGCGCGGGTCGCTGCGCCAAGTGTCGAGAGGAAGGGCCGGAAGTCGATGATGTGTCGCAGTACCGCGGCCACCGACTCGGCCGGTGTGGCCCCGGCGACGGCAGCGATGCGTTTGAGTTCGCCGGAATCGATGGAGGTGTCGTCGGCGCGGTTCGCAAGGATGCGGCGGGCGAAAGCCGTGCCGTCGTGCGAGGCTCCGGCAAGGGCCTGGACCCCCTCGAGCGTGATGAGCCCCGCGGCCGGATCACCGGGCGGCACCGGGCCGATGACGTTGGGCGCGCAGGCGAGGACGGCGGCTTCTGCCGGCCCGAGCCCGCCGTGGGTGTAGAGCCAGGACTGGATGACGCCGGCGCCGAAGGACCAGCCGACCAGGATCGGTGATGTCAGGCCGACCATCACCGCGTCCAGGTCGCGTGACCAGAGTTCCGCGCCGGCGGCCGGGCCGTCCGCCGTGAGCAGTTCAGGCTTGAGAACGGTGTCGGAGCGGCCATGGCCGCGCAGATCGAACGCTATCAAGCGGTAGCGGTCGAGGAGTCCGGGGACGTCCATCACCCCTCCCCACGCCTGGCACGAACTGCCCAGTCCGTGGACGAAAATGATGGGGCGTCCGTCCGGCCGACCTTTCTCGACGACATTGATTCGAACGCCGTCTTCTGTTGTCACATCAGGCATTCAGGCCTCCAATTACATAATGAGTGTGGGTGTGACGGCCTTGCGTGGTCGGCCGCGTCGCCGACAGGAGGGGACCGCGCGTGCCGGTCTCTTCGATCGCCTTGACAGCGGCGTGTGTGCGGTCTCCCCGGGGCGAGTACGTAGGACGCGAGACGGGTGGGGTGCCGCCGGTGAGGGATCCGGTCGCCAAGCCACCGAACGAGTGGGAAAGCACGAGCGGCGGTCGTGGGAAAGAGTCGAACGCCTGCTGTGCGACAGCGATCCGGGTCGGCAGCCCTTGGCCAGGTCGGGTACGAGGACGTCGATTTCCGTGCCTCTGAGGCGCGTGGTGCGATCGGCGAATCGCGAAGGCCGATGTCATGAGCCCTGCAGAATGATCAGCATGAAAGGAACTCCGATGGGATAAGCACCTCGGGAAGGCCCGAAGGGACGCCGCTGGTGGGGGTGCGGTTGGCCAGTCCCCGTCGCCACGTCGCTGCCGAGCACCCCACCGTCCGCAAGACCGATCGACGGCGGTCATCGCCGGCATCTCGTCGAACACGCCGCCGCTCTCGGCGCCGACATGCACATCGTCCGCCGCGCCCCCGCCACCGAAGACTTCGCCGACCTACCGCGCCGCTGGACCGTCGAACGAACCCTTGCCGGTCATCCAGCGCCGACGCCTGGCCCGCGACTACGAAGCCCCCCATACCGCTCCGGAGCCATGGCCCGCCTCGCAATGATCAACGCCATGGCCCTCCGACGCACCGGCGAACCTACCCTGACATGGCGCGGACTACAGACCTGCCTGCATCCGACGAGCCGGGATGAAACAACGGGGCAAAACGCCCTCTCGCGATGCTTCGCCGACTCTGCAGGGGCCGGTTGGCTTGGTTTCCAGTTCCGGCCCCCATGTGTGCACAGGGATGTCAGCCGGGAAGACGGGTGAACTCATTGCGCAGGTCGGTGATGAGGCCGTTGCCGTCGAGCTGGGCGTGCTCCACCCCGGCCACTGTCATGAGTCGGCCGTCCGCCATGCGGGACGCGGCTGCCCACTCGGCCC
>NZ_JBFACU010000057.1:0-30847 GCF_040641015.1 Streptomyces sp. NPDC021356 | reverse complement strand
GATCCTCCTGCGCAGCGGGCGGCAGACGCCGCATATCCCCACCCTCGATCACACCGGATCAACGAGCAGGCAACCCATCAGTTCCGGCTCAATAGCTAATGACTGTCGTGGTGAGCGATGAGGAAAAGGCGTTGTAAGAGGCGTCAGGTGGGGATCGGGAAGACGAACGCAAGTGAATCGCTGCTGACGTGTCGAAATGGAAGCAGACGACATCAAAACCGGGGTGTGGAGATGGCCCTGGGATGAGCCTGGCGGGTGCCCGTTTATTGGCCAGGCGGTGTCCGGCATGAAGGCGACGTGAGCCCGATCTGCGGCTTCCGCATGGAACAGGAGAAGGCAGGTCCGTCACTGCCGCCGTGCAACTGCGGCGAGAGGGAGTGCCCCAAGCGGCAGACACCGTGAGGGGTCGAGTACCGTCGCGGTACCTGCTGGCGGACCGGCTCGTAGTAGTGATGAAGCCCCTGTAACGGGGGCGGAGCGAAGGGGCCGGGTCGTTCGTGACTGAGTTGATCACATCAACCGGAGGATGTCCGGGAGGAGTGCGATGAGCCAGTTGAAGTCATCGACCAAGCCGTTTGATATCTCGAAGTGGGAAGTCAAGGAAGCGTGGGAGGAAGTCAAGGCCAATAGAGGTGCACCCGGAGTGGATGGTCAGAGCGTCGACGACTTCGAGAAGGACCTGAAGAGAAGCCTGTACAAGGTCTGGAACCGTATGTCGTCGGGCTCGTACTTCCCTCCTCCGGTGCGGGCGGTGGCCATTCCGAAGCCGCACGGTGATGACATGAGAATGCTCGGCATCCCCGCTGTCGCTGACCGGGTGGCTCAGACTGTCGTGGCCCGACATCTGATGCGAAGGGTGGAGCCCGTTTTCCATCCGGACAGCTACGGATATCGGCCTGGACGGTCTGCCTTGGACGCGGTGGGAAAGTGCCGGGAGCGCAGCTGGCGGCGGGACTGGGTGGTCGAGTTCGACATCGCCAAGTTCTTCGACAGCGTGCCCTGGGACCTGCTGGTCAAGGCGGTGGCCGCGCACACTGACGCCGTTTGGGTGAACTTGTATGTGCGGAGGTGGCTCGCCGCTCCGCTCGTCATGCCCGACGGCTCCCTGGTGGAGCGGGAGCGCGGGACGCCTCAAGGGGCACCGGTCTCTCCCGTTCTGGCGAACCTGTTCCTGCACTACGCGTTCGACATGTGGATGGAACGGGAATTCCCGTCCGTCTGGTTCGAGCGCTACGCAGACGACGCGGTCCTGCACTGCGCCTCCGAGCGACAGGCCCGTGAGGTGCTGGCCGCGCTCACGGACAGGATGGTCGAGGTCGTGCTGCGTCTGCACCCGGGCAAGACCCGGATCGTCTACTGCAAGGACGGCAACCGTCGGCGCTTCTTCGAGCACACGGCCTTCACCTTTCTTGGGTACACGTTCCGCGCCCGTAAGAACCGGAATCGGCACGGGAAGCTGTTCCTGTCGTTCGAGCCGGGGATCAGCAGGGAGGCCCTGACGAGGATCGGCCGGGAGGTGCGGTCCTGGCGACTGCACCGTCGTTCCGATCTGACCTTCAACGACCTCGCTCGCAGGGTGAACCCTGTGATCGGGGGCTGGATCAACTACTACGGCCGGTTCAGGCCCTGGGAGTTGGACCGCTTCCTGGCGCGCATCAACACCTACCTGGTGCGTTGGATCCGCAACAAGTACAAGCGGCTCGCGGCCCAGAAGAAGGCGTACTTGAAGATGCAGAAGATCGCCCAGCGATACCCCCGCATGTTCGTGCACTGGCGCCTCACCACGGCGGCTGCGGAGGTCTGATGATCAGAGCGACAAGAGCCGTGTAACGGGAGATCGTTACGCACGGTTCTGTGAGAGCCGAGGGGTGAGATCCCCCTCGGCTACTCGACTACAGCGTCTCGGGTGCCACTCGGCTGATGCACCGGCTCGGCTTCAGCCCGCAGGTGCCCGCGCGGCGGGTCGCCGAACGCGACGAGCAGGCCGTGACCGCGTGGAAGGAGGCGACGTGGGCTGAGGTAAAAGAGCCCGGGCGGCCTGCGGAGGCTACGTCTGTTTCGAGGACGAAGCAGGCTTCACCCGGAAGCCGCCCCGAGGACGCACCTGGGGCCGGCGCGGCCACACACCGGTCGTCACGGTCAGCGGGCGCCGCTCGGGACGCCTGTCGGTGGCCGGTCTGATCGCGATGCGGCCCGGTTCCCGGACCCGGCTGTGCCACCGCCTGCGCACCCACCGAGCGGGCCGGGGCACGCGCCGCAGCATGGGCGAGCGGGACTTCATCGCGCTGGTCGACGGCGTCCACCAGCTCGTCAAGGCGCCACTCGTGCTGGTGTGGGACCGACTGAACACCCACGTCTCCCGCGCCATGCGTGGGCTGATCGCCGAGCGTGAGTGGCTGACGGTGTTCCTGCTGCCCGCGTACTCACCCGACCTCAACCCCGTCGAGTGGGTATGGGCGCACGTCAAGCGCAGCCTGGCCAACCTCGCCGTGGTCGCCCTCGACCGACTCGAGACCCTCGTCCGCAACCGGCTCAAGCGCCTTCAGTACCAGCCGCACACCCTCGACGGCTTCATAGCCGGCACCGGCCTGACCCTCGACGAACCACCGTCACCCTGACAAGCCGAAGTCAGTAATAGATGGCCGGGGTCCAGTGGTCCGAGGTGGTGCACTGCATCCGGTCGGTAAGGAACAGGGACGGAACGAGAACGAGTCCCTCGGGGCAGTCGACGTCGATGTCGACCGCCTTCATGACGTTGATGGTGTCGCCTCCGCACACAGCGGAAGGGTGCAGGCGCGGGAGGACCGCGCGCAGCCCCTCGCGGTTGACCTGGAGGAACCGATCCAGCATCTCGGCACGCAGTGCCTGCCGCATGGACGGCCAATCCGGTTCCACCACCGCCCTCCAGAGGCGGCGCAGCGCCTCGGCGGCCGCGGACCTGGCCCGGTCGGGGTCGTCGAGCAGCCGGCGGGCCACTTCCGCCAGGCCGCCACGCTGATACCCGTCGGCGACGCGGCGGTAGTGGCGCGCAGCAGAGGGCCCCGCTCCGTCATCTACGGCGTGCACCTAACCACCGCCGCAGCGATGCCGGTCATCGCCGTCCTCCTGCTCCTCGCCTGAGTCCGCGGCCAACCCGCCCGCGGCCGGGCCGTCAGGTCGATTTCCCCGGCTCCCCTCCTGTCGTCAAACGGTGGCGAGCTCAAGCGGTCAGCGGGTCACCGCTGTTCAGGAGGTCAGCGTAGACCTCTGCCGGAGTGCGATATCCATGCGTCCTGCGCGGGCGATGGCTGAGCGCATGGTCGATGGCGTCCAGGTCGACTTGACTGAACGGGCGGAGGTCCGCGCGCTTGGGCAGGTACTGCCGAAGCAGCCGCTTGGTGTCCTCGTTGGACCGGCAGTGTCCGCAGTGACGCGTACGGCCTGCTGCGCTGGAGGGGGGTGGCTGCGTGTGGTCGACGTCGAGTGGAACCGTGCGGCCTCGGCGGAGGTGCGGGACTTCGTCCTGTGGCCCCGTGTCACGACGAAGCCGCGCAGGGCGGCACGTACACGTTTTGCGTCGGCCGTGGGCACCACGAATCATCCGATCACGAAGAAGACCTGTCTGGAGGACCGCTACAAGCCGCGGACGATCCGGCACAGCAACGCGGTGCTGCCCAGCTTTTGCGGCTTCCGGATCGAGACCGGCAGCGGCCCGCTGGTCAACCCTGCGCTGCTGGCAAGGGCCGACCAGGGCCCATCGGTGTCGGTGTGCGGCTTCGGCACCACCGACCCCCTCGTACGTGCCTTTCGACGCCGCCTGAACACGACTGCCGGTCCGCGGCGCCCCAAGTGCCGTGACGCATGCCACAGTTGAGGTTGACCCGAGGTCAGGGTGCAGGCTCTCCGCAACGGCCCGGCACCGAGCGGGGCACACACGACGCGGAGGCGCACCATGCCCAGCAATCCCACCCCCCGGGGCCCGGACCGGCCGGAACTGCAGAAGGCGATCGAGGAGATCGCGGCGTCCGGGATCCTCGGGGTGCAACTGCGGGTCGACGACGAGCGCGGCGCCTGGATAGGCAGCGCCGGGTGCCGTGAACTGGGCTGCGCACAGCGCCCGTTGCCGGACGCGCACTTCCGGATCGGCAGCACCACCAAGAACTTCGTCGCGACGACAGTGCTGATGCTGGTGGCCGAGGGCCGGACCGGCCTGGACACCCCGGTCGCCGACCAACTACCGCAGCTCGGCCTCGACCGCCGCATCACCGTACGGATGCTGCTCCAGCACACCAGCGGGATCTTCAACCACACCGGGGAGTACTACGAGGACGGGACGGTCGCCGCCGGCATCCCCTGGCAGGGCAAGGAGTGGGTGGACCTGCGCTTCCACACCTACGAACCGGCAGAATTGGTCCGGTTCTCGCTCGCCAGGCCGGCCCGGTTCGAGCCGGGGGCAGGCTGGAGCTACGCCAACACCAACTACGTGATCGCCCGGCTGCTGGTCGAGGAGCTCACCGGCCGCCCGTTCGCCGAGGAACTGCGGCAACGGATCCTCGAACCGCTGCACCTGACCGGCACGCTGGCGCCGGGCGCGTCCCCCGAAATCCCGGACCCCCACAACCACAGCTACTACCGCTACGACGACGCAGGGGTGGAGCGCACGATCGACATCACCCGGCAGAACCCGTCCTGGGTCGGCGCCGGCGGTGACATGATCTCCACCACCGCGGACCTGCACACGTACTTCTGCGCACTCATGGGCGGCATGCTGCTGCCGGAGGGACTGCTGGCCGAGATGCGCACCCCGGAGCAGACCATTGGCTACGGCCTGGGGATCTTCGCTCAGGACCTGGGCGAGGGCCGCACCGTCTACCACCACAACGGCGGCCAGGGCGGCTCGGCGGCCCTGATGTACGCCTCGGCCGACGGCACCACGACACTGACCGCCGGGCTCAACTACGTCGACGACCCAGGCCTGTCGCTCGCCGCGCCCTTCCAGAAGGCCCAACAGCGACTCGTCGAGGAGGTATTCGGCACACTGGGCGCATGAGCAACGGAGTCACGATCGGGCAGGCCGCGGCCTTCGTCGGCGTCACCGTGAAGACGGTGCGCCACTACCACAAGCTGGGGCTCGTCGCAGAGCCGGAGCGCGACAGCTCCGGCTACCGGCGCTACGGCTCGGCCGACCTGCTGCGCCTGGTGCAGGTGCGCACCCTCGCCACTGCCGGAGTGCCGCTCGCCGACACAGCGCCCCTGCTGGCTGCGGACGGCGCGCAGTTCACCGCCGCGCTCGCTGACGTGGAGCGCCAACTAGAGAACCAAATAGTGGAGTTGACCACTCGACGCGAAACGCTGCGCCGGCTTACTGACGGCGACCGGGCCCTGCTGCCCGACCGGGCCTGCGCCCTCCTGGACCGCATGCGCGCCCTCGGCTTCGCCGCCGAGTACGTCGCCACGCAGCGCGAGGCGCTGGTCCTGGCCAAGGCGCTGATCCCGGCTGGCTTCGACGGTTTCCTGGCCGTCCAGGAGAGCCGCCTGGCGGACCCCGCCTACGTCGAGCTGACCCAGCGCGGCTGGGAGGCCGAGAGCTGGGACCCCGACGACCCGCGCATCGAGGAACTCGCGGCAGCCCTGGCCGACCACTACCTCGCCCACCCCGAACTCCTCGATGCCAGCGGCCCCATGCGGGCCTGGGCGACCGCCGCCGCCCGCTACCGGCTGATCAACAACCACGGCGAGGAACAGGCCCCCGTCTCGGCCCGCCTGACCGCACTGACCGAACAGAAGCTTCGCGCGGCCGGCTTCCGCGTGCCCCGAGTACCGTGACCCGCCGGCACATTCACCCCGCGGCCTTGCCGGTCAGCGCGGGCAGCTTGCCCATCTCTACGTCGTCCTCATGGAGGAGTCCGTCCCGCGCTACCGCACGGCCGGCCCCGAGGCGATGCGCGGGCAGCTGCGCCACCTCCTGGCCGTGAAGCCGCTCGCCTCGGTGTCGCTGGGGAGCATCCCGTTCACCGCGCAGCGCACAGTGTGGCCGCCGGAGGCGTTCTACGTCCACGACGACACCATGGCCGTGGTGGAGACGCTGACGGCGGAGATCAAGGTGACGCAGCCGCGCGAGGTCGCCGACTACGCGGAGGCGTTCGCCGGCCTCGCGTCGATGGCCGTCCACGGCGACGCCGCCCGCGCCCTCATCCAGGCCGCGATCGACGCCGACGCAACCCAGCAACGGAGGCGGTGCCCCATGAACGCACCCACAGCCACCGGCCCGCCGGCCCCGCACCCGAAGGACGCGGCCGCCAGCCTTCGGCCGCCTTCCCCGGCCCTGCTGGCACGCGTCGACCGCGGCTACGCCCGCTTCCTCGACCAGGGCGCCCCAGACGACCTCACCGGCGACCACGACCACACGGCGAGGTACCGGTGAGCGACACCCACACCGTGCTCCACGACCCCCACAGCCCGCTCGCCACCGAACTCCCCCTCGACCGCGCCCCGTACGAAGCACTCGTCACCGCCGTCCTCGCGTGGCAGAACCCGAACCTCACGCCCCGCGAATACGAGCAGATCGCCCTTCAGCTGACCGGCCACGCCGCGCGGTCGCCGACGACGTCCAGCGCCAGGCCGCCGCCCTGCCGAAGAACGACGGACGCGGCGCCCTCACCGAAATCATCCTCCGTGAAGCCGCCGACCGCGTCTCTGGTACCAGGTGCCCGGCTTACCGCCGAGGTCGGCCGGGTCTGCCGGGCCGACTGCGACGAACCCGGCCTTGGTCAGTACCCTCTGGGACGCGGCATTGGCGTGGGAGGTGGCAGCGCGCAATGTGCGCAGCCCGTGCCGTGCCGCCGCCGGCTGGCACAACTTCCGGACGGTCGCGGTCGCAACGCCGCGGCCGGAGACGTGCTGTGCGACCCCGTAGCCGACGTTGGCGGTGCCGTCCTTGAAATCGTACAGGTTGAACCGGCCCAGAACCGAGCCGTCAGCGGCGACCAGCACATAGAAGGCGCAGCCGCCGGCCTCTTGCTCGGCCGGCATGGCACTGTGCCGGTCGGCGAACTGGTCGTAGAACTCGTCGCCCCGGTCGGAGATCGAGGCAGCGAAGTAGGCACGGTTCGCCAGCTCGAAGGCCAGGACCGCCGGGGCATGGCCAGCATCCAGCTGCTTCAGTTCGGGCACGGCGGGAGTCCACCCGGACCGCCCGCCGATGCCACCTGAGTTTCCATCAGCGGCAGAGAGCCCAAGACCATGGCACACATCACGATCTTCAGCTGGAGTATCAGGAACGCGAAAACCTCCTCTCCCGGGCCGGGGAGAGGAGGGAACGGAGTGGAATTTATCCTTATCGGTGTATAGGTGTGCTTACTGTCGATTGTGCAGGTTGCGCCTTCAAATTGCGGCTAGTCGCGTCGTCTTCTGCGGACTCACGGTGTGGCAACCGCACAGGCACTGCTCGGTGTCATTCACATGCACCTTCAGCAACATTCGCCTGGTCGTGTCATCTTTCACCCCCTCGGCGAGGCCAGCGCAGAGTTGCGAGAAGTGATCTCCGTAAGCCCCTTCGAATACCTTTTCTTCCGGATCCGCTTCGATCATCTTGTTCTTGATCGCGTAGAAAGTGCATACGTACTCTAGGGCGACGGTGATGATCCCTTCGTCCAAGTACTCGATGGCTTCATCGCGCTTGTTTTTGTTCGTGGCCAGTAGGGACGCGCGCGCCTTCTGAATGTCACTGAAGAGCCAAAGCATTGAGAAGTAGGCACGCATCACATCATCTCGTACTTCTCCCTTCTTGATGGACCTGTTCCGCCAATGGTATGTGCCCAGCAGGTTTCGGTCTTCACTCGCGGTCTTGGTGGACAGAGTGCTAAGAATTGCGTGTGCGCGCTCAAATCGCCGTTCGCGGCGCTGGCTACGCGCCAGCAGCACAGAAATAAGGAGCGCGACACCTGCCACCAGTGCCGTTGGTGGCAGGACGGTGATCAAGGTTTCCAAGATCGGTTTCCTTTCGGTCACCACTCCGTTTCACGTAAGAACGTGAGGAGCACCCCTAAGGTTCCACGGGCACAGAAACTGCACTCTCTGAGGGCTCGAAATAGATATATGCGCACCAAGGTGTCCCTCGCTCGTAGTTCATCGCCCACTGTGTGGTGCGGACCGTGTGTCAGCCGTCGGACTCCGGCGACGGGATGTAGGCGCCGGGCACGTCCTTCGGGGTGTAGATCTTCTTCTCACCGGGGTACGGACGAGCCCAGTTGTGGGTCTGGTACCAGGTGAGGTGGTCGTCGTCGCCGCTCAGCCAGCCCGCACCGCCTGGCAGCCCAGATGGAAGCGCGTCCGGGCGTGCGGCGCACGCCCAGTCCGCGGTGGCGCCGAACCCGGGGGTGGAGAACGCCGGCCCACCGGAGCGGGCTGAGTCGCGCACCTGACGGACGCGTGGGCGGCGGTTCCGGGCATCAAGGGGAGCGGCGCCACGGCAGCCGAGACGCGGGTCTCGTCCAGAGTCCTCCTCATCGCCTTCGAAGCAGGCCCCAGCAACCAGCGTGCCGCACGTCCTGGAACAGCCCAGCGGCGTGACCGGGGTGTCGTGGGAGTGCCCACACGTGAGGCGTGGAAAGACCGATGCCCGTCCGCCCGTTCAGCGCAGCAGCGTGTCGAGGAACGGGCTGGACAGCACGTGGTGGGGGTCGAGCCGGTCGAGAGTGGCGACCGCCTGGTCCCAGCCGGGGCCCCCTCCGGCGCGTTGGCTGGCGGGGATGGCGCGGGAGAGGACGTCAGGGTCGGACCAGGCGGCGGTGCCGTCGTAGGCCCAGCCCTTGGACCACTCCACACGAACCGTGGCCCGGCCGCCGTCGAGGGCCAGGAGGAACTGCTCGATGTCGCGGTAGAAGCGGTGCAGGGCGGGTGTCGTCGGCAGGGAGAGGACGTCGATCCACACGGCGGTGTCGGCGTCGGGCCGGTCGGGGCGCGGCCGCAGGGCGGACAGCAGCGGGGGCCGAGCGTCGGGGACACCGCTCATGGCCGGGTCCTCAAGTCCGGTCACCCGGATCTCGACCTGGCCGTTGACCGGGTACTCGCCGCGCTCCGCGTACTGCGACAGCAGGGTGCGGTAGAAGTCGGCGAACTGGCTGACGACCCACTGCAGATCGGCGCGGCGGGTGAGGACGGCGTATCCGTTGGCGGTCTCGCGCAGCGTGGTGGGTCGTACGTACTGCAGCAGGTTGCGAGAGGCACCCCACAGGTCCGAGCGCAGTCCGCCGGCCAGCAGGTGGGTGAGCACGTCACCGGTCAGTACGTCCCGCACCAGGGTCCCCGAGAGCAGGACGTCGGTGATGTCGCCGGTCAACGCCACCTTGGTCAGCAGGTACTGGACCTGTCCGAAGAGCGGCGCACTCGCCCACGCCCCGGAGACCAGGTCTCCGGCCAGCCGGGCCACCGGATCGGGCAGGGAGTCGGAGAACGGGTAGTTGTACGGTTCGTCGACCGCGCGGGCGGTGAGCGGCCGCTTCGGGGCGACGCTCCAGACTTTCAGCCAAGGGCGGTCCGTGAAGGCGAACCAGATCGCCTCCACCCGTCCGGTGCGGTCCACGAAGCCGGCCAGGGTCCGCGTGCCGGCCGGCGCACCGGGGGCGGCGAACAGTTCGGTGGCGGGGATGTCCAGGAAGGACTGGCAGCGCAGATTGTGGTCGGTGCCCACCCGCAGGACTGCCTCGGTGACGAGCGAGCGGCCGAGGTGGGTGAGGAGTGCGTCGCAGTCGGGCTCGGCTCGGCCGACGGTTCGCAGGACGTAGCGGCCGGCGTGGTCGTCCCAGACCACCGCGGTCAACTCGGTGACCAGGTTGCTCAGTGAGCCATGGCCATGGCCGGGCGACGGGCGCTCGCCGACGGCGGGAACGGCCGTACCGTGTGCGCCGATGGCCAGCGCGCCCCCGACCGAGAGATCACCGGGCGCCGGCGCGGACGCGACCCCGTATCCGGCCGCGCCGGCGAACCCGAGCAGCGTCTCCAGTGATGCGCCGGCCTGGACCCGGACCGCGGCCGAACCGTCGGCGGCCTGCTGCTCCAGCGACATGGTGGTGAGGTGTGCCGTGGTGTCCAGGAGGACGACCCGGGTCGCGGCGGGAGTGCCGTCGGCCACGGTGAGGGGGGCCCAGCCATGCCGCTGTCCTTGCGCGCGTACCGTCCAGCCGGCGTGGTACGCCCAGTTGACGACGTCGAGCACCTGCTGAGGGCTGCGCGGCGAGCACGTCCACAACTGGTCGGTACGGATCTCACCGGCCCAGTTCTCGTACGCGCGCTGATAGACGTCGATCCCCGCCGGGAAGCCGGGCGGCGGCGCCGAAGCGGCATAGGCGCTGCCCGGCCGCACCAGCCCGCGTAGCAACCAGACCCCGCCGCCCGCAGCGGCCGACGACGCCAGCAGCCTGCGCCGAGACAGCCCGCCACCCTGGTTCGAAGGACCGTTCGTCATCCCCGCACCCCCATGACCCGCTCCGGGCAGGCCCCTGCCGGACCGGCCGGGCACGCAGATTACCCACAGCAAGAAGGCTCCCACGGTCATACGTTCGGTCCATTCACGTAAACGAGTGAATGTCTCGTGAAGCGCCCCAGCCCGCCAACTCGTTCCATATAAGGGCTATTTCGTTCGGCTTGTTGAGCGGTCACGCCGGGAGCGGGCCAGGCGGAACACCTCGCACCAGGGGCTTCAGGCTCCGGAGGGCCGCTCGGCCGAGCGAGTCCCGCGCTGGTGCGTACCCGGCGCAACCCACCCGGCTCCGTGATCTGGATGGCGACGGCCTGGTCCGGGAGGCGGACATGGGGACCGACCCGGTGCGTGACGCCGAAGCGCAGCGTCGTGTGCGGCGATCTACCTGGGCGTCGCGGAAGGCAGGCGTGGCCGGTTTTGCTCCGGCTCCGAACCTGTCCGTCGTAGTCGGAGGGTGATCGACGCCGTGAGAAGGAAGACCGCGGCCTCGTAGGTCATGGCGTGGCCGAACGCCACGTTCGCACCGCCGGCCGGCGCGAAGTAGGCCAGGCCGGCCGCCGCCACCCCGATCGAGCCGCCCAAATGCTGGGCGGTGGGGAGCAGCCCGGACACCGAACTCGCCGCTGCGCCCCGCACACCGGCCAGTACCAGGGCGAACACGGCGGCTGTGAACACGCCGAACGCCGCGCCCCCGGCCGCCGGCACCGAGCGCTCGCCGTCGGCCGGGTGGCTGTCCGCCGGGTCGATCCTGATGTGGATCTCGCTGTCGTACGGTCTTCCGTCGCCGACCCGGGGCGGGCGGATGCGGACGCCGGTCAGCTCCGCCATCTCGCCGGTGACCTTGCGGGCGAGTGGGAGCAACCGGCCGCCTCCGCGGGGCACGGTGATCCGGCTGTCCTGGCGGATCCGTAACTCGCCCTCCGTACCGGCCCATTCATGCAGCTCCGGTACGACGAAGGGGGCGCCCGAGGCACCTCTTCGGGCCGTGCGCGGGGCCGCGGCGAGGGAAACTGCGGCGGCCCAGCCGGGCAGCCCGATCAGGCCGGTCACCGCGCGGCGGACATGGCGCCGACGGTGAGATGACGTCGTGTGAGCCGGTGCTTGTCGTCTTCGCTCATACCGGCGCTCCTGCGGGTAGCGGGGGTCAACTCCGGTCAACTCCCGTCCGACAACAGTGGTGTATACCACTCCGCTTGGCGCCTCCGACACCCCTGTGACAGCTATATTCATCGGACCAATTTGCCGTGACAGTCGTCATCTGCGGGAATTTTCCCCGGAGATGGGCACTAGTGATCAGACCACTTGTGTGCCTAGGCTCCGGCTGAGCGGAACGGAGGTGACGTGAAATCGCCCACGGCACGGACAGACGCACCGAAGGGCACCGGGGCGCAGCGCGCCATCCCGCCACCCCCCTCAAGTCCGCTCATTCCGCCTGACTGTGGAGCGTGCAGATGAACCGCCGAGACAGACCACGCCACCCGCGCCCCCCGGCGCGAACACCCCTCCTCCAACGTGTCGCCGGGCGTCCGACCGCGGCCCTCGCAGCCGCCGGCCTCCTCGCCGCGACCCTCGGTGGGGCGGCCGACGCGGCCGCGGCCGCCGCCGCAGAGCCCGCCACCGCGGCGGCCGCGCCCGCACTGATCCCGTCGCTGCACGACTGGACTGCGGACAAGGGCACCCTCCGCCTCGGCACCCAGGCCCGTATCGACACCGACGCCGCAGGCGAGACCACCGCGCGGCAGCTCGCCGGCGACCTGCGCGACACGCTGAGCCGGCGGCTCCCCGTCGCCCAGGGCGCGCCCCGCCCCGGCGACATCGTGCTGCACACCGACAGTGGCCGCACCGACCTCGGCGAGGAGGGTTACGCCCTTCGGATCGGCGACCGCGTCGACATCACAGGCCGCACCTCCGCAGGCCTCTTCTACGGCACCCGCACCCTGCTCCAGATGCTGGCCGCGAACCCCGCGCTGCCGAAGGGCAGCACGACCGACGTGCCCTCGTCCCGCGAGCGAGCCGTCGGCGTGTGCGCCTGCTACACGTACAACACGGCCGCCTGGATGACCCGGCTCATCAAGGACATGGCGTACCTGAAGCTCAACACCCTGCACGTCGAACTCAAGGTGCAGAGCAGCGAGCTCCCGGAGACCAACACCTTCTCCTACTACACGCCGCGAGAGGTCAGAAACCTCGTCGCGACCGCGGCCCGCCACCACGTGACGGTCATCCCGGAGATCAACTCGCCCGGGCACATGGACCCCTACCTGACGCCCTACCCGGACCTGCAGCTCGCCGACACCAGCGGCAAGCGCGACGCGACGCGCCTCGACATCACGAACCCGGACGCGTTCACCTTCCTCACGCACCTGATCGACACGGACCTCGCTCTGTTCCCCGGACCGTACTTCCACATGGGTGCGGACGAGTACATGATCCGCTCCGCGTACTCGAACTACCCGCAGCTCCAGGCGTACGCGCGCTCCGAGTTCGGCCCGCGGGCGACCCCGCAGGACGCCTACGTCGACTTCGTGAACCGCGTCGACGCGTACGTCCGCTCCAAGGGCCGCACCCTGCGCATCTGGAACGACGGCCTGACCGGCGACAACACCGTGCCGCTCAACAAGGACATCATCATCGAGCACTGGCTGCCGGAGAAGGAGACCTCGCAGCAACTCCTCGACGCCGGCTACCGGGTGATGAACGCCACCAACGCCCTGTACTACGTGCGCGGAAGCTACCGGCCCGACGCGCAGAAGCTCTACGAGTCGGGATGGACGCCCGTCGACTTCGCCGACGGCACCGTCACCGGCGGCCACGCGGGCCTCACCGGCGCCGAGTACATGGTCTGGCCGGACAACTACGGCAAAGAGACCGAGAACCAGACCCAGCAGGGCATGTTCGGCTCCCTCCGCGTCTTCGCCCAGGGCGTCTGGGGCGGCCCCGCCCCCTCCGCCGACTACGCCGGCTTCCGCGCGCTCGCCGACCGGCTCGGACACGCGCCCACCTGGGGGCCCCAGTGGGTCCAGCCGATGAAGGCCGGCACGTACCGGTTGCACTCCGCGGCCGGCGGCACGCTGGAGGACGGCGCCTCGGCCGCGCCGGGCACCCCGCTGCACGCGACGCGCGCCGGGAGCACGGACTGGCTGCTGGAGCCGACCGACGACGGCTATTACCGACTCGTCGCCACCGGCAGCGGCCTGTGCGCGGACGTTTCCCGCGGCACCGCGAACCCCATGCACGTCGTCGAGCAGGCGGGCGCTGCCGTGACCGCCGAGACCTGCACCGGCACCGCATCGCAGAAGTGGCAGCTCGAACCGGTCCCCGGCGGCCACCGCCTCGTCGATGCCATCACCCAGCAGGCCCTCGTCCCCGCCGCGGGCGGCGCCGTCGTCCAGCAGCCCCGCGACGTCGCACGACAGGACGTATGGCGCATCACCCCGGCCCCCGCACACCAAGGAAGTGAGTCATGATCAGCCGCAGAGGACTGCTCGCCGCGTCCGCCGCCGTCGCCGCGTCCGCCGGCACCGCCACGGCCGCGTCCGCCGGTACCGCCACCGCCGCGTCCGCCGCCCCCGCCGCCCGTCCCGGCGGCGCGGCTCCCGGCCGGACCCGGCCCGTGTCGGTCGTGCGGGTCGAACCCACCGACACACCCGAGCAGATCGTCGCCAAGGCCGCCGCCGTCGCCCCCCGACCGCCCCAGGTCGCCTGGCAGATGCGCGAGGTCACAGGCTTCACCCACTTCGGGATGAACACCTTCACCGACCGCGAGTGGGGCTCCGGCTGCGAGGACGAGGCCACGTTCGCACCGTCCGAGGTCGACATCGACCAGTGGATGCGCGCCTACCGCGCTGCCGGAATGAAGCAGGTCATGCTCACCGCGAAGCACCACGACGGCTTCGTGGTCTACCCCACCCGCTACACCAACCACTCCGTCATCGCCTCCCCCTGGTGGTACCGCGGCGGCACCCCCGACGCCGCCGCGGCCGGTGCCCGCAAGACGGCCGCAGCCCGGCGCGGCACCGACCCATGGGCGTACTGGAGCATCCGCACCACCGGCAACGTCAACCCGGACGGCGACATCCTCGGCACCTACCTGCGCGCCGCCCGCAGAGCGGGGCTCAAGGTCGGCGTCTACCTGTCGCCCGCCGACGGCGCGGAACTCCCGCACGCCTGGCACGAGACGCTCGTCGCGGACATCGTCGCCAAACACGACGCGGGTAAATCCCTCAGCATCGAGGAGCAGTCCACCTACGACGACCGCGACCGCAACCCCTCCGGCATGGGCCGCTACGGCAGCGGCAGCGCCGTCACAGCCCGGACCATCCCGACCCTGGTGCCCGGCGACGACCGCGCCGACGCCGTGCGCACGGGCCGGCTGCCCAGCTTCCGCGTCATGGCGGACGACTACAACGCCTACTACCTGAACCAGCTGTACGAGCTGTTCACCCAGTACGGCCCCATCGACGAACTCTGGCTCGACGGTGCCAACCCCTGGAAGTCGAGCGGGATCAGCGAGACCTACGACTTCACGTCCTGGTTCCGGCTCATCCACACGCTCTCGCCCGACACCGTCACCTTCGCGGGGCCGCAGGGCACCCGTTGGGTCGGCAACGAGGGAGGCGTCGCGCGGCTCAGCGAATGGAGCGTCACCCCCGCTACCGCGGACCCGGCGACGGCCCACGGCGAGGGCCTGCTGCCAGGCGGAGCCGAGGCCGCGGACATCGGCTCCGACAAGGTGATCACCGGGCCCGGCGTCGCATACCTGCAGTGGTTCCCCGCCGAGGCGGACGTGTCCATCCGCCCCGGGTGGTTCTGGCACCCTGACGAGCACCCCAAGTCAGCCCAGCAACTGGTCGACCTGTACCACTCGTCGGTCGGGCGCAACGCGGTGCTCCTGCTCAACGTGCCGCCCGGCACCTCGGGCCGCGTCGACGAGGCCGACGTCGCCTCCCTCACGGAGTTCGGCCGGACGGTCGCCGCCCTGTACCGCACCAACCTGCTCGCCGGCGCGCGGCCCGCCCGCACCGCCGCCGCTCTGACGGACCCGCGCGTCGCCTCGTCCTGGTCGCCCGCCGGCGGCACGACGACCGGAACCCTGGAGTTGACCCTCCGGAAGGGCACCTCCCTCGACCGGATCAGGCTGGGCGAGGACATCACCCGCGGCCAGCACGTCCAGCGATTCGCCGTCGACGCGTGGACCGGCGACGCCTGGTCGCAAGTCGCGGAGGGCACCACCATCGGCTACGCCCGCATCCTCGTACTGCCCGCGCCGGTGACCGCGGACCGGATCAGGCTCCGCGTGACACAGGCCCGCGCCACACCCCACCTCTCCACCCTGGGCCTCTACTTGACGAACGAGCCCCAGGACCAGTAATCCGGGACGGGACATCCGCGCGCGGCGGTGTGTCTGCTCCTCCGGCCGACCGGAGGAGCAGACACACCACGCGTACCGGTTCAGCGCACGCGGGCCACGTGCGCCTGCCGCGACAGACCGAACCGCCACATCCCGCCGCAGCATCCGATGAGCGCACGACAGCGGCCGTCCGCACGATCATCAGGGGCGCGCTGCCGCTGGGCGCACTCGTCGGCGGTCTCCTCGGTGCGGCCGTCGGCACCCGCCCGTCGATCGCCGTGCTCGGCGTGGCGGTGCTGCTGCCGGCCGGTCTCACGCTCGCCTCTCCGATCCGCAGGACCCGAGCGATCCCGGACGTGGCGCCCGCGCCTCCGTCCACGCAATGAACTACGGATCCATCAACCGCTCCGGTTCCGAGCGCCGAGCGCCTGTTCACCACTGCCTGACCACCAATGGGGGGAACGTGGACGTCAATGCGCAGCAACATCCAGCAGCCCGGTCCGTCCGCGGCCACACCGTTGCCGCGCCGGACGGACCGGCGGCCACCGCCGACCGCCGATCGCCGAAGGCCGACTGACGTGACGCCCGGCACTTCGACCGCTGGCAAGAACGGGCCTGCGTGCTGTGTGACCGTCCCACGCCGATGCGCTTTCACCACTGGGAGCCCGTCTGCAAGACGTGCGCCGAGAGCTTGCTCACAGTGCCCCCGGCCGAGACCGGCCGCCGGCCCATTCAGGATCATCCTCGCCGCGGCCGGCTCCTTCGTCGTCAACATGGAGCTGGGCAACACGAGCTTCGGCGACTGGAGCCGCGGTGGTGACACCGACGGCGTCTACCGGGAACAGCACTACTGACAGTCCGAGAGCGGTGCCGATACCGCTGAGGAGTCCTCACCCGCATCGCGACGCCTCCTTGTGCGCAGACCGGGCGCGGATCAATGCTTCAACGGTCTGGGCGCCGAGGGAGTCGACCTGATCAGCCGGTCCCTGCCGCGCGGCCGGGTCGGCCCGTACCAACTGCAGGCGGCCGTCGCGGCCGTGCCCGACGGGGCCGAGGACACCGACGCCACCGACTGGCCTCAGATCCTCGCCTTGTACGAAATCCTGGAACAGTTCGGACCGAACCCGATGGTCTCCCTCAACCGCGCGCTCGCCGTCGCCATGGTCCGGGGGCCGGCTGCGGGACTCGACCTGGTCAGGGCACTGGAGGCTGACCATGGGCCGCCGTCACCGGCTGCTCGCCACCCGTGCCCACCTCCTTGAACTCCTTGGCGAACACGGGGCCGCGGCGGCCTTCTGTCGAGCGGGCGGGAAGCGTGTCGCGGCCCCGGGCCGGGCACACGGCGCAGTGCCACACAGGCACCGGTCGGCCGGCCGATGGGGCCGACCGGCCCATGCGCGACCCGGCTCGCGCCGCACACGCTGGACACGTCGGGCGAATCCGGCGACAGGACCCGATGCCGAGAGGGTAAGGATCGGTATGAAGGGATACGTCTTCCAGGGCCCCGGGCGGTCCGCCTGGGAGGAGACCCCCGACCCTGATGCCAAGGAGCCCACCGACGCCGTCGTGCGGGTCGACACGGTCACGATCTGCGGTACGGACCTGCACATCCTCAAGGGCGACGTCCCTGGGGTGCGCCCCGGCACGGTGCTGGGGCACGAGGCCGTCGGTGAGGTCGTCGAGGTCGGCTCCGATGTGTGGAGCGTACGGCCGGGGGACCAGGTGCTGGTCTCCTGCATCACCGCCTGCGGGCGCTGCCGCTTCTGCCGTGAGGGTGTGTACGGTCAGTGCCTGGGCGGCGGGGGCTGGATCCTCGGCCACCTGGTCGACGGTACACAGGCGGAGTACGTCCGTGTGCCTTTCGCCGACCTGTCCCTCCATCCGCTGCCGGCCTCGGTGACGGACACGGACGCCGTGCTGCTGGCGGACATCTTCCCGACCGCCTACGAGGTCGGCGTGCTGAACGGCCGGGTCCGGCCCGGGGACACCGTCGCCGTGGTGGGAGCAGGCCCCATCGGTCTCGCGGCCGTCGCCACCGCCCGACTGTTCGCGCCCGAGCGCGTCATCGCGGTGGACGTCGCCCCGGCCCGGCTGGAGGCCGCGAGGAAGCTCGGAGCCGAGGCGGTGGTGGACGCCCGCGAGGCTCCTGAGCAGCTGGTCGCGGACCTCACAGGAGGGCTCGGCGCGGACGTGGTCGTCGAAGCGGTCGGGGTGCCGGAGACGTTCGAGATGTGCACCCGCATGGTGCGGCCCGGGGGCCACGTCGCCAACGTGGGCGTCCACGGCAAGCCGGCGGTCCTGCACCTGGAAGATCTGTGGATCAAAAACGTGACCATCACCACAGGCTTGGTGAACACCAACTCCGCGCCCACACTGCTGAAGATGGCCGCCGCCGGCAGGCTACCGACATCGCAGCTGGTGACGCATGTCTTCCCGCTGGAGCAGATGCAGGAGGCCTACGACGTCTTCGCGCAGGCCGCCGTGACCGGGGCACTCAAGGTCGTCCTCGGTGAGCCGCCGCGGAACGAGGTCCTCCCCATGACCGCGGCCGAGTGAGCCGGCGCGCCGGCGGTGGAGCGGTCGGCCGGCCGTGTGATCACGAAGAGAGAGGGCGGACCGATCGATGTACGGCAATGACGGATTCCGGGAGCTGGACCGGCAGGAGTGCCTGCGGCTGCTGGTCACGGCCGCGGTGGGCCGTGTCGTCCATACGCGTCACGCCCTGCCCGCCGTACTCCCGGTGAACTTTCGCGTGGACAGCGATGGCGCGGTGCTGCTGCGCACCACGGCCGCCTCGGAGCTGGCTCGTGCGATCGACGGCGCGGTCGTGGCGTTCGAGGCCGACGAGGTGGACGCGATTGCCCACTCCGGCTGGAGCGTCGTCGTGACCGGTTCCGCGTCCGTGACGACCGACCCCGCCGAACGCGGGCACCTCGTCACGGACTGGCCTCCTTCTTGGGTGCCCTCGCCCCGTGAGGTCTTCATCCGCATCGAACCCGAGTTGGTCACCGGCCGCGAACTGGCCGGTGGCCGCAGCTTGTACGGCCTCGGTTCTCTGTTTTGACCACTGGTCGGCCGACCAGCCGGAGGACGTTATGCAGGGCTCCCAGTACACCGTGAGCGACGTGATGACCAGCACGGTCGTCGCCCTCGCAGGCGGTGCGACGTTCAAAGAGATCGTGCGGACGATGCAACGGTGGGGCGTCAGCGCGATGCCGGTGCTGGACGGCGACGGTCACGTCACCGGCGTGGTCTCCGAGGCGGATCTGCTGCGCAAGGAGGAGTTCCGCGCCGGCGACGCGGGCCGTTCCGGTCGATCGGGCGGCCCTCCGGGCGCGGTCAGGGCGCGGGCGGTGACCGCCCGGGACCTGGCGACCGTTCCGGCGGGTCACCGTCCACGCCGACGCGACCCTTGCCGGAGCCGCCGGGCTCATGGCCCGGCACGGAGTCAAGCGGCTGCCCGTCGTCGACGACCGAGGGGTCCTCATCGGCATCGTCAGCCGCTCCGATCTCCTCAAGGTGTTTCTCCGCAGCGACGAGGCCATCGCGCAGGAGGTCCGGCACCAGGTCGTGGCCGGCCGGTTCCCGGTTCCGCTCGACTCGGTGCGCGTGCGGGTGCGCGAAGGTGTCGTCACTCTGGCCGGCGAGGTGGCGGACACGTCCGTGGTGCCCCTCGCCCTGCGCCTGGTCCGCTCCGTCGAAGGCGTGGTGGACGTGCGCTCCGAGATCACGGCGTCGCGGCGGCACTGCGGGCCGGCGGCGGGTGACGGCGGTCCGTCGCGGCGGACGGGACCCAGCACCCGGGGAGCGGGACCCGGCACCCGTGCACCGGCGCCCGGCAAGGGAGCTCCCTGACGTTCCACGCCGGCGTGGGGTTCCATGACCGTGTCGCTTGTGTCGTTCCCACCGGTGCCCGGTGAGGAACCCGAGGAATGCCCGCTCAGACCGGTCCCTTCGGGGCGGACCCGCTCGCCAGGCGGCACTCGACGTCCACCACGCCTTCGACGGCGCGTACGAGGCGCGCGGCGACGGGAACGAACGACGTGTCCCGGATGCGCCCGGTAAGGGACACCACCCCGTCGCACACCTCGACGCGGACCGGCTCGACGGGAGCGGGGAAGAGGGGCGAGACGACTTCACGCCGTACCTCCTCGGCGATGTCGTCGTCCGGACGGAGAAACACCTTCAGCAGGTCTGCGCGGCTGACCACTCCTTCGAGCATGCCCTCGGCACTGACGACGGGAAGCCGTTTCACCCTTCGCACGGCCATGACGCGGGCCGCCTCGGCGAGTGTGGCGTCCGCGTGGACGGTGACGGCCGGGGTGCTCATCAGCTCCCCGGCGGTCAGTGCGCCCGCCTTGGCGAGGTCGGGCAGGCGCCTCAGTTGGGTGAAACGGTCCGGGTCGCTGTCGCGGAACTCCTCCTTCGGCAGCAGATCGGCCTCGGAGACGACGCCGATCACCCGGCCCTCGCCCTCCAGGACCGGGAGCGCGCTGACCTTCCACTGCCCCATGAGAGCGATGATGTCCTTGAACGGGGCGTCGCGTCCCACGGCCACCACGGTGTGTGTCATGACGTCGCTGACGGAGTGCGGGCTGCTGGACATGATCTTGATCTCCTCCTCAGGGGGTCCGGGGGCCGTTGTCCGCCCCGGCTGCCCGGTGGGTCACCGGCGTCCGCTGCCGTAGGGGGCGTACAGGTCCAGGAGGCGGATCCGGGCCGCGTGCAGCCGGTGGGCGGCCACCTGGCTGACCCAGCGGGCGACGGCCCGTCCGAATTCCGCATCCCGCTCGCACAGCATCCGTACGGTGGCCGCGTCGAACTCGTGGGCCCGTACCGGGCTGGTGGCCTCGGCGCCCAGATGCCAGAGGTACGGCGGGAAGTGCCAGGACCAGCCGACCAGTTCACCATGGCTCAGGTTCTCGATGACGGCGGCGCGGCGGCCGGGGACGCGCAGATCGAGGGCGACGGTTCCGGTTTTGACGATCCAGAACCTCTCGGCGTGCTGTCCCTCCTCGAACAAGCGGGCCCCCGTGCCGAAGGAGACGTTGCGGGCCAGGGACATCAGCTGTGCCCGGTGTTCGGCCGGCAGGGCGGCGGTCAGGGTGGTGGTGGAGGTCATCGCAGGGCTCCTTCCGCGCTGCCGACCTGGTGGGAGGGCCGACTCACCTTCAGCGTGCGGTCGCCCGGATGCAGGACGCCACGGGCCGCCCGGACTCCTTCGAGGGCCCTTCGGCCCCAAGAGCCCCGGGGCCCGGGTCCGCGCGTCCGCTCAGCGCAGGCGGCGCAGATACGGGTCGTGGGGACGGCGCGGGAGAAGGCGGACGCGGACGTCGAGCGCGGTGATCCCGTGTGGCCCGGCCAGCACGGGATTGAGGTCCGCCTCGGCCAGTTGCGGCAGGTCGCACGCCATCCGGGACAGACGGTGCAGCAGCTGCTGGAGACCGTCCAGGTCGACGGCCGGGGCGCCCGCCCAGCCGCGGAGCAGCGGCGCGCAGCGCGGGGAGGCCAGCAGGTCCCGCACGCCGCGGTCGGTGAGCGGAGCGAGCCGGCCGGCGTGGTCGGCCAGGACCTCCGTCGCCGTCCCGCCGAGCCCGAACACCACCAGAGGGCCGAAGACCTCGTCCTGCACCACCCCCGCGAACAACTCAATGCCGCGTTCGGCGAGTGGCTGTACCACCACACCTGTCAGCCGGTCGCCGAACCGGTTCACCAGGTCCCGGTGGGCCGCCCTGATGCGGTCGGGGCCCTGGAGGTCGAGATGGAGCGCGTGCTCCTCGGTCTTGTGCAGCAGGCCCGGCCAGTACGCCTTCATCACCACGCGCCCGCCGCTTCCCGCCAGCTGCCGCGCGGCCGCCACGGCCTCGTCCTCGTCGCGCGCCCAGGCCCACGGGAGCTGTGGCAGGCCGTAGCAGCCGAGCAGGCTGGAGGCGGTCCGCGGATCGAGCCAGCCACCCTCGGGGTTGTCCTCGAGGAACCCGGCGACGACCTGCCTCGCCCGTCGGCTGTCCACGTCCGGTAGTTCCGCCACGTCGCCGGTCGGTGTCGCCAGCCACCGGGCACGGGTGGCCGCGTGGGCCAGCGCACGCGCGGCGTCCTGAGCGTCGCAGTAGGCGGGCAGAGTGCCCTCGGCGCAGGTGTCCAGCAGCTCGACGCGAGCCGACTGCGCGGGAAGGACCGCGACGACAGGTCGTGGCAGCGGTTCGGGGACGTCGGTGAGCGCCCTGACAAGGTCCTCTCCGATCGCCGCGGCCACTGCCGTCGGGACGAGGGCGACCAGGACCGCGTCGACCGCCGCGTCGCGGGCGAGGTGCTCCACGCAGGCGCGCAACTGGTCCTCGCCGACCGTCGCGGTGGCGTCCACCGGGTTCGTCGCGGCGGCACCCGGGGGCAGCAGGGCCAGCAGCGCGTTCACCGAGTCGGCCGGCAGGGCGGGTACGGCCAGACCGGCCTCCGCGCAGGCGTCCGCGGCCAGCACACCGGCACCGCCGGCGTTGGTGACCACGGCTGTCTTCGTGCCCGCCGGCAGTGGTTGGGAGTGCAGCAGAGCCGCCGCGTCGAGGAGTTCGCCGATCGTACGGGTGGCCGTGACGCGGGCCTGGGTGAACAGCGCCTGGCGGGTCATCGTGGGTGTGGCCGCCGCCGCCGTGTGCGAGGCCGCGGCCCGGCGCCCGGCCTCGGAGCGGCCCGCGTCCACGGTGAGCACCGGCATCCGTCGGGCGACCCTGCGGGCGGTACGGGAGAAGGCCCGCGGGTTGCCGAAGGATTCCAGGTGCAGCATCGCGAGACCGGTGCGCCCGTCGGCCTCCCACCACTGGAGCAGGTCGTTGCCGCTGACGTCGTACTTGTCGCCGAGCGAGACGAAACTCGACACGCCGACACCGAGACGGGCCAGTCCGTCGAGCAGCGCGATGCCGATGCCGCCCGACTGCACGGCGACCCCGGCCGTGCCCGCACCGGGGTGCCGGGCGGCGAAGGTGGCGTCCAGGCGGACGCCCTCCTCGGTGTTGGCCAGGCCCAGGCAGTTGGGACCCGCCAGGCGCATGCCGTGGCGGCGGCACACGTCCATGAGAGCGGCCGCCCCGGCGGCGTCGAATCCGGCCGTGACGACGAGGAGCGCACCCACCCCCGTCTTCCCGCACTCCTGCGGGACCGCTGCCGCCGGAACGGCGATCACCGCGAGGTCGGGCACCTGCGGCAGTGAGGTGACGGACCGGTACGCGTGCACCCCGGCGATCGTGGAAGCGGCCGGATGGACCGCGAAGACCCTCCCGGTGAAGGAACCGGTGACGATGTTCCGCAGGACGGCGCGTCCGACGGAACCGGGCCTGCGGCCGGCCCCGATCACCACGACGGACGCCGGGCGCAGCAGCGGGCGCAGGCTGACGACGTCGGCGAGGCGTCCGCGCGTGTCCACGGCGCTCAGGTAGGTCTCGTCCTCGGTCAGCTCCACCACGCAGTGCACCTCCGGGCCGTCGTAGCGCCGGGTCACCCGCAGGCCGAGATCGTGGAAGACGCGCAGCACGTCGAGGTTCTCCGCCAGGGCGTCGGCGGTGAACGCGGTGACACCCGCGGTGCGGGCGGCGTCCGCCAGGTGTTCGAGCAGCAGCGTGGCCACCCCGCGGTGGTGCCAGTCGTCGGCGACCGCCAGTGCGACGTCCGCTGTCGAGCCGTGTGGGTCGGTCTCGTACTCGGCGAGGCCGATCGGACGGCCGTCATGCTCGGCGACCAGGGCGCGGTAGCCGGGGCGCGGCGCTGCGGCCACACGTTCGGCCGCCTGCCGGGCGCAGGCACGGCTCAGTGCGAAGAACCGCAGCCGCAGGTTCTCGTCGGACATCGCCTCGTACAGGTGCAGGACCCCGGCGCGGTCAGCGGGGTTCGAGCGGCGGATCCGGATGGTGGTGCCGTCGGTCAGCAGCGCGTGCACCGGTGCTTGCTCGGTGTCGGTCATTGCGTACGTCTCCCTCCGCGGTCCCGTTCTCCAGCCTGCGGTGCCTCGTCCCCGCCCCACAGAGGCCGGCCGGGCACCGGACCGGGCCGAGCGGCCCACGTCCAGGGCGTTGCCGTGCCGGGCGCCGCCGCTGTCGGCGGCTGCCCGGGCCCTGGAGCCGGGGCCCTGCGTTCCGTGCAGGGGCCGGTCGGCCCTCGCGGCGGACCGCACCGGATGCCACGGTGGCAACAGGAGGTCCCGCCGTGCGACGCGGCGTTTCGGCGAGAGGCGGTGGTGAGGATGGAGTTGCCCCTGGTCGTGGGTGTGGACGGTTCGGGTCCGAGCCTGACCGCGGTCGACTGGGCGGTGGACGAGGCCGCCCTGCACGGTCTGCCGCTGCGGCTGGTGTACGGCTCACTGTGGGAGCGCTACGAGGGGACCGTGCCCTCGGGCAGTCCTCAGTGTCCCTCGGAGCAGGTGATGGCCGAGCACGTGGTCGCCGCCGCCGAAGAGCGGGCACAGCGCCGCAACCCCGCGGTGAAGGTGACCACCGACGTCCTTCCCGAGGACGGGGTCCATGCTCTGCTGGGCGCCGGAGACACCGCCTTCGCCGTGGTCACCGGCTCCCGGGGGCGGGGCGAGCTGAGGGGGCTGCTGCTGGGGTCCGTGAGCCTCGCGGTGGCCGGCATGGCACGGTGCCCGGCGGTCGTGGTCCGCGGGGACACGGCCGGCCTGGCCGGGACGCACGAGCGGATCCTGCTCGGCGCAGCCGAAGCCGAGACCGGTCGCGAGGCGGTCCGGTTCGCCTTCCACGAGGCCGAGGCACGCCGTTGCGTCCTCCAGGTCGTACGCGCCTGGCGCATCCCGGAACCCGGGACGGCCGGCACCCCGACGGCGGGCGGGAACTCCGTCCTGGGACACGTGGCACAGGCCGCCGCACTCGTCGAAGAACTGCTGAGCGAGGCGATGGACGACCACCCGGCGGTCCGGGTGCGGCGTGCGACCGTCGAGGGACCGGCACACAGGGTGCTGGTGGACCGCTCGGCCGCCGCCGACCTGGTGGTCCTCGGCGCCCGGCGCAGAACGGGCGGCTTCGGGCTCCAACTGGGCCGCACCGCGCACGCGTTGCTGCACCACGCGAGCTGCCCGGTGGCGGTGGTCCCGCAGCGGGCGTGACGGCCCGCCGACTGCGGCGACGGACTCCGGCGAATTCTCTGCCGGAACCCGTTCCCGCGCTTCAGCCTCACCGCGGTCGCAGGGGCGTCCGGCTGCCGCTGACGCGCGGGCGGACGGAGAACAGCGCCCCCGGCTCCCACCGCGCACCGGCCGACGTCCGTCCGGCGGACCGCGTCGGCCGCGCCCGGCCGGGCGGGCGGCGCCGTCCACCGCTGCCGCAGTCGACCGGCCGCGGTTCCCGGCGCAGTGCGGTGCTCGCACGAGCGGTCGGGTCCTGGGACAGACCGTGAGTCGGCCTGTCGTTTCCCGATGCCGGAAAACCGTGATCGGGCGAGGGGGAGGGCCGGCAAGATGGGCAGGGCTTCGACGACGGCCGGAGCGCCGGACGAGCTGGAACGCCGCCTGGGAGTGCCGGACGCCGTGGTGATCGGTCTCGGGCCCGGCCACGCACACGCGGTCGCGGGTGTGGTCGCACTGACCGCCGTCACCTACGCCGGTGTGCGGAAGTCGGCGTGGCTGACCCGGGCGATCGTCACATTCGTGCCGGCGGTTCTCGCTGCCGTCGTGGCGGTCTCCCTGACCTCCGGCGCCGTGAGCGTGTCTCGTCCGGGCGGGGGAGCGCACGCGTCGTTCGGCGGGGTGTTGCAGGCCGGAGGGCTGCTGTTCTTCGCCTTCGCCGGCTACGCGCGGATCGCCACGCCGGGGGAGGAGGTACGCGATCCGTGGCGGACCATCCCCCGTGCCCTCCGCCTCGCGCTGGGCGCCACCGTCGTCGTCTATGCGCTCGTCACCGCCTGCGCCCTGATGGTGCTCGGACCCAGCCGCGTGGCCGAGGCCTCCGCGCCACTGGCCGAGACGGTACGGTCCGCGGGTGTCGGACGGCTCTCCCCCGTGATCAGAACGGGGGCGGCGGTGGCGTCGCCGTGCTCGCCGCAGGCGCCGCGGCCCACGGCGTCCGCCGCGTGCTCGCGGGCCGGTCCGCCACCTGAGCCGGAGCGGAGCCGTCCCCGGCCGGGAGGCGACGGTCGGCGACGCGGCCGTAGGTACACCGGGGGTCGTCCCGATTCCGGGTGAGGAATGCTCCGGACAAGCGATGCCCCGGACGAAGGTGGCGATCCTCAGAACGCGGTGGGGGCGAGCCGCTGTACGCACTGCGCGCAGGCGGCGCTGCCGCCGGGGAGGTGAGGAGACCGCGGAGCCGGCTGACACGCGTCGGCCGGTTCCGCCCTGGCCCCTCCTCGCCATCGCGCCTCGGACACGGACGGCGTCGTCCCCAGCGGCCGGACGACGAGCGCATGTCCCGACCGCGCCGCGCGGGCCCTTCGCAGGACTGCTGGGCCTCCACTTCGGGCCGGTCGGCTCAATGCGGAGGGTGGACGGGGGCGGTTCACTGAGAGGGCACGGGGGAGATGCCCGAGGAGGTCGCGATGCCCTCACGACAGCTTGACGTGCGGACGGTGACCGCACTGGTCGCCGACGCCACGATCGCCCCCTCCATGCACAACGCGCAGCCCTGGAGGTTCCGCTGGTCGGCCGACACGCGCGTGCTCCGCCTCCGCGCCGACCCGGAGCGCGCGATGCACCGCAGCGACCCGGGTGACCGGGCCCTGCACATCGGCTGCGGTGCGGCTCTGTTCAACCTGCGTGTCGCCGCCGCCCATGCCGGACTCACCGCTCACGTCCGCCTGCTGCCCGACCCGGCGGACCCGCTGCTGCTCGCCGAGGTGCGCTTCCCGCACGGACCCGGCCGAGGCGGCGCCGATCCGGACGCCGACGCCCCGCGCCGGCTGTACCCGTGGCTCGCCCGGCGGCACACCAGCCGCTGTCCCTTCGAGGAAAGGGAGGTGCCGGAGCAGGTCCGGGCCGCTCTCCTGGCCGCCGCCGCTCAGGAGGGAGCTGAACTGCTGTTCCCCGGGCCATGGCATGTCGACGCGGTGCTGGATCTCGTCCATGACGCGGAGAGTCGTGACACGCTCGACCCGTCCGCCTTCGAGGATCTGACACGGTGGACCAGGTTCGGCGCGGAGGCGCAGTCCGCCGTCGACGGCGTCCCGGAGTACGCCTTCGGCCCGAGCCGACGGGACGGCAAGCCCCTGCTGCGGGACTTCGCGGGGCGCCGCCGGTGGCCGGACGTGACCGCTCGGCCTTCGAGGAACACCCGCACCTGGCCCTGCTGAGCACACGCGGAGACGGACCGGCGGACTGGCTGGTCGCCGGTCAGGCGCTGGAACGAGTCCTGCTGGAGGCCACATCGGCCGGCCTGGCCACGTCTTTGACCTCCCATCCGCTGGAGAGCGCGGACCTGCGTCTGCTGACCCGCGATCCCGTCGCCGGCCGGGGCCACGTCCAGATGGTGCTGCGCCTCGGCTACGGACCAGCCGGTCCGGCGACGCCCCGCAGGCCCGTCGAGGACGTCCTGGACCTCCTGGATGACGTGGCGGGCACACCGGACGGCTGAGCCGGGAGGGGGTGACGGCGGCGGCCGCCGCCCCCTGCTGCGGCTCGGAGTGGCCTCGGGGGTCCTGCCGGCACCAGCAGCCGTACGCTCTGAGCCTCTGCGAGGACCGGCTGTTCCCCCAGGCGTCCTCCTGCGGAGGTCAGGCCTTCGGCTGCTCGACGTCCGCACGGATCGCGCGCATGATCGGGGCGACGTCGGCGGCGGTGAAGCCCACCTTGGTGCTGCTGCCGTCCCCCTTGATGACGAGGCTGATGCCGGCGGCGGTGGTCGGAGTGAACCACGAGCAGGTGGTGGCGGCCGTGGTGAACATCGTGTTCTGCACCATGGTGGTGTTGCAGATGGCCCGGCCGCCATGGGGGCCGGGCGCGGCGTCCAGCGCGCTGGTGGTGAAGCGGTCTCCGGCGCCGTCCTCCCGGCTGGCCGGGAGTTCGTCGAGGATGTCGTGCAGGCGGTCGGGATCGAAGCCGGTGCCGGTGACACCGTTGTAGAAGATCCACGCGCCGTCCGCGCGGTCGTCGTAGTAGGCCTGCACGGGGGTGCCGGACACGCCGAGCCGCGCGGCGGTCTGCCTGAGGTCGGCGTTCACGGTGCTGACGAGGGAGGCCGGGGGCCGGCCCTGCGGGTAGCCGGCCGCGTTCCGGGGTGCGGTCAGTGCGTATGAGGTACGGGCCGTATCGCCGTCGCCGTCGGAACCTGTCGTGCCGCCGGGGCCGGCGGAGGCGGACGCGGCGGTGCCGCCCGGCAGGGCCGGCGGTGCCGGGCGGGCGCCGGGAGAATCGGAGGGGCCGCAGGCCGTCGTCAACGCACAGGCCGCCGTGAGGGCGAGCACCGCTGTTGTCCGTATGCGGAGCGGAACGGCAGGTGCCACGTGTGGCCTCCTCGGGGACAGGGCGGACCCGGTTCCGGGCGCACGGGGCCACAGAAGGTCTCGGCCGGGGCTCGGGGAACGCCGGCAAGTCTGGCAGCCGCACGGCCGCGACGCAGCCCGGTCGTTCAGAGGCGCTTGCCACCCCCGACAGGAGAACTGGTGCCCGCACGGCCGCCGTGCGACGATGGCGCCCGAGACGCAGGAGGGGGGGGCCGCGCATGAACCTCGATCCCCGGCGTCTGCTGGTCCTGCACGCGATCGCGCGGAGCGGCGGGGTGGCGTCGGCGGCCCGTGCCCTCGGACACACGCGCTCGGCGGTCTCACAGCAACTGGCCAGTCTGGAAAGGGAGGTCGGTCTTCCGCTGGTGGACCGTTCGGGCGGACGGCTGGAACTCACCGCGGCCGGTCGCCTACTGGCCACCACCGGCGAACGCATCGGCCAGGAACTGACCCTGGCCGCACAGCAGTTGAGCGCCGCGAACGATCAGGTCGCGCAAGGGCCGGTGGCCGTCGGGGCGACGTCGTGGGTGCTGGCCCGGATCGCCGCCCCGGCGTTGCGACTGCTGGACCGGTGGCATCCGCGTCTTGAGCCCAGGTTCCTCGAAGCCGGACTGACCGATGGCCTGCGGCAGCTGCGCCTGGGTGAGTTGGACGTCCTGGTGATCATCGACGACCGGGACACGGCGGTGGCGCTCCCGCCTGGGGTAGGGGCGCAGGTGCTGAGCGAGGACGAGTACCGCGTGGTCGTCCCTGCCGCCTGGGACATACCGGCCACCGCCGCCGAACTCTCCGGCAGGCCCTGGATCGGCGCTCCCCTGAATTCGGCACGCGGACGTGCTTTCGCCCGCTTCGCGGACGTTCACAAAGTGGTGCCGTCGGTCGAGCACCTCGCCGACCACATGATCGCCGTCCAGGCGATGCTGGCCGGGCAGATCGGCGCCGCGATCCTGCCCGCGTTCCTAGCCGCGCAGTTCGATCACTCGACGGTGACGACCCTGCCCGTCACCGGCAGCCAGATCACGCGGATCCTGTACCGCACCGGCCATGGAGGCGCCGCCACGGGGGCCAGGGCGACGGTCGACGCGCTGCGGCAGGCGGCCCGCGAGTACGCCGAGGCGGTCACCGCGGCCGGCCGTACGAAGGGCGACATCGTCATCCGTCCGCTGCGTGATCCCACTGACCCCGCCCCGGCCACCGCCGCGCGTGCGGCGAGGGCGAGATGAGGCCGACGAGGGTCGTGGTCTCATGATGACGTGGTGCGCGGGACGGACTCCTGCACGTCCGCGTGGTTCGCGCTGTCACTGTCTCCGCCATGGGGCCCGTGACCGTGATCGCGTAGGCGGGCCCTGATCCACGTACGAGACGGCCGTGAGAGTCGCCCCCGAACCGCAGGTCGTGCTGCCGATGACAATGAGGCCGCAGCTCGCTGGGCAGCCCCGGAGATCGCGAAGGCGGTCGGCGCCTGCCGGATCCGAGGCGAACCGAGCGACTTCCCGTCCCGCTCACGGCGCCGGGCCGTCGTGACCGGTGAGATGGACCCTGACCGGTCGCTCACCCCGTCCGTCTCAGAGGAAACGCAGAGCTTCCGACCGCTGGTGCGGGAGCCGTGTCCTGAGCTAGATGTGATGTGTCATGCCTATGACGAGAAACCCGGCTTGTGGTCGGGTCTCTCACGTACTCGAGGAGCAACCCCCATGAACTTCTCATCGGCGCTGTCCTTACGCGGCGTGCGTCCGGTCGCCCAGGCCGTGTTCCGCCTGGTGACCGGCTTCCTCTTCGCCTGTCACGGCGCGGCGTCCCTGTTCGGCGTCCTGGGCGGAGCCCACGGCGGCGGCACGGTACCCGCCCTCCAGTGGCCGGGATGGTGGGCCGCAGTCATCGAACTGGCCGGTGGAGCCCTCGTGGCCCTCGGCCTGTTCACGCGGACGGCAGCCGTCGTCTGCTCAGGGTCCATGGCCTACGCCTACTTCAGCGTGCACCAGCCCAACGCTCTGTTCCCGATCGACAACGGGGGTGAGCCGGCGGTCATGTTCTGCTGGACGTTCCTGCTCATCGCCTGCATCGGGCCCGGCGCCTGGGCTGCGGAGTCCCTGCTCAGGAAGAGCACGACCGCCGCAGCGGACGAGGACGGCGTGGCGCCCGTGCCCACCTCGTAGTCCTGCCTCACGCGGTCGGCAGGACGCACGGCCGGCACACGAAGAACCGCGGCGATCACGAGGAAGAACCTCGGCGATCACGTGGGGGGATTTCGTGTGCACGGCCCCTGCCGAACCGCCGCGCTCCAGGTGTGCTGACCGGACAGAGCGGTGACGCGCCTGGCCGGCTGGCGGGCGGTCGGCCAGGCAGTGAGTGACGGGGCCCTCGAGATCCTCTGTGACGTGTCGGAAGGGGGTGTCGCACCTGCCACGCCCTCGGTAGCGGCACGGGAAACGTCCGTGTGTGTCGAGCCCGCCTCGTCGAGTTCTTCGTTCCCGGCCTGGAGCCGCTGCCTGCCGGTACACGGCCGGCGCCGGTCACGTCCGCTGGAGTGGTGTATCGACGGCCACTCGGTGATCTCGTATTTGAGGCTATGCGGTGAGTTCGGTGGGCAGGGCGGTGTCGTCTTT
>NZ_JBFACU010000056.1:26885-31131 GCF_040641015.1 Streptomyces sp. NPDC021356 | reverse complement strand
AACGCCCGGTTACATTCCGAACCCGGAAGCTAAGCCTTACAGCGCCGATGGTACTGCAGGGGGGACCCTGTGGGAGAGTAGGACACCGCCGAACAGATTTTAGGGAAAACCCCGCACCTCATGGTGCGGGGTTTTCTGCTTTCCAGGGGCTGTCTAGGCTCCTGGGTATGCGCTATGACCTCGTCATCTTCGACAACGACGGCGTGCTCGTGGACAGCGAGCCGATCTCGAACCGTCTCCTCGCCGCCTATCTGACCGAGCTGGGGCACCCCACCTCCTACGAGGACTCCCTGCGTGACTACATGGGGGCGGCCATGCACCGGGTCCACGACTTCGTGCTGGAACGTACGGGGGAGCGGCTGCCCGACGACTTCGACGACGTCTTCCACGCCCGTGTCTTCGCCGCGTTCCAGCGGGAGCTGAAGCCAGTGCCCGGCGTCGTCGAGATGCTGGAGAAGCTGGCGGCGGACGGGACGCCGTACTGCGTCGCCTCGTCGGGCAGTCATGAGCGGATCCGGGTGGGGCACCGGACGACGGGGCTCGACCGGTGGTTCGACGACGCCCGGATCTTCAGTTCGCAGGACGTCGGGCGGGGCAAGCCGGCGCCGGACCTCTTCCTGTACGCGGCCGAGCGGATGGGCGTCGCGCCGGGGCGGTGCGTGGTCGTCGAGGACTCGCCGCTGGGCGTGCGGGCCGCCCTGGCGGCCGGGATGGACGTGTACGGGTTCACCGCCATGACGCCCGCCGACCGGCTCGACGGCGCGACCCGACTCTTCCCCGACATGACCGAGTTGGCTGACCTGCTGGTTTGATCCCGGGCATGACCGGGGCCACCGGCGCGGGGCTGACATTTGTCATGCGGACCTCCGGACGATCGTTTCTGTCGGCGGACCCCCTGCGGCGGCGAAGCTTGGGGCATGACGAAGAACACGGGGAACCACAGCCGGAACACCGCCCAGAACCCGAGTGTCCTGGACAACTTCAAGCCGCTGATCCTGGACATCGCGGTGCCGCTCGGCTCGTACTACGCCTTCAAGGACGTCTTCGGGATGAGCACCTTCGCCGCGCTGGCCTGGAGCAGCGCGGTGCCGGCCGCGCGGACGGTGTGGAGCGTGTTCAGCGAGCGCCGGGCCAACGCCCTGGCGGCTCTGATCCTCTTCGTGAACGTCGTCTCGCTGCTGCTGAGTTTCGTCTCCGGTGACCCGCGGCTGATGCTCGCCAAGGACAGCGGGGTCAGCAGCACCGTCGCCATCGGCATCCTGGTCTCCGTGGTGCTCGGCAAGCCGATGATGACCGCGGGGATGAAGCCCTTCATGGTGAAGGGCGACACCGCCAAGGAGGCCGCCTGGGAGCGGCTGATGTCCGGTGCGGCGGCCGGTTCCGCCGCCTTCCGGAGCAAGGAGCGCGTGTTCTCCGTCGTCTGGGGCCTGGCGCTGCTGGCCGAGTGCGTGGGACGGGTGGTGGGCGCGTACACCCTGCCCGTGGACACGATGGTGTGGCTCGGCACGGTCTTCATGGTCGGCGCGCTGGCGGTCGCCTTCGTGGTCGGTGGCGGACTGGCCGTCGAACCGATGGAGCGGCTGCTGACCGCCGAGGTCGAGGCCGGCCAGGCCGGGGCCGCGCAGCCCGCGGTCGCCGCCACCACCCTCGCGGCCTGAACCGCCCCACACCAACCGAACCAAGCTGAACCTGAGGGAAATTCATCTTTGACCGGATCTACCCACAGGTAGCCTCGGGCCCTACGCTCGCCGCCATGACAGATGTGCTGCGGCGCGGTAGGGCCTCTTTGGCGTTCAGCTTCTTCGCCCAGGGCGCGGCCTTCGCCCTCCTCGTGACGCGCATCCCCGCGATCCAGGACCGGTACGGGGTCTCCGACGGCCTGCTGCCGGTCTTCCTGGCGGCCGTGCCGATCCTGGCGGGGGTCGGCAGCGTCACCACCGAGAACCTGGTCAAGCGCATCCGGCCCAGCCGGCTGCTGCGCTGGTCGCAGCCGGTCGTCCTGCTGGCGCTGCTCGGTGCCGGGGCCGGTGACCGGGTCGCCGAAATGGCGCTGACGCTCGGCGTGTTCGGGCTGGCGGTGGGTGTGCTGGACGCGTCGATGAACATGCTCGGGGTGAGCCTGCAGCGGACGTACGGGCGCAGCATCATGCTCAGTTTCCACGCCGCCTACAGCCTGGGCGGGATCGTCGGCGCCTCGCTGGCCTGGGTGGGGGCGCACTGGCACCTGGCGCTGTGGGTGTCGTACCTGCCGGTGGTGGCGGTGCTGCTGCCGGCGACGTTCGTGGGGAGCCGGTGGTACGTCGACGGGAAGGCCGCCGCGGCCGGGGTCCCGGGGACTGGCGACGGGGGCGCGGGCGGGGCGCTGGTGTTCCGGCTGCTGCTGCCGCTCTGCCTGGTGATGACCTTCGCGTACATCGGTGACTCGACGGTCTCCAACTGGAGCGCCAAGTATCTCCAGGACACGTTGGGGAGTTCGGAGCAGCTGTCTACGGTGCCGTACAACGTCTACATGGTGACCACGCTGCTGGGGCGGGCCATCGGGGACGTGGGGGTGCGGCGGTTCGGGGCGGTGGCCGTGGTGCGGCTGGGTGCGCTGGTGGCGGCGCTGGGGTTCGCGGTGGTGGCCGGGGCGCCGGGGGCCTGGGCGGGGATGCTGGGGTTCACGCTGCTGGGGCTCGGGCTGTGTGTGCTGGTGCCGCAGACCTTCGCCGCGGCCGGGCGATTGTTCCCGGGTGCGTCGGACGCGGCGATCGCGCGGCTGAACATCTTCAACTACGTGGGTTTCCTGGTCGGCTCGCCGCTGGTGGGCGCGCTGGGCGATGCGTGGAGCTATCGCGGGGCGATGCTGGTGCCGATGGTTCTGGTGCTGGTGACGCTGGTCTACGCCAGGTCGTTCGCGCCGCGGACGGACCGATACGGTGGCGGGCATGAGCGGCCGCGCACAGCTGATGTGGGACGAGGCAGTAACGGGGTATGACTTCGGCCGGGACCATCCGATGGACCCGGTCCGCCTCGCCCTGACCCGGAAACTGGTCGGTGCCCTCGGGCTCGACCGCGAGGTGCGGCTGGTCGCGGCGAAGCCGGCCGGGGAGTCGACGCTGCGGCTCGTGCACCGGCTGGACTACATCGAGGCGGTGAAGGCCGCGTCGGCGGATCCGGGGGCGGCCGACGGGGCGTACGGGCTGGGGACGACGGACGATCCCGCGTTCGCCGGGATGCACGACGTCTCCGCGCTGATCGCCGGTCAGTCGGTGGGTGCGGCGGAGGCGGTGTGGCACGGCGACGCGCTGCACGCGGTGAACTTCGCGGGCGGGCTGCACCACGCGATGCCCGGTGCGGCGTCCGGCTTCTGCGTGTACAACGACGCGGCGCTGGCGATCGCCCGGCTCCTCGAACTCGGTGCCGAACGGGTCGCGTACGTCGATGTCGACGTGCACCACGGGGACGGGGTGCAGGCGGCGTTCTGGGAGGACCCGCGGGTGCTGACGGTCTCGCTGCACGAGCATCCCCGGACGCTGTTCCCGCAGACCGGCTGGCCGGAGGAGACGGGCGCCGACTGCGCGGAGGGCTCGGCGGTGAACGTGGCGCTGCCGGCCGGGACCGGGGACGCGGGATGGCTGCGGGCGTTCCACGCGATCGTCCCGGAACTGCTCGCGGACTTCCGGCCGCAGGTGCTGGTGACGCAGCACGGCGCCGACACCCACTTCGAGGACCCGCTGGCGCATCTCGCGGTGTCGCTGGACGCGCAGCGCGCCGTGCAGGTGGCGTGCCACGAACTGGCGCACGAGCACGCCGACGGGCGGTGGGTCGCGCTGGGCGGGGGCGGCTACGCGGTGGTGGACGTCGTCCCCAGGTCGTGGACGCATCTGGTGGGGATCGCGGCGGGGCGGCCGGTGGAGCCGGAGACGGTGATCCCGGAGAGCTGGCGGCAGGAGGTGTACGCGCGGACACGGCAGTTGGGGCCGCTGCGGATGACGGACGGGCGGTGGCCGGTGACGTGGGCCGACTGGGAGGCGGGGTACGACCCGGCGGACCGCCTGGACCAGGCGATCCGCGCGACCCGGCGGGCGGCGTTCCCGCTGCGGGGGCTGCTGGCGTAGCGGGCGGGGCCGGCCGGGCGGGAAGAGGCCCGGGCGAGCCGCCGGGGTCCGCCGGTCAGCAGGGCCGGAAGGGTCGGAGGTCCCGCCGGGTGAGCAGGGCACCGGGCCAGGACGGCGGGGGGTCCCGCCGGGTGAGCAGGGCACCG